>JBBQGK010000014.1:0-51122 GCA_038322885.1 Bacteriovoracales bacterium | reverse complement strand
CAGGAAGAATTTTTGGAAACGGTCATACCGATCTCCAGATAAGCTCAAGGAAGTTATATGAAAAAAGGATTTTTTCTTTTTATCGGTCTCCTCTTTGTTTCGGCTGTAGCTTTGGCTCAGGAAATTAAGAATGTGAATTTTCTCCAAGAGGGAGAGGTGAGTAAACTTATCATTGAAACGGATAAACCTGTTTTAGCCGAACGATTTCACGTAACGGAAGATAAGCAGATTATTCTCGACATAAAAAATGTTCGCATTTCTCCAAAGCTCCTCCGAGGAATTGATACTTCAGAATTTCCAGGTAGCTCAGTCTATATATCAGGCTACAAAAAGCCGGGTTCAGAAAACGACATTCGATTTGCAGTTCAGCTTCGAGACAACGTCAGATCTCTTCTGGATATAAATGAAAATAAAATTACTCTCAGTATTGAGAACAGATTCGGTGTGTTTTCGCAAAATAAAGTACGAGAAACTGACGGTGGACAAATCACTGCTGCAGCTAATCCCTCTACCGATGGGGTCGGTCTCAAGATTCCTCGTTCGACAAGTATTGAAGATATCCTAGACAACCTAACCCTTTCAGGTCCCAAGAAGTACATAGGAAAACGAATTTCAATTAACGTGAAAGATATTCCCATCGCGACTGTTCTTAATATGATCGCAGACACTTCAGGATTCAACATTATCATCGACCAGGAAGTATCAAAATCGCCAAATCTGAGCCTCACACTTACAAATATGCCTTGGGATCAGGCCCTCGACACCATTATGAACTTAGCAAAACTTTCTGCAGTTAAAAGTTCGAATATTCTCGTCATAAAGACAACTGCTCAGCTTAATAAAGAAACGAAAGAAGCACTCGAGGCCCAAGTGTTGAAGGAAGAAATTGAACCTATGGTCACCCGTGTTTTTCTCATCAACTATGCTGATCTGACATCACTTCAGGGAATTCTAAAAGATTATCTAACTCCGGTACTAACCACTCAAGGTGCTGGTGCTTCACCTAACAATAATCGTTCTTCTATTGCTGCGGATGATAGAACTAATAGCTTGATCGTTAAGGATACAGTTGAATCGATTGAGCGTATTCGGAAAATTATCGAGACCTTGGACACTCAAACACCACAAATTATGATAGAAGCTAAAATTGTAGAAGCTTCTGAATCTTATTCAAAACGTTTGGGTCTCTCTCGCGGTGTTACTTTCGGATACGATCCAGTTAAGAGTATTGCTGGAGTTGCTCCAGTAGGACCCGGGTTCTCTTTTAGTACTGCACCGAATGCTCAATCTCCGGGTGTACTCGGTATGACCATTGGTGTCTATAAACGTTTGTTAAATCTGGATTTCAACCTACAACTTATGGAGTCGGAATCTAAGGGACGTGTTATTTCCACACCTCGAGTTGTAACTCAGAATAAAAAAGCCGCCAATTTAACGAGCACAGAAACTACTAGTTTTCGTGTCCAGCAGTTAGCCACGGGGACAGCACCAGCAGTCGCTACATTCCAAAACGTAAGTGCAACGCTTACTTTAGGTGTCACACCTCAAGTTACGAATGACGGTGCAATTAATATGATCATTAATATCTCAAAAGGGAGTTTTGGTGAAAGACCAACTGCGGATGCTCCACCCAATACCTCTACACGATCGATCACAACCAACGTTTTAGTTGATAACGGCTCTACAGTCGTCATCGGTGGACTCTATTCAACCAATTCACAAGAAACTCGCTCTGGTGTTCCTATTTTAAAAGATCTTCCTCTGATTGGTTGGCTATTTAGTAGTCCTTACGCACCGACAACTAGTAAATCAGAACTGATTGTCTTTTTAACCCCAAGAATTTTGAACCAAGATGAGGCCGGCTTTTCGGAACGTCAATCCGCAAAGAGTTCCGTCGCACCAACTGGTTCCGGCGTCCAATAAGGATGATTCTTAACTAGTGAAAAAGAACCAATCGGCCATCCTGGCCAAGTATTTCAGCATGTATAAGAATAATCCTCGCTCGAGGGTTTTCGCCCCTCTTGCTGAGTCTTTTAGAAAGCTCGGGATGTATGATGATGCTTTTAAGATTCTTAAAGAAGGCATTCGTAATCATCCAAGCTACACCTTAGGCTATATCGTCCTAGCTCACTGCTACTTTGATCAGCAAAAGTTTGAGCTTACCTACAATACCCTTCGTCCAATTATTGCCAAGAATGCTGATAACATATCTTTGCAAAAGATTTTTGCTCAGTCCTGCATCCAGCTGGGATATCTTGAAGAAGCACTAGAGACATTTAAATATCTTTTGTTCATGATCCCGCGGGATAAATATTTTGCTGAACAAGTGAAGCGCCTTGAGGACGACCTTCACGTTGGACACAAGAAGCTTACTCTCGATCAGCTCATCAAGTCCCCTGACCGACCTGAGCGACAACTGGAAACTTCTGATGACGACTGGGTCCAAGTCGATTTTAACAGCGAAGAAAATAAAAAACCAAAACTTGAATATAAACAATCGCCCATCGAAGAAACCCCAAGTGATGAACAGTGGGTCATGCGAAAACCGGGCAGTGATGAAATCTTTGTAGATAAAACAGAGAAAATCATAGAACGCTCATTGGATGATGACTTTTATGCTGATGAATTCGAGGATGAAGGCGAAATCAACGATGTGAATGATCAGAATGTGGTCAATGACGGTCCTCTGATTTCTCATACCCTCATAGATCTTTATTGTTCTCAACACTACTACGACAAAGCGATCGAGCTTCTCGATAAAATTCTTGAGCTCAACCCCGATGACCGTTCAACCAAAGAAAAAATGATTGTCGTTCGCAAACTCAAGGCCGATCATGGACCTCGCCCAACACTCAAGGTTGTTACAGAAGAAGATGGCCATGATGAATTGATTTCGATAATAGAAAACAAAGTGAAAGCTAAGTCTCCATTGGAAAATAAAATTTCAACGGCATTCGACCGCTTTCTCGATTCTCTTCGCTCTGAAGCTGCACTTCATCTTTAAGGTTTTTATGAAAAATTTTTTAGTGATCAATGGTCCAAACCTCAATATGTTGGGCACTCGCGAGCCTGCCGTTTACGGCAAAGATTCTCTCGATGATATTATCCGAGAAACGAATGAAAAATTGAAAACAAGTGCGACTCTTGATTGGTTTCAATCAAACCTTGAAGGTGAAATTGTTTCGAGAATTCAGAAGGCTTTTTCTGAAAAATATGACGCTCTTGTTATCAATCCTGGTGGGTATGCGCATACAAGTGTCGCTATCCATGACGCTCTGAAAATACTGAAAATTCCAGTAATTGAAGTGCATCTTTCCCAAGTCTACCAGAGGGAAGAGTTCCGACATAGTTTGTTGACGGCAAAAGCCGCCACTGCCATAATCAGCGGACTCGGAAAACAGGTTTATTACATTGCGGCAACGTCGCAATTGTAAGTCAAAAGGGATGCGCTTTTATGTATCAAACAACTGATTTTAGAAAAGGTTTGAAAATTGAAATCGAAGGGAAGCCTTGGATTATCGTTGATTTTCAACACGTGAATCCAGGTAAAGGTTCTGCGTTTGTTCGCACGCGTATTAGAAATCTTGAAACAAACCAAACTATTGAACGCACTTTTAAAGCGGGTGTTGAAACTGTTGGCCGTCCAGATATGGAAGAAAAAGAAATGGAGTTTAACTACGGAGATATAGAAGGTTACAACTTCATGGATCAGACGACTTTCGAAATGGTTCATTTAACTCACGATCAAGTGGGAGAGAATAAATTCTATCTACAAGACGGAATCAAAGTTTTCATTCTTTATTATAATGGTCGTCCGATCTCGATTGAACTTCCAAACTTCATTAACCTCAAAGTCGTCACAACTGATCCTGGAATGAAGGGTGACACTGCCACGGGTGGAAATAAAAAAGCGATCCTTGAAACTGGTCTGCAAGTGAACGTTCCGCTTTTCATAAAGGAAGGCGAAATTCTTAAAATCGATACTCGCACAGGCGAATATCTCTCAAGAGCTCAGGGTTAATTATGAATTTAGATACAATTAAAGACATCGTAAAAGTCGCCAAAGAACAAGGTGTGACTGAACTCACTGTTGAAGCTAAAGACTTCAAAGTGATTGTGAACTTCGCTGCAACTTCTGCTCCGGCACAGGTCGTTCATCACGCTCCGGTTCACCACGCACCTGCTCCTGCAGTTCACGCTAGTCCAGCTCCAGCTGCTCACCCAGCTCAAGCTACACCAAAAGCCTCTGCTGACACTGGCCTGCATGTGATCAAGTCACCTTTTGTTGGGACTTTCTACACATCACCGGGCCCGGGCAAACCAGTCTACTGTAAAGTTGGTGATCGAGTGAAAGTTGGTCAGGCCATTTGCGTTCTTGAAGCGATGAAAATAATGAATGAAATTGATGCAGATGTTGCTGGCGAGATCGTTGAGATCTGTGTTGATAACGAATCTTTGGTTGAATATGGTCAGCCCCTTTGCAAAATTAAACCAAACTAAATGAAACCAGAAATAAAAAAATTCAAGAAAGTTCTTATCGCTAACCGCGGAGAAATCGCCATTCGCGTGATCCGGAGTTGTAAAGAGCTTGGGATTGAAACAGTTGCTGTTCACTCGACTGCAGATGAGGATTCTCTCCATGTAAAAATGGCCGATGAATCAGTTTGTATCGGGCCCGCTAAGTCTGCTCTGTCCTACTTGAATGTTCCTCAGGTTTTATCTGCAGCTGAAATTACTGGTGCTGATGCGATCCACCCCGGTTACGGATTCCTCTCTGAAAATGATGAATTCGCTGACATGTGTGCGAAGTGGGGAATTACTTTTATTGGTCCGTCTGTGAAATGTATCCAGAGCATGGGCGATAAAATTGAATCTAAAATTACTGCTAAAAAAGCTAACGTACCAACCCTTGAACCTATTTATGTAAAAGACGTTTCTGAATCTGAAATCCAGAAGCAAGTCGAGAAAATGGGTTTTCCAGTTCTCATAAAAGCTTCTGCTGGTGGCGGTGGTCGCGGAATGAAGCGCATCGAAAATTTCGATGAACTCTGGCCTGCACTGTCCCGATTACAAGAAGAAGCGAAAGCTGCTTTCGGTGATGGAACTCTGTTTATTGAAAAATACGTTTTAAGCCCTCGTCACATTGAAGTACAAATTCTTGCTGATAAACATGGAAACGTTATCCATCTTGGTGAGCGTGATTGCACGATCCAACGTCGCTTCCAAAAGATTCTGGAAGAGGCACCATCGCCGGTCCTATCACCTGCTGTGAGAGAGGAAATTTGTTCCGCTGCGGTTCGCTTAGCAAAGTTTGTTGATTACGATTCTGTAGGAACAGTTGAATTTCTTTACGATCAAGACACTCAAAAATTTTACTTCATGGAAATGAACACACGTATTCAGGTTGAGCATCCGGTAACGGAAGGGCGCACAGGTGTAGATCTTATCTCTGAGCAAATTCGTCATGCTCAAGGTGAAGTCAATCGCTTCAAACAGTCTGATATTGTTTTTAGAAATCATGTGATTGAATTCCGTATAAATGCTGAGAATCCTAAGACTGGTATGCCTTCTCCGGGTTATATTACGCATTATCACCGTCCAGGTGGTATCGGTGTTCGAACGGATGATTACGTTTACACTGGATATACCGTACCTCCATACTACGATTCTATGATTTCAAAAATCATCGTTCAGGCCGATAATCGCGAAAATTGCATCACTCGTGCCAAACGAGTTTTGAACGAAACCGTGGTCAGCGGAATCCAAACAAACCTCAGTTTGCACAAAGAAATTCTGAATGATCCAGACTTCGTTTCAAGCCAATTTTCGACCAATTATTTAACAAAAAAATCTCATTAAAAGTATAATGATTCTAAGTGTTTAATATGCACCAGGAAGGGGCATGGAAGAATCATTATTACGCATCCAAAATTGGATGAACGAATCCAAATTTTCTGAAGCTCAAAAAGCGGCCGAAGCGCAGCTGATTCAAAATTCATTACCATCCAAAGAACTATTGATTCTTTATCTTCAAAGTTTATTAGAGCAAAAAAAATATTTACCTCCCCAGATTATTTTAGATTTATCTGAAATTGAAATCGAAGATGATGTTGATGCCTGTATCCAATGGTTTTCTCTTTTTCCAGATTCCGCGATCAAGACCCATCATCGTCAGTATAAATTTCTTCAAATCAGAATTGCCGATAAGAAGGGAAGGATCGATGACCTTAATCGACTTATCTCTGAGTTCCAAATCTATTTATTTGAAATGAAGAATCCAGCTATTCCTCCGATCCTAGTAACGATGACGGACAAGTATTTCAAAAATGATTTTACCCTTCACCTCCAGCAGCTTTCTCTTTCCCTGATGCTTTATGATTTAGAAGCTTCTGAAAAGACGCTCAAGATTCTTTTTCTTTCGATCATAGAGCGCGCTTCATCACGAGGGATAAAAAATAAAGTTCAAATGATGGCTGATGTTCTTGATGCTACTACCGGAAAAGGCTACATCGAAGTCTACCGAGGTCTTTGCCAAGTTCTGATTGAAGGATTAGTAAGTAAAACATGCTTCAAAAAAATGGCAGAGCTTCTGATTTACGTCGAAGATTTTAAATTTCAATCGATCCTTTTAAATCTTCTTCATCAGAATGACTTGAAAGAGATTGCTTTTGATTACGCCGTTGACGTCAGAAGTAATCCTGATTACGACTTTGTCTATTTTGAGAAGTACTATCAACATCTGAAGGCTTACTTTGTTCGGCCCCGTCAGAAAGAAGAGCGCTTGGTTCCAAAACTTGACATCGATCTTGTACTCTCGGATGGCCTTCCTGTTATTCCCATGTTCTCCGCCCTATCCACGGAGAGCATTGAAGATGAGTCTCAGTTCTATAATTTATTTAAGCATCAAGATCATTCTGCGAGAGAGCTTTTTGAAATAGCCATCAGTTTTCTACAGGCCGACTTACCCAAGGTTGCCCTTAAGGCCGTTGAAAAATTAATCCTCAAAGACATTGAGGCAACAATGTTGCTCAAAGCAAATTATCTTCGCCTGACTTGCCAACTACAGACTGGTGATTTTCGCGCAGCTGTGGATACAGCGATACAGGGACTGGATCATTCGAAAACTCAGGATGACATCCTCTCCTTTCTCTATGGCCAAGCTGAAGCTTATCTGCGGATGAATTCTCTCAAGGAAGCCAAGCGTGTTCTTCTTGAAATCTTTTCGATCAACTCCGAGTATCGTTTGACCCGTGAGAGGCTTAAGAGATTAGATGAGATTTAAGAGCGTTCTTGGAGCATTCTTTTTTGTAGCGTTAGCGAGTTTCTTCGCTTTCGTGATCTTTGTACAAACAAAGTCTTTCGGTAAACTTGTTTCTAGGGTGGCCACTGATTTAAGTCAGAAGAGAGCGAACATGCAGGTTTCGATGAGAAACATCGAAGTAAGTTTCTTTCCACCTGGACTTGAGCTCAATAAGGTTATTGTCGCCAAACAACTCGGTCCGGAAGAAAGCTTCAATGCCGAATTCGGGAAGCTAGGGTTTTACATTAATCTAATTGAGATAGAAGAAAAGAAACTGTCTTTCGGTGAAATTAGAATTTCAGATTCAGTGATTGATTATCAGTTTCCCAAAAAAGATGACGAACTTAAAGAAATTGATCAGAAAGTTATCGATTCAATTTTTGATCTCTCAAAGAAACTTCCGATCCGAATCGACTCCGTTCTGATTGAAAATTCTTTGATTATAGCTAATTATGAATTGCTAGAGGCTAAACGCCTAAAGCTTTTCAAAAAAGATGACAGTTTCATTGCCCGCTTCCATCTCTCGAATATTAAACCCTCTCTGGAAAGCTCCTTCGTTTTAGATGAAGTTTGGGCAGACGCCGAGATCTCGCGCCAAGATATTCACATTTACCGACTCAAAATTCAGCATGATGTTCAGTCACTTCTCCTAAAGGGAGAAATTAAAAACTACAGATTATTGAAAAGTGCTTCGGCTGAAATCAATGGAGAGTCTCATGTTCATATAAAAAACCTTAAATCGGAATTTCAATTTCCAGAAATTGTTAAAATCAAGCGCGGTAATGCTTTGTTTAATTTTAACTTAAAGTACGACAAGGGAAGGATCTCTGGCTTATCTAAAATTGCCTTAGAAGACTTTAGGTCGAATCTATTCTTTGCAGATCGCCTGGATGCCTCTTTAAAATTTGAGAACCAAAAAATTTACCTGGATAAACTAGAGCTCAACTATAAGAAGCAGTCTCTGCATTTGAATGCTCCGGCCGAAGTGGCAAATCTTGAAACGAAAGTAATCTTACCATCCCCGATCCATGCCCATTTAGAAAACGTAACACTAGCAAATGCCATAAGAATCCTTGGTCCTCAATTTAAAATCTTAAAAGGAAAACTGAATGGGGATATCATCTTTAATTACGACAAAGGTGATTTGTACTTTCACCCTGAACATCATTTCACTGTAAATAATTTACGATTGGTAGTGGGTGATAAGAAAAAACCATTTAAAATTCTTGAGATTCAAAAAACCATATTTGATGACGCAGAAATTGGTGTTGTAGGGGGAGAGTTCAGGTTAAGCGCCAACGCCGATCTAGGTCGATCCAAGCTAGAGATCGATGGTTTCGTAAACAAAAAAGAGGCCCGGTTTTCTGTTCTAGATGCCCAGGTCAATCTCCAGGATTTTGGCAACATCGCAAATCTCGATGTCAAAGGTGAAGGAAAACTCAGTATCAATGTTCAAGGTCCACTTGATGATGTTCATATTAATTTAAAAGGGCAGACCAAAGGCTTTGAGATCTTGGGTTATCGGCTAGGCGCTGCCGACAAAGATATCACGGTCGCTCTCAAGGATTCGAATGTCGTCATTAATCGCTTTGATACTATTTTTCGATCGACTGAGCTCTCTGGTAGCGGAGTCGTAAATTACGATAACTCTGATATCGCGCTCGGTATCAACACAAATTCAACCAACATGTCCGACATGTATCAGATTCTTCATCCCGTTTTCTCGAAGATAGATTTTCTACCAGAGGATTTAAATCTGACGGCGCAAGTTGATGTGAATATTTACGGTAAGACGAAGCTTAACGACTTAAAAATAAAATCAGACATTAAATTTAAAGATTTTACTGCCTACGGCGAAGCATTTAATCAGGGGTCAGTTAGGTTTGAGATGATCCATCAAGAGTTAAGATTCCTCGGTCTCGATGCTCAAAAGAGTGACGGTGAGCTCCGGGGAGATTTTACATTCTCCATGCCTGATAAATTCATGACGGTGAATTACCGATGGGAAAATCTCGCGTTATCTTCGTTCAATATTGCGAAGAGAATTAACCTCAACATCGATGGGACGATTTCTGGAACGGTAAAGGGTAAAGGAAAATTAAATGACTACATTTTATATATTCAGTCCAAGATGTTCAATACCCACAGTCAAAATCATAAATTCGAGGACTCAGACATTTCTCTAAGAGTGATGCCTAAATCGGTGAAGGGCGATTTAAACTTCATCGGCGAAAGTCTTGTTTCGAAATTTGATATTTCGTTGCTACCGGGTATGAAATCGGAGCTCTCTCTTAAAGGCAATTTGTCTGAACTTAAACCTTTGGCGAGTGCCTTTTTTGGTCAGCACCTAGAACAAGAAAACTTAAAAGGCCAAATTGCTTTCTCGTTAGATACAAAATTCTCTCATTCGTTTAAAGATCTTGAACTCAGAGCTTCTCTGGATCGCTTTGTTTTTGATCATCCTGATTTTCATGTTGATTATACTTCGAAGGCTCCAGAATTTATTATTCATAACGGACAAGTCAAGGAATGGAACCTTGACGTAAAACAGACCGATCTGTTTGTTCATACTAAAGGTTCAGGACATTTAGATAAAGACCTCTCTCTTGTTCATGAAGTCCATGTAAATTCAAAAATTCTCAGTATTCTTTTTTCACCGATTCTTTCTGCCGAGGGCTTTTTAGACAACATAGTTAAAATTGATAGTGATGGAAATAAATATGATGTGAGCTTTCTAAGTAAGGCCACTGGTTTAGGTCTTTCGGTAGCGAACGTTCCATTTCCATTAAACGATATTAAGTATTCCCTTGAATTTATAAATAAGCGGCTATACATCAAAGAACTTTCAATGGCCCTTGATAATGGATCGGCTTCAGTAAAAGGAGATATATTTTTCAATGACTTCACCCCCGACATTAATCTCCATTATGATTTTGATCGGGCAGAAATTCCCATTCTTGGTAAGTCATCAATCAATGTATCTGGAGAAGGTACGATCCTTGGGAATCATCCTCCTTATAATTTAAACGGTGACCTTCTTCTCAATAAAGTTCTCATTGTTAATGAGCTTTCAGACTTTGAATCGAAGTCATCTGGCTTAACGGACGTTCGTTATCTTCCTAAAAATCAAGATTCACCGATTGATCGACTAATCAATCTAAACGTGAATGTTAAATCAGAAAACCTCGCCCGACTTACAAACTCCCTCATGGATGTCGGCCTTAAAGGGGAAGTCCGTATCGTAGGAAGTCCGATTCACCCACGTGGAGAAGGGAAACTATCCTCGCCACCAGGTGCTTCGAAAGTATATTTTAAAAATAATGAGTACTTCATTACCAATGCTGATTTTCATTTCGTTTCTAAAAAACCAATTGCGAATCCGGACTTTGATATTCAGGCACTAACAACAATTTCAAATTATAAGGTTTATGCAAAGGCCTATGGAGATCTAGAAAAATTTAACTTCGATTTATCATCTGAGCCCGCTTTGAGTAGAAACTCAATTCTATCACTTATAGCCTTTGGCTACACTGACGACCAACAAACTTCACTTGGTCAGGACAAGGACAAGCTCGCCGGGATGGGGGTCGGATCATTCGTATTCGATCGCTTCAAGGTGAGTGATATTTTAAATAAACAATTTGGTCTCCAGTTAAATCTTGGAAGTGTGATCGAACAGTCCCAAACTGCGAGCTTGCTGTCAGGACGAGGCACTCAATCCGCTGACGGCTCAACGGTAGGGAGAACTCGATCGGCCACAAAGATCGAATTACGAAAGCGCCTTGATGAAGCTTTGAGCGTTTCCGTTTCCAGTACCGTTGGAAGTGGGATTGGGCAACGACAGAGAATGGATCTCACTTACAGTGTGAACAAGAAAGTACAGCTTCAGGGAATTTATGAAATCCGTTCAAACCAGGACGGTGAAGAAGATATTATTGATAACTCCATCGGCGGTGACTTGAAATTTAGGTGGACCTTCAAATGAAGTTTCTTATCGCCATTATATTTTTTCTATTAGGGAGCAGTGCTTGGGCCCAGAAATTTGTATTGGATCAGGTTCTCGTAGAATGTCCGGTATCCATTTCCTGCACTGAAAGACGAACAAAACTTGAGAGCTTGACTGGAGAATACCGAAGTTTAGTTCATTTTAAAAACACCATTCGACTCTTGTCATCTGATGGTGGTTACAGCTCCTTTTACTATGAACTCACAGAAGATAATAAGAAGACAATTCTCAATGTCTATTTCAAACTCAAGCCACTTATTGAAGAAATAAATATTGGGTTTCTTGATAGGAATCTTGAATCAGATCCTAATCAGCTGATCAATATGCGTGAAGGCGACACATACGAAGAACAACGTCTGAAGACAAACATTGAAGGAATCAATAAAAAGCTAGAAGCTCTTGGTTACCCTTATAGTTCTCATAACTACGAAGTCATAGAAAAAGAAAACAAGGTCCATATCAATATCGTGATTACACTTGGCGAGCCTATTCTCTTTAAAGGTGTATCGAGTAATGCCAAATCTGCTTTTGTTAAGGACTTCCTAGAAAATAAATTCACTAAGTTTTATAACCGACCTTTCGAACTCAATAAGTATAAGCTCTTCCTTGATGAGGCACAGAAAGAATTATTCAACTACGGCTACTATCTCATCAACTTAGATTTCACATCGAAAATTAAAGGTACACGTGTGTCGCTTAATATCCAGGTAAGCAATGATTCCCTTTTTGCTTTTGACTTCAGAAACCTAGAACGCGAAAACCATGGCGCCATCATGTCGCTCATTTCGGATCTCTTTAGGAAATTTAAACGTCCTTTATCCGAGAGTACCATCAAGCAAGCAGTTTCCGAATATTACGAAAAAAGAGCGCTGTTAAATACGGAAGTAAAAGTAGAAACTTCGAAATTTGTTAATAAATACTCAGAAGAAGCCGTACTTTATCGTTTAACCTTTAATGAAAAATATAAAACAAGACTTGTGGATGTTCACTTCGATGGGAACGTCTATATATCAGCTCCAAAACTAAAAAAGATGTTTCAGAAAGAAGCTTTTGAGCTTGCTTCGATTAATTATTACGATCAGGATTATTTCGATTACTTTGCAGGATATCTAAAAAGCGAATACATCTACCGAGGGTTTGTTCAGGTGAAGATTAATGGGCCTTTAGTAACCTTCGACGAGGGAAAACATACTGCCCAAGTGACCTATCATATTCAAGAGGGACAGCGGGCCATTCTACGAACGATCAGCCTTGCTGGACTTCCAGCAGACATGGAAGACAAAATCCTCGCACAGTTTAATAACAAAGCAGGACAGCCCTTCAATCCTGTGAATCTTCCTGAAGATTTAAAACTTGTCACTTCTTATCTCCAGGAAAATGGCTACTACTTTGCTGAAGTCACCAATGCCACTGATGATAGCATTGTGACTTATTCAAGAACTGGATCCGACGTTGATGTTCTCATCTCTGTGAACCCCGGCCCTCTCGTCCAACTTAATCGCGTGATTATCCTTGGTAACTATAAAACGAGAAGACGAGTTCTCACAAAAAAAATCAGAATCGAGCAAGGTGAACTCATCACTCCAACCAAGACCCGTGAAATTGAAAGTCTTATTTCAAGCACAGGTCTTTTTAATTCGGTAGTTGTCTATCCTGTAAAACACAATGCAAAGAGTACTTCTACGGATCTGGTTGTGAAGGTGAGTGAACGGGAATATGGCCTTCTCGAAGTTGCTCCAGGATTTAGGACAGATCTAGGGCTTAAGCTCCTGGCAACAGCTTCATACACAAACATTGGTGGTGCCAACCGCTCCATCACTCTCACTGGTCAAGTGAACCAACGTTTAAGTTATGCCGTCTTTGATCCTCGTCGCAGACGTGAACATAAAAAACTTCTTGAGTACAATTCTACGTTCAGTTTTACCCAAGGGGATCTTTTTGATACGAGTGTTGATTACCAACTTGGACTTACTTTTCAACGTAAGCGTTTTTATTCTTTCGATGGTGATATTCAACGTGTGAACAACACCTTCACTCGAGATTTTACAAAACGCTTTTCCGGATCTTTCCGTCATCAGCTCGAACAAATCACTCAAACCGATGCTACGGAAGCGCGTGATAACGGAAGTTTTAAGATCGGTGCGATTACTCCAAGCTTAACTTACGATCTTCGTAACTCTCAAGTAAATCCACTGAAGGGAGCCTTCTTCAACATGTCCTGCGAGTTTGCCAATCCCTATTTTCTTTCTCAAAAAACACCAAATCTTGAAATTAATTATTACAAATTGATTTCAAGGAATCGTTTTTATATTCCATTCAGAAATGGAACGATTGCAATTTCTGTAGCCGGTGGAGTGCAGGAGAATCTTGCTAAAAGTGTGATCACCGGTCCCGACGGCCAAGCCCAAACCGTTCAAGATGTGCAGCAAGATGGGCACACATTCAATTACAAACGAACTGCTGGTTATATTCCAAACATTAAAGTTTTTCGTCTTTCGGGTCAGGATATTGTTCGCGGTTACACCGATGAAGAAATCAATAAGCTTCCAAACAAATACGACATCTCACAGGTCCGAATCCAAAACAGGGCCTTCATGGCGAATTTTAAACTCGAGCCACGCTACTTTATCACTGAAACGTTTATGGCCGGCATATTCTATGATGCGGGCCGCGTCTTCGTCGATCAGATGAATTTCAACGATCTTAGAAGCTCAGTTGGTATCAGTTTTAAAATTCTTACTCCTGTCGGCACGTTAGACTTTGACTACGGGATAAAAACCTTGAGGAAGACTAACCTCGATGGTAGTCTAGAGACCCCCGGACGCCTCCATGTGTCAATTGGATTCTTCTAAGATCTCCCACTTCTTATAAGACTCCTTGCCGCTCAATCGCTGACCCTTAGCAAGTTGGCTTAGTGAGTTGTATTGACTTAAGGTCCTGTCGTCTTTATAAGGGATAAAATTTTTTCTTACTTAATGGAAGGTTGATTATGATCAAGCAAAGTACGTACACGATCACGAAAGCCGAAATGGCAGACATCAAAAAGTGGTACGTTGTAGATGCTACCGATATGGTAGTAGGACGCATGGCCTCAGAAATCGCGAAGATTCTTCGTGGAAAGAACAAGCCGCAATTCACAACTCACAACGATGCTGGCGATTTCGTTATCGTTATCAACGCTGAGAAAGTGAAGTTCACAGGTGATAAGTGGAACCAGAAAGTTTACAACTGGCATACAAATCACATCGGTGGAATCAAAGCTCGCACAGCTAAAGTTCAACTTGAAAAACACCCTGAAGCAATTGTTGAAGAAGCCGTTCGCGGTATGCTCGGCAAGAACACTCTTGGCCGTTCTCAGTTTACTAAGCTCAAAGTATTTGTGGGTCCAACTCACAATCACGAAGCTCAGAAACCTGAAATTCTTAAATTCGACATCTAATTTAAAAGGTAGAACTTTATGTCTAAAGCAAAATCTTATGATCTCCACACTATCGGTCGACGTAAGTCTTCTGTAGCGCGCGTTTACGTGTCAAAAGGATCAGGAAAAATCTTGATCAATACACGTGACGTTGGAAACTATTTCCCTAAAGCAACTTCACGTTACATCGTTTTCCAACCCTTGAACCTTCTCAAGATGAACGAAAACTATGATTTTAAAATCAACGTGAAAGGCGGCGGAGTGACTGGTCAAGCTGGAGCAATCCGTCTTGGTATCGCTCGTGCCCTCTTGAAGCTTGCTCCGAATTCTCGTCCTGAACTCAAAGCTGCTGGGTTCCTCACACGAGATCCACGTAAAGTTGAGCGTAAGAAATACGGACTTGCTGGTGCACGCCGTTCTTACCAGTTCTCGAAACGTTAATTCTCAGAAAATTATTGTTCAAAAAAAGGCTCCGAATGGAGCCTTTTTTTATGCCCATTTTTAAAAATCTGCCATTAATTCTAAAAATGAAAAGATACTAGCTATAGTTAAGAGTGCGCCCACTCCTATATCAAAGGGGTCAAACTGCATCGATTTCTTGTTACTTTTTTTGATAATGACCTCACTCATGATGGAGTCATTTCGTGCTATTTACGATTTAAGTTAAGGGAAAACTGAAACTGACCTTCTTTTGTAAAAGAATTTATTTAACAGAAGAAATTTGGTTTAGTGTTTTATCTAGTTTTGTCGAACTCTCAATGATTTACCAAGCCACAGAGAAATGGCACTCTATGATTTATGGAAAATCCAGAAACCATCGAAATCCGTGGTGCTCGTGTTCACAACCTCAAAAATGTGGATCTCGACATTCCTCTACACAAGCTCATTTGTTTTGCTGGTCCCTCGGGTTCGGGTAAAACATCACTCGCTTTTCATACTCTCTTAGCTGAATCCAAGCGGCGCTTTTTGAACTCGTTTCCAAATTCGGTAAAGTTTTTCATCGAACGTCCAGCTGCCGTGGATGTCGATCGAATCTTTCCAGTTTTGCCAGTCTTTGGACTGCCTCAAATCAATCCTGTCATGGGGGCCCGAACGGTTGTGAGCGACGTCATGAGGCTCACAGATTCTCTGCAAAACTTGTTTTTTAGTTTCGCTAAAGAGTTGTGTCCGACTCATGATTGTGAGCTCGTCATCCGGTCAGTAAGTGATCAGATTCGTGAACAACTTCCCAGCAATGTGAATAACAACATTTATTATATTCTCTTAAATCCGAATGAATATCAGAGGGTTTTTGGCGAAGATTTTTTACCCGCTCGAACGTTTTCGGCCAAAAGAAAAACCATTGTGACTTACGAGGCCCAGACTTCTGACGAGCAATGGGAAGTGCTTCGCTTCAAAGGTGATAATCTATCCAGTCTTGATAAAAAATGGGCGGAGCTAAAGCTCGATAAATTCGGCCTCACATATCAGATCTGGGGCGAGGGCATGAAAAAACCTCAGATTTTAAATTTTCATTTTGAAAAGGTTTGTCCTCACGGAGATTTTGAGTCTCGTCCGGTTTTTACTGTCAGTGCATTTTCTCCCTACAGTGCTCTAGGTGCTTGTCCGGAATGTAACGGATACGGCGCCAAACTGATCTATGATGATCATAAAGTTGTGGACCACGATCTAACTATTGAAGAGGGTGGTCTTAAACTTCTAAACTACGCTCCCTTTCAGGATGCCTATGAGGAGTTACTGAAACTCGCGAAGAAGAAAAAAATACCACTCGATCTTCCCATAAAGAAGTTACCGAAAGAATTTTTTAAAATGCTCAACGAAGGTGAAGGGAGATACCCAGGATACAAGGACCTTAAGCAGTATCTGGATAGCAGAAAATATAAGCCTTCGGTTCGTATTTATATTCGCCACATGCAGAAAGAAGAGCCCTGTCTCGCCTGCCATTCGACGAGACTCAATAATAGCGTTCATCACTATAAAATGGTTCTGAAAGATAACTTTTGGGGTCTAGATAAAGTCATGGAACTCACCGTTGATGATGCCTTCGATCTTTTTCAGGGTAAGGTTGGAACCACATCACACGAGCGCCGTTTGTTTGAAGGTATTCAGGAAAATCTGCAGATGGCTCGTGATATGGGACTTGGTCACCTTCAGCTTTTACGAAAAGCAAAAACACTTTCGGCAGGAGAGTATCAGCGTCTTCTTCTCATCAAATACCTCTCCTTTAAAGGTACTGACAGTTTGTTTGTCTTGGATGAACCAAGTGTAGGTCTTGCTGATCATGAGCTAAAAAAACTTCTTGAAGGCCTGAGAATGATCATCGATCAAGGTAACACTGTGATCTTAATTGATCACTCTGAGCTTATGCAAAAAGCCTCTGACTATTTAATTGTGATGGGGCCTCAGTCAGGGAAAAATGGCGGTGAGGTTCTTTATCAAGGTGAGCCGAAAAATTATTTCAAAAACAAGGAAAAGATCGTTTGGGATGTGAAGAAAGTTCCCACTCGCTACCCAGAATACATCCAAGTCACTTCGCCAGAGATTTATGGAAAACAGTATCCGGACTTTAAAGTTCCGGTGAAAGACTTAGTGTGGGTTACAGGAAATTCAGGGACGGGAAAAACTGCGGCCCTCGTTAAAATCATGGCGAATACGATCCATAAAAAAATTCATGGTGATTGGTTAGAAGAAGAAAAGTTTTCAGTAAAGTCTGTGAAGACACCTCACGATTTTGATGACGTTATCGTGATCGCTTCAGACCTCAATCGATTCACCTCTCGCTCGAGTGTCGGAACCATCACTGAGCTCTCAACCATGATCAGAAGACATTTTTTAAAACTTCCGATCGCCAAAAGCATGAATCTAAAAGAAGGACATCTTTCTTCGAACTCGGAACTAGGGATGTGTCCACGCTGTGAGGGTAAAGGTCAGATCACCATTGAGATGCAGTATCTCGAGGACATCGTGCTTGAATGTGAAGATTGTAAGGGACTCAAGATTAAACCACTTTACGCCAATATCACTGATGGAGTCATGACGGTAGCGGAGGCGTACAACCTTCCTTTGAGTCAGGTGCTTGAACGAATCGAACTCACACCAAAATTTAAAAGAGTCTGGGAATATCTTAAAATTTTAAATTTGGATTATCTTTCACTTGATCGTGCCTTGAACTCACTGTCTGGTGGAGAAAAGCAGAGAGTTTATTTACTCTCAAAACTGTTAAAGAGAATTGAGAACTCTTTACTCATTTTCGAGAACATATCTTTTGGTCTTTCAGAGAGAGAGCTAAAGATGCTGGGAACTTTTTTGCGAGATCTGATTCCCCTGAATAATACGGTGATTGTGATTGATGCCTCCTCTTGTTTTGAACATCTCGCCGATCATAAAATGGAATTTGCACCCAATAATATTCATCTCTTACCCATCCCTTAAAGCCCGATAGTATTGCTCAAGTTTCTGCAATGAATAACCGACAAGACCAGTAGGTCTATACGGGGAGTTCATTGTGGTCTGGAAAATTTTAGCCTTAATTCTGATCCCTCTTTCTTTGGAGGCGACGACTTTTCAACTTGTACCTACTGAGACCCAAATGCGGGAAGCCGATGGGATCATCATAGGCCACTACTTAAAGAGCAAGAGCGTGAAGCTCGAAAATGGTACTATAGCGACCCAAATGATCTTCAAAATGGAAAAAGAATATGGTCTCCGTTCAGATTTTTTTGGAATGGATGAAGTGATTGTTCATTATCCCGGGGGATCGATTGATGGCGTGACTAGTAAAGTAGAAGGGGTACCCAAATTCATTGGAGGGGAGAAAGTTGCTCTGTTTACGAAAAGTATCGATAACCGCTATTGGGGTCTTAACCTGGGCTTTGGTAGTTATAAGGTTATTAGCTACGGCAAAGATGTGATTTTGGTGAATACTTTATTTCCAGAGAATGCCCAGATCGGACAAATTAAACTTCAGGAATTTGAACAGATGATAAAAACGATTAAAGGATCAAACCTTAAAGTGGTGCAATCTGCTCAGTTTCTGGATAACCCAACCGCTTTTGCCAACCGAGCTCCTGCCTCAGTATCAGAGGGAAAAAATCGCAGTATTGCTTCAAAAAACGATGAAAGCGAAGATAGTAATGAACCAAAAAGCTTGAACGTATTCTGGCTGATTGGTTTTCTGGCATTTTGCGGTGGGATCTTCCGCATGGGCCGTCAGAAAAAAATCTGATCTCGCTCTTTTCAATGGATTGAAATGCGCCCTTTGCTTCTTTGTTTTTTTATCTCTTACTCTGTATGGGGACATCAAAGTTCTCTGACTTCCACTGGGAAGAAACTTAAATGGCAGGATAAGAATCAAAATATTGTCATCAACACCAACACCAATGACCTTTCCGCAGCTTCGGCAAGAAGCATCATCTTAAACTCAATCGCTGAATGGAATTCGATTACTTCTGCGAAACTCAATGCCGTCGCAACCTCATCAAACAAAGTCATCTTCGACTCAAATTTCTCCACCTATGGATCGGCCGTCATTGGAGTTACAGAGATCAGTTCAAATTCGGGTGGAGATATCCAAGCCGCCACAATCAGATTGAATGATAATTATAATTTCATGGCGACTCCAGGAAATTACGCTACGGGATCTATCTATCTCGGGGACGTAGTCACGCATGAAGTAGGACACTTTTTTGGTCTGGCTCATTCTGAAGTTTTAAACTCTACGATGTTTTATTCCAATTTTCCAGGTCAAGCGACTCTGGCTTACGATGATAAATCAGGAATTCGCCAGATTTACGATACAACTTATGGACGAATCTTTGGTTGGGTCAAAGGTGGAAGTAACGTTGGTGTACTTGGTACTCAGGTGCAACTTATTTCAGTTAAGACAGGTGATACTGTTGCCGGTGTAACAGATCAGAATGGTTATTTTGATATCAGTGGGCTTGACCCAAATGATACTTTTTATATTTACACTTCAGTGGTTAAAAAACTTGAGTCTCTTCCTGGATCATTTGCCAACGTTCAATCAAATTTTTGTCCGGCATCGTATGTTGGTGGATTCTACAATGCCTGTGGAGTCGAGCATGATGGAAACCCCCAAGGGATCACACTGACTTCCTCTAGCAATACCGCGAACGCAGGTGTTATTTCAATAAACTGTAGTTTGCGATCTGATGCTGATTATAATTTTGAAAAAATTCAGACGAGTTTCGGCGTTCCGGTGAGCGTTTACAACTATAGTGCCGAACCAAGAACGCAAAAATCATTTGTCGGATATTTTCTCACTCCAAGTTCTACCTTATGGTCTACTCAGGATGCGCTCGAGATTGATCTTCGAAGTTACACCTCTTCTACACCGTCTCAAAAATATCTCAAGATACGATTGGTATCTCAAGCGTTTGGGAATCAGCTCGAATATCAAATGGATTTTATTCAAAATGGAGTTGCCCTTCCGGCCTTCCATCAGGCCATATCGTACTCGGGTGTTTATCAAACTTATTCGACAGATCTGGAGGCAACTCTTCCGTTGAGTGCAACCGCAACAAACAATATTTTTGATCTCTCACTGAAGTCGAGAAAGCTTAGTAACTTCTACATTGCTCAAACATTTCCATCCTCAGATATTTTCTCAACCGGCACTCAGTTACCTTATTTACTTGTTATGGGGATCTGGGAAGATGTTGGAGGTGTTTTAACTCCTATTCTGGAAACCACATCAAATTTGTCGGATAATTCATTCTGCTTAGATGCCCCCTTCACTTACCAAGTTGCAAGCGCAACCGTGTTCGGGGGGGATGATGGAAAGACTAACGCGGCAGGCGCAGGTTGTGCGACGATTGATATGGGTGATAAAGGTGACGGTGGGGGCGGAACAACTGCTCTTCTGGCCTTTGGATTTGTGTGCAGCTTTCTCTTCACAGCTTTTATCAAGAAAACGAAGAATTTTTTGTCTTAACCCATCCTTTTTACTAAAATAAATTTACTAGATTCTTAATGAGGAGAACCTTCATGATCGTTCGAATTGCCGTCCTCGCCCTTTTCGTTTGTAGTTCTGTTTTTGCGCAAGGCCTGATGGAAGAAAGAATCTGGAAAATCTCCGGAAGAAAGAAATCTATTTTTCTTGATTCAGGTGTTTTTCACTCGTCATCAACGATGGCTTCTTCAGCCATTACGGGTATTCGAAACTCCGTCGTTGCTGGACGTGGATACGAAAGAATTGTTATCGACTTCAATACTCCAGGTGTTCCAAAAATCTACGGACACATCTCGGCTCCGAAGCGTAATATCTCGGTTGATTTTTTCAACACACAGGCGATGACAGGTCAGCCTCAAATAAAAAATTCGAAATTTGTGAAGTCTGTCGACTTCATTAGCGTTGATGGAAAAACTCTCACGATGGAGATGACCATGAAGGCGAAAGCAAGCTTTGATATATTCTATCTCGATAATCCAGGCCGTCTTGTTATCGACGTTCGCTAATTTTTTAATAAGGAATACAATATGGCCCCTAGAGACAAAGCTGTTAAAGCGAACACATCCAGTACGGTGAATGACCTGCCTTCCGAAGTCGTGATCATTCCTATTGTGAATAGTCCGATCTTTCCGGGAATGATTGCACCGATTATTCTTTCAGAAGATAAGTATACGCCTGAACTTGATGGTTATCTCAGCAAGAGTAACTACGTAGCCTTGAACCTCGTGAAGTTCAAAGATTATGGAGAGTCATCAGATGTTCTTCAGGAAATGGATGAAGAGAACATTAGCTACGAAGATGGAAATGATGGTGAGCCCAAATTCGCGAGCCTCACATCAGTCGGTGACATCACTCCGAAAGGCATAACTCCGAAAGATATTTATAAGGTTGGTGTTCTTTGTAAGGTCATTAAGAAATTAAAACTTCCTGATGGTTCGGTGAACTTACTGGTTCACGGGATGAAGCGCTACCGAGCCACCGAGTACGTCGTCGATGCTCCTCTGTTGGTAGCTAGAACCGAAGTCTTTAACGACATTCACGAGCCAGACGAAGAGCTCGATGCTTACACGCGCTCAGTGATCAACCAGGTAAAAAAACTCTCAGAGATCAATCCCTACTTCAACGAAGAGATGAAGCTAGCGATGTTGAACTCACCGTCACCAGGATCCCTCGCGGATCTTGTCGCCTTCGCTCTCTCTCTTGATGTTCCTGAAGCACAGGATTTTCTTGAGACCTTGATAGTTAAAAAACGTTTTGCAAAACTTCTCGTCTATCTCAAACGAGAAAAAGATGTCGCTGATATCCAGAAGAAAATCACTGATGAAGTGAATGATAAAGTGAACAAGTATCAGCGTGAATACTTCTTGCGCGAGCAACTGAAAGTTATCCGCAATGAACTTGGAATGGATGATGATGATAAAGCGAAAGATCTTAAAAAGATAAAAGACTTTTTGGATGAGGGTCATCTACCTGAAGAGGCACTAAAGGCTGCTCGCGAAGAAATGGAGCGATTAGAAAGCATTCCTGATTCTTCACCTGAGTACAACGTCACTCGCACTTACTTGAATTGGATGGTTCAGCTTCCGTGGGATAAATTCTCGGATGACGAAGTATCTATCGAACAATCAAAAAAGATTCTCGACAAAGATCATTATGGTCTTGAGAAGCCAAAAGAACGAATCATGGAGTTTCTTGCAGTCAGGAAATTAAAGCCAGAATATGACGGCACAATCCTGTGCCTTGCGGGTCCTCCAGGAGTTGGTAAGACTTCTCTTGGTCATTCCATCGCGAAAGCACTCGGGCGTAAATTCTATCGATTCTCACTCGGTGGAATGAGAGATGAAGCGGAAATTAAAGGCCACAGACGAACTTACGTGGGTGCGATGCCGGGAAAAATCATCCAAGCTCTCAAGCGTGTGGAAGTGAATAATCCAGTGATCATGCTCGATGAAGTAGATAAAATCGGAAAATCATTTCAAGGTGATCCCGCCTCTGCCCTCCTTGAAGTTTTGGATCCAGAACAAAATAAAACGTTCATTGATAACTATCTCGATGTTCCGTTTGATCTTTCTAAAGTTCTCTTCATTGCGACGGCTAACTATATTGGTGAAATTCCAGAGGCTCTTCTTGACCGTATGGAGTTGATTGAACTTTCTGGTTATACCATCGAAGAAAAAATTTCGATCGCCACAAAATGGGTTATTCCAAAACAAATTAAGAAACACGGGCTTATGACAAAAGAGTTTTCTCTCAGTCAGGTTGTGCTGAAAGCGATTGTCGGAGACTACGCTCGAGAGCCAGGTGTTCGAGTGATGGAACAACTAATTGCAAAACTTTGCCGACGGGCCGCTCTCGAGAAAGTTTCCAGTAAGCGCTTTAAAAAATTTGCTCCAGCTGTGACTGATCTTGAAAAATACCTTGGGAGCAAGCGCTTTGAAACTGATAAGGCACAAAAACCTCTTCAGCCAGGAATCGTCACGGGGCTTGCGTGGACTTCATTTGGTGGAGATATTCTCTTCATTGAATCTATTCCACTTAAAGGGAAGGGATTCAAACTCACAGGCCAGTTAGGGGATGTCATGAGTGAGTCCGCCAATCTTGCTTATAGTTACGTGAAGCAAGTACTTCAGCGCCAGATTGAAGAAGAAGCGAAACATAAAAAAGTCGTGAAGAAAAAGGTCTCGAAAAAAGTTTCTAAAAAGTCTGATGCAACAGTTACTCCGGCGCTTCCAGTCGCCCTTGCACCACATCCAGAGGAGGCGACTGATTTCCTTGCCACTCATGAGATTCACTTGCACTTGCCAGCTGGAGCGACTCCTAAGGATGGACCTTCGGCCGGTATAACCATGGCGCTGGCCCTTTATTCCCTTGCTACTCATCAGATGGTTCGTGGTGACATTGCCATGACCGGAGAGTTGTCTCTGACTGGGAAAGTTTTGCCGGTTGGTGGAATTAAGGAGAAGGTTCTGGCAGCTAAACGAGCGGGAATTAAAGAAATTATTCTTCCATGGCAAAACGAAAAAGACCTCAAAGAGGTTCCAGAAAGACATCGTAAAGGGATGCGTTTCCATCCTGTGAAGCACTTTGATGAAGTATTAAAAATCGCACTAAAAAGACGTTAATACTTAGCAGTTTTTGCCTCTCAAAACGTACCTAATTCTTCATGTTAAACTCACTATAGGAATATAGAGGGTTTAACTATGAAGATGTGGGTAATTTTAGGACTTATTTCTGGGATCGTTCAGGCAGGAACAGTAGAAGTTCCTTGGACCTGTGAAGTGGGTCGCGACGAAAGTGGGTATCTGCCAAAATCAACAACCATTTCGGTTGAAGTCGATCGTTCAGATCGTGTGAAATTTCATCCAGATATTTTTAAAACAGGTGATGGATTCTCTTCTTTTTTTGTGAATGTCTTTTCAAGAAAAAGCATTGATAGAAGTGTAAATTATTCTTCCTGCATGAATAGTTTTGCAGATAATTTCAGATCTGCTGCTGCCCAATACAAGACCCAGAAATGTTCGGATCCCTTAAAAGTAGATCATCTTTGCACACTTGCGGAAGATCAGGTTCAAGGCAAGGTTCGTGCAAAATTAGATAAAAGTTTATATCTTGAACCAGTTTCTCAACCTTGGAAACCTGTCGATCCAGGGCCTCAGACAATTACCTATGTTCCACCAGGACGAGTCCCATTGCTTGATCCCCAAGTCGTCCCCACGCAACTTGGCCCGACCAATCCTAACGATTTACCAATTCCTGTTCAACCCAGACCGCAAAACGGAAAGTTTCTCACCTTCATTGGTGGTGGTGGAGAGCCAGCGGGAGATAGAACAATCTTCGATCACTCTTTAGGAAAGATTAGTGGACTTGTTGCCACTCCAGATTGGAATTCAGATATCATTTTTAACGGTGGTCATTCATCAACTCAGGCCCAGATGGCCTCAGCTTTTCCGGGTAAACCATCAGCTGATTTTACTCCAGAAACCTATTCAGCAATGATTCAAAATTATCTTAGAAAGATTGAAAGTGGAGAAATAAAGCCAGGTGATCAGATCATGCTAGTGGTGAATACTCATGGAGCATCCTCATCTCAAGCAACTACTCATACTGTGGCAACTTCAATTGGTTCGGATGAAACCGGGAAAGGAGCAGGGTCGGTATCGCTGGATGAATTAAAAAAAATCAGAGATGCAGCTGAGGCCAAGGGTATCAAACTTGCCATTACGGATCTCAGTTGTTTTTCTGGATTAACTCAGTCGCTTGCAACTGAAAAAACCTGTGTCATCTCAGCGACTGGTTCAAAGAATTACTCTGCTGGTGGAGACAGTGATAATATTTTCATGAATAAATATCTTGAAAATTTAAAACCAGGGCGCAACCTCGAAGACATCTATCTTCAGACAAGAGCTTCCACTGCTGACGCTGGCTTCCCTGAAATCTCAACATCTGCCGGTAAGGATATCAGCTCAGAGCTCTACCCAATCCTCTATCGCTATCAATTAGTAGAAAATCAGAACGGAGGTCGTGTCTTTCGGCAGTTAAGTCAGGATATCAAAAATACTTATTATAAAGACCTCTGCGAGAACGAAGCAGAGGATATCAGGAAACTTGAAGTTCTTTCGGATCAGATGTCTGATATTCTTAAACCAGATATGAGTGCAGTTAAGCAAGCGGTCATAGATTACCAGAAATACAGACAAGATATTTATAAGAGGCTCGATGATTTGCATGCAAACCAGCTTAGGGGAACTTTTAAAATATGTGAAAAATCTATTGTAACTTGGTCCGCAGATGGATGTACCACTTTTGATAATCTCAACATTGTAACTAATAGCTGGGACTGGCTTATTTCTAGTTCAAATTCGGCGGTCTATTCTATTGCTGAGAGAGCGAAGCGAGTAGCATACTATCAAAAAATCAAAGATGAACAGACTCGCTTAAAATCGTTGAATGTGGACATGGTCGCAGTTGAACAAGTCTTCAGTTCAATTGTTGATGATATGCCCAATGTTTATCGTCTTGCAGATCACGTCTCTGCAACCGCACGTGCTCTTTATGACAAAATGTATAGAGCAAAAATTCAAACATCAACGACACCTAATCCCTGTAGAGACTTTGTTTTATGAAGACCCTCTTTGTCGTTCTTCTTTTCCTCTCTTCTTTAGTTCAGGCACAAAACGAATCCTGTTACGTTTTAAGACTTAGAGGAAAAGTAACACTGGGCCCTAAAGTTAGAACAATCCTGATAAATCTTGGAACCCAATCAGAGAAAACTTATCATTTTCCTCTCTCGCTTCAGGACCGTCTTGCAGGACATACGAGACTTTTTGTAGTTGGCGACTTTGTTTTTAAAGATGAAATACCTGTGAATGGTTCGAATGTTCTCGGTATTCTTGATTTAAAAGATGATATCCCTCATCCTTTGGAAGCTGCTAGTTCTCAATTCGTTAAAAAAATCGCCTGTCCAAAATAGCACAAATAAAAAAGCCACCGAAAGGTGGCTTTTTTATTGATAAGTTTTTTAAGCTTAAAATTCGTCTGAGTCGTATTCGCTTTTCAAAGTGTGCTTCACTTTTCCAGCAGCAATTTCACGAAGAGCCGTTACCACTTCTTTATTTTTGCTACGGACTTGAGGCTCATCACCTTCGCGAAGTTGTTTCACGCGTTTCGCAGTTAGGTGTACTAACTCGTAACGGTTTTCAACATGCTCTAGACAATCTTCAACAGTGACTCGTGCCATAGTTACCTCTTCAAAAGTTGGGGAATCCATATTTTTAGAGCAATTCTATATACTTGTCAAAGTGCTTCTATGTTGCGACACCCAACATGTCGAAATATCGGGTATTTAGAGTTCTACGAATGGTAAAGGGCCTCGATATCTTTATCATAACGCTGAGACACAACCTTTCGTTTGATTTTCAAAGAGGGAGTTAGGAAGTTCTCCGTCGTAAATTCTTCTGTAATGATGATGAATTTTTTGATGCTTTCAAATTGAGCGAGTTCAGTGTTGATCTCATCAATTTCTTTTTGAATGACATCGTGGACTTTGGGATGCCGAGCGATGTCCATGACTGAGCAGTCTGTAGCAAGTCCCATATCATCGAGCATAGGAAGAAATCTTTCTTTCTCAATCCCAACTAAAGCAGTGATGAAGTTTCGCTTTTCCCCGATGACGACCAAGTGTGAAATATGAAGCTTCGCCTTCGCCATGTTTTCAATTTTCTGAGGAGCGATTTTTTTGCCACCACTTGTGACGATGAGATCTTTTTTACGGTCGGTGATTTTTAAAAATCCCTCGGAAGTAAACTCGCCTATGTCTCCGGTGAGAAACCATCCATCTACCATGGCACTTGCTGTCGCTTCGGGATTTTTATAATATTCAGTCATCAGGGCTTCTGATTTTACCTTGATCTCACCATCTGGTTCAAATCCAATTTGTACGTCACCCATGGGGCGTCCCACGGTTCCAGGAATTTGCTTTGCCAGAGGATTCAGGCAACAGGGAGCAATTGTTTCTGTGAGGCCATAGCCTTCCAGAATAGTGAGGTTTGCATAGCGGAGAAACTTTATAATCTCTGTCGAGAGTGGAGCTCCACCTGAAACGAAGTAGCGAATTTTTCCGCCGAAGCGTTGATAAATTTTTTGGAATACAATTTTATTGGCTATGGAGTGTTCAATGAGATCTCCGGTTGAAGGAGACAGATCACGATCAATCTTTTCAAAATACTCCTCAGAAACTCTCACTGCCCACTTAAAGGCCTGCTTCTCGACAAGGTTTCCGCTAGTCACCTGATCCATAACTTTGGCATAAATTTTTTCAAAGATACGAGGAACCGCCATCATGATAGTTGGTTTGACAACCTGCAGGTTATCGATAAGTTTTTCTAGAGATTCGGCATAGACTGCTTCTGAACCAAAAACCAATGGTAGCATAGAATCGCAACGACCAAAAACGTGAGAGAGCGGTAGAAAAACGAGACTTCGGTCATTGGTGTTAATAGCTCCTTGAATCGTCTTCTCAATATTCATGAGCATGGAAACAAAAGCATGCTGAGTGATCACAGCACCCTTAGGTTCGCCGGTAGTTCCTGATGTATAGATAATAGAAGCTACGTCTCCAGGCATCTGTGCAGCAATTTGATTCTCAAAAAAATCCGGCTGGGTCTTAAGTTCATCAGTTCCTAAACGAATAATTTCTTTATAGGTATGATAAGGATAAGAGTTTCGTATTTTTTTTAGAGTCTCTTCGGAGAGTTCATTGATAGAGACGATCATCCTTAAATTTTTAAAATTTGGAAGGGCAGGAATAACTTTTTCCATTTGTTTATCATTCTCTACAATGAGGACTGAGCAGTCCGAATGGTTGAAAATGAAGAGCACTTCCTGGGTTATGTAACTAGGGTAAACGGGAACAGTACAGGCCCTTGAGAGGAGAGTCGCCATATCGAGAAGGTGCCACTCTTTGCTTGTTTGGGCGAGGATCGCGACCTTGTCTCCGACATTGAGCCCAAGCTTATGAAATCCATTCACCAGCACTTCGAGGGTTAGTGCGTATTCTTTGAAAGTGATATGTTTGACTTCGCTGTTCTCAATCCAGCCTAATGCGTACCGATCACCGTGCTTGGTAATTTTTTGCTTGAGAAGTCTTCCGAGAGTTCGAGGTCCTTGTAACATAAATTCCCTTTGCTCCCTGGAATTTAAAAAGTCCATGCAGCAATCTGTCTTGAATTTCAAGATTTTAGCTTAAACTTAAATGGGTCTGCATCTTGCTCTTCGGCATGTATGAAGACAGTTATTATAGTTTCTAAATGTTTACGAGTCATTAAAATCAATCAGAGTGAAAACTGGTACGAATTTCATTTCAAGGGCGTATGCGCAGGAGAAAGCTTAAAAAAACTCATGCTCA
This sequence comes from Bacteriovoracales bacterium, assembly GCA_038322885.1. Taxonomy (GTDB): domain Bacteria; phylum Bdellovibrionota; class Bacteriovoracia; order Bacteriovoracales; family Bacteriovoracaceae; genus Peredibacter. The sequence continues at coordinate 22,524 of JBBQGK010000014.1, read as the reverse complement.
AAGCAAGGGCCGACTTTGAACTAAAAAAAAATGAAGAGTATCTCCTCTATGTAGAGACAATTTCCTTTGAAGAGGGGACCCTCCGAGGCAAAGTGATAAAATCTAAATTGCTTTCAGAATGTTGGGATAAGTCTTAATCAACATTGATAGAAACGTGATCCCCGATCATGAATTGGGGAAGTTCGAAAATGGGAGTGTTCTCTTTTTCATATTTCTCGACACTCGCAATTGAGGAATCATCTGTAGCATGAAGAACTTTGAGTTGGCCGATTTTTACCCGGTAATTAACTCGTTTTTTGCTGTCGTAAGGATTTTGAACCGAGATGATACGGAACACGTCGAGCATACTGTCTTTTTTTATTCCCTGCCCCGAACCCATGTTGACGTAATAGTTTTTACGGATGACTTCATTCTCCATGCCCATAGGGAGATCTTGAACCATACTAAAAATAACGTATGAGCGCGCGTAGAGCGATGAGCTCACAAGCATTGCAAATAGTAGGAATAAAACTTTCATCAAAACGTCCTCGCAGGTAGTTCCACAAGGCTTATCGACAAACGGGTGAGGATATTGAGAGACGCCTTCACCCACTGAGTAAAGGCGTCAGGTATGGGGCTAATTCTTTTTAATTTTTAGATACTTGATGTTGCCGTAGATGATGTCGGAGTAACGGAAATTCTCAATATAGTCATGATACAGGATGTAGTTTCTTGAGTAATACTGCATGACCCAGGGAAGGTCTTTGCTTACGATTTTTTCCATCTTTGCCATGAGCTCGGTCTTTTCAAAGCCGTCTTCCATTTCACGTACTTTCTCATAGAGCGCATCGTACTCTGGATTAGAGTACTGAGAAGAGTTTGGCCCGGGAGGATGATTATTGGTCGTGAGAAGTTGCAATACGTTTTCAGCATCCGGGTAATCAAGAACCCATCCGCCTTGCCAGAATTGAAGCTGGCCCTTGCGGGATTTTTCTAAAAACGCCGGGAAAGAATTAATTCTAACATCGACGTTGATTCCGAGATTCCGGAGTTCCTGTTGAACAAATTCCCCCATCTGACGTTTACGAGTATCCGTTCCACGCACATCGAAGGTTACATTTGGTAAGCCTTTTCCGTCAGGATACCCAGCTTTCTTTAAGTATTCTTTCGCGAGTTCGAGATCATACTTATAAGGAAGTTCAGCGGCGGGAGAGTAACCAGCAACTCCTGGTGGATAAATCGAGTTCGCTTTTTGGGCCACATTGTAGGTGAAGATCTCAATGTACTTATCAATGTTCACACCATGAGCAATGGCCTGTCGCAAATTGAGATTCTTCCCGAAAATTGGATCTTTCATGTTGAAGGCGATCCACCAGTAGATCAACGTCGGAGAGGCCTGAAGGAGGATGTGATCTTTAGCTATTTCTTCCCGAAGTTTTCCATCAGGAGTGAGTGCTACTTGGTAATGATCTTTCGTGAGATTGATCATATCGATTTTCTTTTTAAGGAAATTCAACCATCCAGTCTGAGCTTCTTTAATGACGACCATTCTTGCATGTTCAACAAATGGTAGTTTTTTTCCTGCGTCGACAAGAAGTTTATGCTCATTTGCGTATCGATCACCTTCAGACGGATAGGTGCTCGTGATGTAATCGGGATTCTTTTTTAAAACGACTTCTTGAGCGAGATTGGCCTTTTCAATAAAATAGGCACCTGTCCCGACGGCATTAATCGAGAGATCGTTGTTATAACCTTTGATGACCTCGGCGGGAATCGGCGAGGTAAACGGAAGGGCCAGGGCATAGAGAAGTTGTGGATAAGGACGAACGAGCTCAATCACAAGAGTGTGATCATCGGTTGCCGTCACACCTGGAATCGGAGTTGAGAAAAATTTGTTGAGATCAGTCCCAACATTTGCTCTCCAGTCGTTGATGCCTTTAACTTTTCCATCAAAGAGCCAAAAGCCCTGGGACTTTGTGCCTAAAAATGCGAGACGTTTAATCTGATCGACAATATCCTGGGCCTTAACTGTACGATCTTTCGGAGTGAAGGGGTTTGAGTGATACTTGATATTTTTCTTAATCCTGAAAGTATATTTCAAATGATCACGAGAGATATCCGGCAAACCTTCAGCCAGTAGAGGCCTCAGAGAGTAGGGACGTTTTAGGTAGTCCATCTCATAGAGGCTCTCGTAGATCTGGAACACAGGAACGTAGCAAACAGTATCAAAACAGTTTGCGGGATCGAGAGTCGCAATCTCTTGCTCCAGAGCAACCGAGATCGTGTCAGTAGTGTGATCTTTTTTGGTACAAGCAATCGTTAAAAGAAGAAGGGTAAAAATTAAAAATTTCATTTAAGAGTACCTTCCACAGCTTTAATAAGCTCATTTATTTTTGCCGAATCGCCAGAGCCCTGAGCGTTATCCGCCTTTCCACCACCGCGACCATTCACCATAGGCATCACATTTTTAAGGATCCCTGAGCAGTCAATGTTCTTGTTGTCACGATGAGTTTTAAGGATGAATGAAGCTTTGTCGTTTTCAATACCGTAAAGGAAGAGAACACCTTTTGGGAATTTATCAACGAAGATATCCGAAAGCTTCCTCATGTTATTTTGATCAACGTTGCCTAGCTTCGCAATGGTAAGAGTCATACCATCCTTGATTGCTTGTTGATGATTGAAAAGAGATTGAGATTCAAAGTTCTGAAGCTTGTCGTTGAGGATTTCGAGTTCTTTTGATTTCCCTTTCAGGTCATCTCGGAGCGCTTGAATTTTCTCAAGAACTTTTTCTTCTTTTACAGAAAAGTTTTTTTCAACCTCAGTCAAAATTTGTGAACGATTTAAAAGATAATCAATCGCGTTGGATGACGTAATCGCCTCGATACGACGAACTCCTGAAGCAAGTGCCGTTTCAACGATAATTTTAAAGAGCCCTATTTCTCCTGTGTTAGAAACATGGGTTCCTCCACAAAGCTCGCATGAGAAATTTCCCATCGTAAGAACGCGAACTCGGTCTCCGTATTTTTCTCCAAAGAGTGCCATGGCACCTTTCTTTACAGCTTCATCTTTTGTCATTTGAGCAGCAACAACTGGATAAGCACTTGCAACGGCCGTGTTAACCATCTCTTCTACTTGGCTGATTTCGTCTGGCTTCAATGCTTCTGAGTGAGTGAAGTCAAAACGTAATCGGTCTGGGCCTACAGATGATCCAGCTTGTTTTACATGGGGACCTAGCACCTTCATGAGAGCTGATTGAAGCAGATGAGTCGCAGAGTGATTGCGCTTGGTGAGTTCGCGTTCCTCATGATTCACTTTCAGCGTGTATGATTCACCAACAGTGAGGGCATCAGCATCTGAAGAAATATGAACATGCAAACCATCAACAGGCTTTTGAGTATCTGTGATCGTAGCAAGGCGACCTTCTTTAGAATGGATCTCACCTTTGTCACCGAGCTGCCCTCCGCCTTCTCCGTAGAAGGGAGACTTATCGAAGACAAGGTATGAAGCACCTTCAATTTCTTCTTTTGCGATGAGTTTTGCACTTGAAACAACTTCGTCGTAACCCGTGAAGCTTGTGTCGCCAAATTTTTCCTTGATGGCGTAAAACGCTTTGACGTTATCTTCCTTCACGGCAAACTTTGAGTTTTTCTTCGAGAGTTCTTTCTGTGCGGCCATGGCCTTCTCAAAACCGGCCGTATCAAGTTCAAGATTCTTTTCACGCAAAATTACTTCTGTGAGATCGAGCGGGAATCCGAATGTGTCGTAGAGTTTAAAGGCAACTTCACCAGGAAGTTTATGGCCCGCTTTAAGTTTTCCTAGCTCTTCGTTGATCAATGAAAGACCCGTATCAAGAGTCTTTCTGAATTTCTCTTCTTCAAGTTTCAGAAGTTTTTCAGCAAGAGCAGAGTTGGAAGCATTATCCGGATACTCTTCACCCAATGATTCAAAAACGGATGGAACAAGTTTATAGAAACACACATCCTTCATTCCCATCAAAGACATGTGGCGAACCGCACGGCGGATGATACGTCGAAGCACGTAGCCTCGACCGTCGTTTGAAGGCAGAACTCCATCTGTAATGAGCATAGAACTTGAACGAATGTGATCGGCGATCACGCGGAAAGAAGATTTAGTGTCTTCATTTTTATCTGTGTAATAATCTTTGCCGGCAAGCTTGCCGATGGCCTTCATGATCGGTTCAAAGATATCAGAATCATAGTTATAGTATTTACCCTGAAGAACTGCAGCGATTCGTTCAAGGCCAGCACCAGTATCAACAGAGGGTTTTGGAAGAGGCTTGCGCTTGATCTCAGCACCTTCCCGATATTTTTCAAACTGCATGAAAACAAGGTTCCAGATTTCTACGTAGCGACCTTCATCATCAATCTCCTGGCAACCAGCAGGCACGCCACTTGATCTTTCCGGACCGTGATCAAAAAAGATTTCAGTACAAGGACCGCAAGGACCCACGTCACCCATTTCCCAGAAGTTTGATTTATCTCCGAGCTTGAAGATGCGCTCAAGAGGCACACCCATGTCTTTGTGCCAGATATTCATCGCTTCATCGTCTGAGTCATGAACGGTGATGAGAAGTTTATCTTTTGGAATTTTGAGATCAACAGTTAAGAGTTCCCACGCAAAACGAATCGCATCTTTTTTGAAGTAATCGCCGAAAGAAAAGTTTCCAAGCATTTCAAAGAAAGTATGGTGACGAGCTGTGAAGCCCACGTTTTCAAGATCGTTATGCTTTCCACCGGCGCGAACGCATTTCTGGATCGTGACCGCACGACGGTTTGTCGGGTTGGCCTTGCCGGTGAAAAAATCCTTGAACTGGTTCATCCCCGCATTGGCGAAGAGGATCGTTGGATCGTTATGGGGTGCTAAGCTTGATGACTTGTGCTTGTCATGGCCATTTTTGATGAAGTAATTGGAAAAAGCATTACGAATTTCTTGCGCGCGCATGGTGCCCTCTGAGAGTGAAAATTGACCTCAAAAGGGTACCATAGAGAAAGCGAGACTATCTAGAAAAACTAGGGGGCTTGCCCCTCGTTTGCGGTGCGACGCCTCTTAAGGCGCCGTAGGAAATATTGTTAGATGGGGAGTTTTAAGAGATCTCCGTCTGTGTCCTCCACTGAACGGCATCCGAATTGATCCATATAGGCCGAAATCTGGTCAGCTTCAGGCTTGCGTTTATTGATCGCTTCGACTTGATTCCGAAGTGAGTTCCACTTATTACCTTTCTTATCGTTTGTTCCAAAGCAGAGCATCTGAACATCAGGATAATCGAGTTTATTGATCACGTTATCAAAGGCAACACAGTAGTCTCTTCCAGCTCTGGCAAAAACTAGACCATTATACCATGAAGCCCAGGTATTTCTGAGTTGAGTACAAACATCGACCAAGACACTTTTTGTAACCACTGAGTTTTCTGCATTATTTTTCGCGTTATAAGAAGTCACAAAATTTGCTACAGATTTTCGGTCTACTGCTTGAACGGATGGAAGCCCCATGGTTGTAGTAATATCCTGGATCCGATCTTCAACTTCTTTTTTCCGAGAACTAAATTCTCTGTCGTTGGCCTCAGCGTTGGTAAACTTCATCTTAAGCCATTCTTCTGCTAGAGAGCCCTTAGTCTTGAGAACGCGCATGAATCGATAACTATCAAAGATCGTGTCTTGAATAAGATCGTGGCTGCGGATAATCTCTGAATATTCTATATTGAAACCTGAACCCGTCATTTCTCGGAAGTAATTGAGCTTTGCCTCAAGGGCCTTAACGAGAAGCTCTTGTTCATCTTTTTTTGCCTGCCAAGCGCGGTAGTCTTTCACCTGTTTGTCTTCGTCAGCTGCTTTTCTCAAAGACACTAAACTTGAATCATTAAACCCCATCATCTTATTGACCCATTTAGGGCCTAGTCCTGAACACTTGGATGAATCTAAATTTAGAGTTTCAGTCAGGTCGTGCTCAAAATATCTTTTCTCAAGGTCCAGTTTAAAGCTTGGCTCAGAAAAATCTTCATAGTTTTTCCAGACGCGAGCAAGCATCGAGCCGTCTTTGTTTTTATCTGATTCAGATACAAAGGCCATGATATAAGAGCAACCTTCGATGGGATCAACTTTTATTTGATCTTGCAAATATTTCAATTGAACTTGATCTTTTTCTGCGAGAGAAAGTGTCTTTGCCACATTGTTATTTGGCTTTGGGAATGGGTTTCGGACCATCTCGGCGAGTTTAACTTTTGCAGATAGAAATTCTTTTTCCACTCGAGGAGTCTGATGAAGTTGAACTTCATCGATTGAATTCTTGATCACGTTGAGGTTGTAAAATGAACATGAGTTTTTGATAAAGGCATTACTTTGATCAGGATCATTCATTTTAATTTGTCTGTTTTTAAAGAAAGAAATAATCGCCTTTGCGGCTGCTCCACCGATGGCTGGTCCCAAAACCCATGGACCCGCAGCGGCCCCGCCGTAGAGAGCTAAGTAGGGCGCCATGCCTACGACCACATCTGTAAAAGCATCAGCGTAGTCTAGGAATCCTGCGAGCTGTTGTCCGCATTTTTTATCATTGAATACACTGTTAATGGTATTGAGTTGAGTGATAGCACCAAGAGCAAGGGCCTTATTATCTAGTTTGTTAGCCTCAGTAGCAGTGGACGTTCCATCCGTCGAGTTCGCTTTTTTATCTTCGGCATCTTTTATCTGATTGATCACACCACTGAGATTTTTGTTCGCTTGATTCACGGTATTTGCATAGGCCTGGCATTCGGCACTCAAGTTGATATTTTTAAGAAGCTTTCCTGCGGCCACGCGAAGGTCTGTGAGTTTAGCGTTGGTGAGCGGGCAGGTCTGTTGAGACCATGCATTTCCAGTAACTCCTAAAACGAGAATAAGGGAGAGAAACTGTTTTTTCATTATTGGATCACCTGTTCAGATTCCATGTTAAAACCCTGCGCTTGCATTGTTTGCGGCATAGCTTCCTGCGCCTGTATCTGCTCAGTGATGTGTGGAACATCAGACTTATTTCCGAATGATCCAACTTGCACATCGTGGTCTTGAGCGAGAGCGAGTTCGGTTTCTTGTTGTTCAACTGATGCCTCGGCAGAGAAGCGAAGACGTGTACCGCCAAGTGGACCGTTTGTGAGCGTCACCATATAGGTATTTGTATCAACCTTATACATCATCGCGCTGTATGAACTATCGCCTAAGTCATAAGAGAAAACGTTTCCAGAAAGTTCAAGGTTAGCGACATTCATTCCGAGGCTATTAGGAAGAGCGACTGAAAGTGAATCGATCACTCCGTTAGCGACAGAGATTGATCCAGAAAATTGTGTATTAGGAAGGCCATTTACCCATTTACGAGAGTTGATAACTTCAACGAGATTGAGTCTGAGATCTTCCTGGATAGCTGCAACTTTTTCTACTTCTGGAGCAGCTGAAACAGGTGAACTGAATGAACCCACAACTTGTGGCTTGATTGAGTCTTTCATTGGGATCGGCTGAAGCTTATGCCAAGTTACTGAAGCTGTGTTACGGCCTTCAACCACAACCCCTGACATTTCGTCTGAGCGCTTAATGAAGTGACCAACTACTACGTGAGAGTCAGCGTTGATCACAAGAGCATTATAAGCACCTACAGCTACGATAAGAGCTGTGACTGATAATGCGATTGTTTTTAAATTTAAGCTTTTCATGGTTATCCCCTGTGCCTTCTTTAAAGCAAGGGGAGTGCCAGTTGAGAGCCTGTAAAGTATCAGAATTGAAAGAGTACTTCATCGACGATTGTAGAAAATTCAGCGGGTGTCTAAACACTGGTCAATATTTAGGAGTGTCTAAAGTTTAGACACTCCTAAATGAACATATATTTTTGAAGTGACTCCACTGAACCGATAACATTTAGTGATTAAGTTCTTAAACCTATTTTTCATCACCGTCCTACTTCAGTCCGCGCTCTCGTTTGCGCAGATACCTCGTATTGAAATTCCCTTCACCGATTCAGACAGAGCCCTGATCGAGAGGACCGGATTTAGCGACATCTCTACAGGTAGTATCGTGGAAGGTTCCGCAGGTGTTGGTCGCATGCAACCCGACTACATCGCTGATTTCGATTCTCCTGCCTTTGACCAACTCCGAGTGTATGCGAATAAATTAAAAAAGATTGATGACGTTCGAACACGAATCAATCGTCTCAGAACTTATATGAAAAGATATATTATTACCAATCGTGCCTACAACAGCGAACCTTATTTGGAACTTTTAAAAGAGTACAACGCGAAGGGGGAGAAAATTCCACTTAGTCGTTATGTTTTAGCAAAGGCAGGTGTGTGCCGGGAGCACGCACTTATATTTAATTTTGCCTTGAGAGAAGCCGGGATTGAGAATTACTATTTGTACTCGAAGATCCACATGGATGCTCAGATTGAAGATCATGCGGTTAACGTAGTTCGAATCGACGGTGAACTGAGAACGTTTGATAGCTATAATTCGCTGTTTAACGACGTACCTTTAAGGGGACTACTAAGTGCAGAGGGTGTCGAGTCAGGTGGATTCACTGTTGGTATTGTCAGGCTCAACAACTATCCAAAAGTTACGAAACCTGGGAGCCCTTCGTGTGAAAGAAACTCATTTGAGGTTTTAAATCAACTCTTAATAGCTAATTAATTTCTTAGTACCGTACTCTCTTTAAATTTTGTAAACCCAAGCTCAATATAGTTTTAAGTATTGAGGAGGCTGAGCTCATTCCGGGATCAGGTTTTTTACCAGAGCCCATACGATGAAGCTGATGCGTATACCAAGTTACTTCTAAAGGAAAAAGCTTATCAAGAGAGCGCACACCGGTTGAAAGTGGCTTTACTTCACTTTGTACTTCTTTGCCTGAAAGTATTTCTTTTGAAAAATCAGGATTGATCGCAAGGGAGCGCGCGAGCCCAATCACATCACATGCACCTGAGTTCAATGCCGCATCCATACCCTCCGCAGACCTGAATCCACCCGTTAACATGAGTGGAGTTTTTACGCGCTGTCGAACTTCTTCGCAATACTCTAGAAAATAGGCCTCACGCTTTTTGGTACTTTCTTTTTGATGAACGCCAGTCATTTCTGGTGCCTCGTAAGTACCTCCCGAAATTTCAATTAGATCCAAACCGAGTTTGGAAAGAGTCTCTACGACAATCATGGATTCTTCCTTGGAGAACCCACCTTTTTGAAAATCTGCAGAGTTCAGTTTGATGGATAGTGGAAAACTTGGACCCACCTCTTCTCTCATGCGTTTATAAATTGAAACTACAAAGCGCATGCGATTCTCTAAGCTTCCTCCCCATTGATCGGTTCGTTGGTTATGAAGGGGTGAGAGAAATTGACTGACTAAATATCCATGAGCGCCGTGAATTTGGGCACCAGTGAATCCCGTTTCTTTTGAAATCTTTGCGGCATGGGCGAATTTTTCTGTGATAGAAAAAATTTCAGATTCAGTTAAGGCCCTGGGCCGATTAAACATTTTATTCAAGGGTGGTTTTAAGGCAATCGATGATGGTGAAACAGGTTCTGGTGATAAAAACTTGGGTGATTGTTTTCCGGGATGATTAATTTGGGTCCAGATCTGCGTTCCGTTTATCTTTCCGGCTTCGGCCCATGCTTTAAGGTCTGAATAATCTCGTCCTTCATGAAAAACGACATTTCCAGGTTCGCCTAAGAACATGCGATCGACCATGATATTGCCAGTGATAAGAAGTCCGGTTCCACCCTGGGCCCAGCGGGAGTACAAAGTATTGAGTTCATTATTTGCCTTGTAATCTTTAGTGCCCATACACTCTGACATGGCAGATTTAGCAATGCGATTTTTCAAAATGGCACCACAAGGCAGTATTAAAGTGTCGCTTAATTTAGTCATGGAAAATGTTAGCAGCTTTTCTTGATCCTGCACAATTCGGATCTCTCGATTTGTAAAACTATCGACAAGTAACCACTCTTAAAGCTGAATCTTGAATGTAAGATTCAGGATAAATTCGACCTTCATCGTCAATGGTTACGCCCGAATTTTTATAATTCGGTCTTACGACTTGATTTCCTAGATTCAAATCAGTAGAAGTTTTTTCGAACTCACGATTCATTAGTTTGCATACACCGAAATTGGAAAAGCTAGTAATTATTTTTTTCTCTCCATCGATTAAAACAGCAGGGTCTATAATAGTCACAGAACCATTACTGTTTTCTCTCATTTCCCCTATGACTTTGCCGCCAGTCAACACAGGAACATCTAAATGAGCAGTATCCAGCGTGTCCATTTCGGGATCAAGTACTTTTTCGGGGTTACCCCTTGGAGCCGAAACTTCATTATTGTAGAAATCTTTTCGTCCGTCCCACGTTGAGCATTTTACGGAATATTGCTTGTAATTCAATTCGACCGGCGCATTAGTAAGTGAATTGATTTCAACTTCTTTAAGAACTATTGATAGCGCCTGTCTTTCTGATTCAGAATTGTATTGAAAGTTTTTCTGGTAATTAATTCGGACGACAAAATTAGAATTTGTAAAATGGTTGGGTAGAGAGCTATCGCCATTTTTTATTGCGATAGATGCGCTGATATACCCGTTATAGAATTCAGAAGGTTTTGGAAAGGAGTGATCTAAAACCGAATAAAATGAAGATCGATTTTCAGGACTAAATCCATAAAATCGTCCTTCAGATATAAGATATACTTTCTGATTTTTAATAAACATATCGCAGCTGATGTTTGTCGTAATGCTTCTTCCAAAGACGATGGTAGGAAATGCGAGCAAACATCCGAGTAGTGTTCGTTTGAACATAAAATTCTCCAATATTGATAAGAATACCATCCAGATAGAAAATATCGGTAAGGAATAAAGAAATTACAGAGTCACGCCAGAATTGGCTAAACTTTGATCAATTGAAATCAGATTCGATGGATGTCTTTAGGGCCTTTTCAATTGCAGGCTTTATTTCCTGATAAGAGTGACCTTTCGAAAGAAGAAAGCGCACAACCTTATCTTTGAGCTTCTGCTTAGCTTCCCAATCTTTTGGAATATCTTTACCGCGAAGTTTTTTCTGAACAAGCTTATCAAGGTTGTCGTCATCGCTGACTCCCAGCTCAAGTGTCACTTTTTCAAATTCACCATCTTCAAACTTTAGTTTTTCCATTCCGCCACGTTGCCGAATTTTATTCTCAGCTTCGCCCTTCATCATCCATTTACGTATGAAAAGTCGGCGATAAGCTTCTTCGCGCAGAAGACCCTTTTCTTGAAGCTTGGCGAGAACTTCATCCACTTCGTGAGGAGGATTATCTTTTTTAGAGCGTAGTTTCTGTCTTAGTTTATATTCTGAGTAATCCTGGCGCGCCAGAAGGTGAATGGAGTAGTTGTAGATTCTTTGGTTCATAAGTGTCTCAAGTGGTCATCGATTAGATCAAGTTTATAAACGACTTTACTATTTTCGAGTGTGCTTTTCATTGTCTCTCGAGCTTCAATCTCTTCATTAGAAAAAAGTTCATCATTTGTTTTCATTTCAAAAGTTTCTCTTGAAGCCCACTGTGCGTAGGCAACATAGACATCACTTTGAGAAGTTTTGTGAAGACGTGAGCCAAGACTACCTTTTACTCGAAAAATAGCTTCAGTAAATTTCGCCCAGGATTCTTCAAAAGCTTTCTCTTGCCCTCGAACCACACTAAACTCATAGACTACGCAATACATTTGGATTCCTGATGAGTAATAACACTTTCACCGCCACCAGTGGCGGTAGCTAAAAAAAAGCCGCCTTTCGGCGGCTTTAAGATTATTGAATTTTTTCTTTTTTCTTCGAAACTTTTTCTTCTTTGATCTCGCCAGTCGCCATGTCAACTGAAGCCATCTCTGTAGATTTCACAATCCCATGCTTGATGAGAACTTTCTGGCGAACTTCCGCCATGATTTCTGGATTAGCTTTGAGGAATTCTTTTGACTGCTCACGACCCTGACCAACTTTTTGATTGTTGTAAGAGTACCATGCTCCAGCTTTTTCAATGATGCCTTCATTAGAAGCAACATCAAGAAGATCACCTTCCTTAGAAATCCCTTCTCCGTACATGATATCAAATTCAACTTCACGGAAAGGAGGTGCTACTTTGTTTTTAACGATTTTGATTTTTGTTCTGTTACCAGTCACAACATCGCCGTCCTTGATCGCACCGATACGACGAATGTCCATACGTACTGAAGCGTAGAACTTGAGAGCGTTACCACCAGTAGTTGTCTCAGGATTTCCGAACATCACTCCGATCTTCATACGAAGTTGGTTAATGAAGATCACGGTACAGTTAGAGCGAGAGATAGAGCCCGTGAGTTTACGAAGAGCTTGAGACATCAAACGAGCTTGCAGGCCCATGTGTGAATCACCCATGTCGCCTTCAAGTTCTGCTTTCGGCGTTAGTGCGGCGACGGAGTCGACGATCAGCAAATTGACTGCACCTGAGCGCACGAGCATGTCGGCGATCTCAAGAGCTTGTTCACCAGAGTCTGGTTGAGAGATAAGAGTGTTAGGAACATCTACGCCAAGTTTTCCAGCGTACACAGTATCAAGAGCGTGTTCAGCATCAACGAAAGCAACTGTTCCACCAGCTTTCTGGCATTCTGCTGCGATATGAAGAGTCATCGTTGTTTTACCTGAAGACTCTGGTCCGTAAATTTCAATGATACGGCCTTGTGGAATCCCACCAATTCCAAGAGCAAGATCTAATCCGAGTGAACCAGTCGAGATACATGGAATTTTTTCTTCGGCCTGATCTGTTCCGAGGCGCATGATCGCACCTTTCCCAAATTGTTTTTCAATTGTTGAAAGAGCAAGGTCGAGAGCTTTTTTCTTGTTTGCTACATCAACGATGTTTGTGTTCTGGTGAGAGTTAAATGACATGGGTTTCTCCTTGCAAATATCTAAATAAAGGTTATGAAGTTGCGTGTTATACATTCAAGCTAACATGCACATTCTGTTTTGAACAACAGCTATTCTGCAATTTCTACGGAAAAAATACGGAAAGCTAACAAATCGAATTATTTAGCTAAATGGTGTGTGGAGTTAAAAAAAAGTACTGACTAATTTAGTAAGAATTCCTGCAAAAAGACCACTCACAACATCATCGGTGATGGTTCCAAATCCACTAGGAAGCTTATCAAAATAGCTCGCGGGCCAGATTTTTACGATGTCAAAAAATCTAAACAAAGAAAACACTAAAAACATAATCGGCAGATCAAAAGTCATCACAAAACTCCATGTGATGAGCATCCCGATCACTTCATCGATCACGATCCATTGTGGATCTTTCAATCCATATTTCTTTTGAACATTTTCTGCGACAAGAACGGCAGCAATATACAGAACCACAATAAGAGCAATTAAAGCATAAATGTTGATCTGCAAATAATGCAGAAGATAAATCAAAGGAATCGTCGCAAAACTTCCCACAGTCCCAGGAGCTTTCGGTGATTTACCGGTATAAAACCAAGAGAGAAATATTACGCTGAGTCCCGTAGGAGTTTGAAGTTTTTGCTCTTTCATAGAATGTAGGTTAGCTTCCTTTTTCTTCAATTTAAACTCTCTTCATGAGAATGGCAAAAATGGCAATTCGGCCCAGCTATTTAGATGACTACCGCTTCAATTGGGAAACCTTTGACGTGGTTTGTAGTGGGAAATCCTCTCTCGATGCCACCAATTATCTGACTGAGCTTTACGATAAACAACACGTCTCAAGTTTTTTGCAGGGTTACGGTTTTGATATAACCGATCCGGTAGAAAGTGCTGAGCTCTTTGGAATTTTCCAAGAAGCGATGCAGTTCATTAAGCGCTACTTTTTAAAAGAAGGCACGCCTGATGGACTCGACATGCGAATTCCGAATTATCTTTATTCAATCACCAATATGTCCGAGCTTTTTCTAGCAGCGACCGGTCACTCAAGCTACAAACTAAAAACGGAAGAGTCTTTGTGGGCCGGAATTGTATTGAAGGTCATGCATACGATTCTTCATGCAGATAAAGATCTCCGTGCACGCTATTTCTCCACAGTTCAACAACAAATATTTGATCGCTTTTATAAGTTCGTTCATCGTGATCAAGAAAATAGATTGTTTTTGAGAAACGATCAGGGAATGACGATTCCTTTGTACGATTTTCAGACGAAAGCGAAAAAAACGCGGGACTCGATCATCATCAAACTTTTGCACAAACAAGAGAATGTTGCCGAAGAACTCTTCGATAGAATTGGGATGCGAATCATCACGTACAATAAGCTTGATGCGCTTAAGGTGATCAAGTTTCTTCACAGAAATTATGTGATCATGATTAACAATATCAAACCAAGTCGATCTCAAAATACGCTTGTTGACCTGAATCTTCTTAGAAAGAGAATGTATGGCCTGTACAAAGAAGCCATACGAACAAACTTGAACGAAGATGAGTTCTATCAGAAGCTCAATAATTTAATCGAAGATTGTGTACCCCATAGTGATCACCACAACCGTCATACCTCAGATGAGTACCGCGCCATTCATTTCACGGGACGACAGTTGATTAAGTACCGTAATCCATTTATGAGTTCGTTTAACGAAGTAAGAAAGCAGGCCTTGAAAGATAAGGAAAATCCTTTGTCTCAGTCGCTTTTGAGTCTCGATACATCGCCCATCTCGCGCGATGTCCGCTTTTTCTATCCCTTTGAAGTTCAAATCACTGATTATGAAAGTCATTTGAAAAACACTCAAGGCGAAGCCTCTCACAATGAATACAAACGTGCTCAGTTAAAGTCTGCGATGAAGCGAATCTTTCGTCCTATTCTAGAGCTTAAAAATATTCACTTAGATTAGTAAGTCTAAATTTACTGATGTTGAAGAATAAAAAAAGAAATCCTTTCATTCACCATTTGCGGAAAATCGGCCTGTGGTACGTGCGAGCCATCTTTTAAAAAATAAGTTTCAGACTTTGGCATTAGAGATGCGAGTGTTCGCTGAAGATGATTTGGTATCACGCCATCTTTGTGGCCACCAATGATGAGAGTCGGCATGGTCATGCGATCAAGACTTGAAACAATATTTTGCTTGGTCATTTCATCAAAAAGCTGGAGGAAAACCGGTAGCCCTAATTGAGAAACGCGGTTGAGGTAGATATCTACGAATTCCTCAGAGACTTTCTCGAAGTTAAATCCAGCACGATGAACAAGCTTTCTGATGATGGGGGTTGAAGCATGTTCCCAGATGGTATCAAAAACTTTCGGGAATTTTTTCTTCGCCGAGAGAATGACAGGCATGACAAACTCCATGACGTTTGAGTCAAACATTATGTCCTTCACCGGAAGAAATGTTCCGGATATGAGGACCATGGAATTCACTAATTCGGGATAAACTTTGGCGATTTCAAGACAGACGTTCACGCCCATACTGTGGCCTAAAAAATCTGCTTTGGTGATTCCCAGGTAGTGGCAAAGGCCGTGAATATCTTTCGCCATTTGAGGAAAAGTCATTTTGGTTAGGTCATCCTTACCTGAGGACTGGAAGTGACCTCGGTAATCGTGAATCACAATCTGGCATTTGAGATCATCAAAATATTCAGTCTGAAATTTCCAGTGATGGTTACTGCAAACTAAACCATAGTTAAAAATAAGAGTAGGCCGAGATGGATCGATGGTGTCGAAATTCTTTAAGAAGAAGATTTGTTCCCCGTCTTCAGTCTTGAAAAAGTTGGCAATACTATTTTTGAACATTTTTTATTTCATCATTTGGCTGATTTTTTCAATCACGCTAATCCGGGGTGATTCTTTTTCTATCATGCTGGTGAGTTTATTATTGAGAAAAGTTTTTTTGGTTCTATCTGGAGTGGGAGCAAAGTCGAGGATTTTTAAAACCGTCTTGCCAAATCCAATGGTATCGCCAGCTTTAACCTTTCTGATGGATGTTGCTCTTTTCCCATTCAGTAGATAAGAATCAACCCCTTTTTGAGGATGAACGAGAAGTTCTTGATCCACGATTTCTATCATAAGTTGAGAAGGAAGAAGACTCGAATCTTGAATCAAGAGGTCACCCAGTTCACGGCCAAGATAGAGATCGTTTTTGAAATACTTAAACGCAGTTTTCACGTTGGCATCCGGGGACTCTATAATTTCAAAGTTAATCATGGAGAAATTATAATACAAAACAGGACTCAAGACATCTTTGTGAATTAATCAGGTATTCAAATAGTATCGAGAATCTTTTGATCCAGGGCCAAGCGCTCGAAGTGTGGTTCAAGAATTTGTGGACGCATGATCTGAAGCTTCTCGAGATCACTCACAACTTTCTCCAAAATATGGGTATGGGTAAGGAAATTGGCAAGTTTCTTTGTCGTAACGGCACCTGATTGATCAACTCCGAAAAGATCTCCTTCTCCTCGAAATTTTAAATCTTCTTCAGCGATCACAAAGCCATCAAGATTGTCTTCGATGACTTTTAAGCGTTGCTTTCCGTCAGGTGGTAGATCTTTATCAAGAACAAGGAAGCAGAAACCGGGTTTATCCCCGCGCCCTACACGCCCACGCAATTGGTGAAGTGAAGAAAGTCCAAATCGTTCTGGAGAGTAGATGCTCATGACGGTCGCGTTCGGAATATTGATCCCGACCTCGATGACACTGGTTGAAATGAGGATATTAATTTTTTTATCTCTAAAATCACTCACGACTTTTTCTTTCTCTTCTGATTTCATTTGGCCATGGAGCATTTCTACTTTAAATTCGTTGAAGGTCTTTTGGTACCTTGCGAAACCTTCTTTAACGTTTTGCAAATCCATTTTTTCTGATTCTTCAATCGCCGGAAAAACAAAATACGCCTGCTCTCCGAGCTTGAGCCTGGACTTAACGAACTCAACATACTTTTCGTAATTCGGCTTTTCTGTGATCCGAGTTTTAATACCCTTTCGTCCTGCGGGCATCATCTTGATCGACGAGATATCAAGGTCTCCATATTGGGCGAGACTCAGAGTTCTCGGAATAGGAGTCGCGGTCATAATGAGACTGTGGGTGCCTTCGCCCTTGGCCACCAATCGAAGTCTCTGTTCAACGCCGAACTTATGTTGTTCATCTATGATCGCAAGGCCTAGCTTCTTGAATTCAACAGTGTCCTGAAAAAGAGAATGGGTTCCGATCACGAGGTTTATCTCGCCCGACTTTAAACGCGCCAGAATATTTTTTTTATCACGGGCCTTCGTGGATCCCAAAAGAAGCTCAATTGAGAGATTTGGATTCAGCAATTTAAAAGACTCAAAGTGCTGTTGCGCAAGGGCTTCAGTCGGGCACATGAGTGCAACTTGGTGATCATTGCGAATGGTGACCTCTGCCGCGAGAAAGGCAACGATTGTTTTTCCGCAACCCACATCTCCCTGAACCATTCTCATCATCGGGTGGCCACTCATGAGATCCTTCATGACATCAGCAAAAACTTTGTCCTGATCAATCGTGAGCTCAAAGGGAAGATCTTTTTTAAGAGCTGAGATATCTTCCGAGCGTGCCTTGAAGATAGGAGCATCTTTTCTTTTAATATATTTTCTTCGGGTCTGAATTTTTAATTGATCGACGAGAAACTCTTCGTAGATGAGACGCTCTTCTGCCTTATCTTTTTTTTCTTTGGTAAAAACTTCGACAGGTACTCTTCCATGAATAATCTGAAAGGCGTCACCTAGTGAGATCATGGAGTCGTAGTTTAATTCGGGAACAGTCTGAGGAATTTTTGTCCACAATGAGCTCGGAATCATCTCAAGGATTTTCTTTAAGTGAGTGCCGCCAACCTTATTCACGGTTGGATACTCAATAATGTAATGACGTGAATCAGAAGCATCGGTTGTGATGATCTGTGGATTGATAATTTGCTTTTGCGCTTTGAATTCCTGGGCCTGACCTAAAAATGTAATTTTTTCCAGACCTTCAATTTGCTTTTTCTGATTCGGATAGAGATTAAACCATCGCAGAGAAAGAGTTTCACTTGATTGATCATCTTTCACTACCACGTAACCATTGTAGAGCATGATATTGCCCTTTCCACGACGTCCGAAGGCCATCTTTATATCTATGTGAATAATTTTGCCAGAGCCCTTAAAGAATTGGTTAAGGGCTGCTTCTCGGAACGGTTGCAAGGGAGGCATTTTATGAATTCGCAAAGGCAGAATCCATAGGAGATCGTGAAGGGTCTTGATTCCTGCCTCAACGATTTTATCTATAGTAGGAGATGGTTTTTTTCCACTGACTAATTCATGGAGCGAAGAGTTCCAAGAAAGCTCAGACGTACTTGATGGCCTGGACTTCATAAATGAGATCGCCCTTAGGTGCTTTAACCGTGACTTCTTCACCCGATTCTTTGCCGATGAGTGTTTTACCCAAAGGGGAAGTATAAGAAATTTTATTTGGGTCAGACTTCGCCTCATCCTCTCCAACGATCTGGTAGGTGAGGACAGTTTCTTTTTGCTGATCAAAAATTGTTACAGTGGCCCCGAAAACAATCTTTTCAGCTTGAAGAGTTGAAGTTGCGATCACGCGTGAACGGGAAATTTTACTTTGAACATCAAGGATTCTTCCTTCGATGATGCTCTGTTTTTCTTTAGCAGCATGATACTCGGCATTCTCTTTGAGGTCTCCGAGCTCACGGGCATCTGAAATCGCGCGTTTGATTTCTTCGCGCTCATTGCGGACGAGATGATGAAGTTCATCTTCCAGCATTTTTCTTCCCAGGGCGGTCATCAATACGTCACTCATAGATTCCTTAAAAACTTATTTCTTAAACAGGGCATTCGCTTTTGCGAGGGCATCTGCCTTAGCTTTATCAGCGTCATTAGCGCCTGATCCTATCTTAAAATAGTCACAAAAGTTAGCTTTCTCTTTATCGGTGATGCGATCAGCAGAAGGTTCACGACACTCATTATAGGATTTTGGATCATAGAAGTAGCACATTTTACAGCAACGAAGGTCAGTCATGCATTTTGGGCATGTGTCCGAGCGCGCGATCATAACCTTAAGAGTTTCAGATAAGGCAGTTGCGCATTTGTAGCACTGGATGGCCATTAGAACTCCTGGCTAGCACCGACACCGAAGCCACCGGTTGTAGTAGGGGAGAAAAAAATGCGTGGAGTATTTCGTTTATTATATTCTTCCACGGCCTGAGAGAGTTTAAGCTCGTTGTTAAATTCAATTGTTTTAGAAACAAAATAGTTCACTGTGATCATGGTGAATCCACCGAGGAGTAGAAAATTTCGATTTGTGATGGCATCGTTATTTCCATCAGAGGTTCGCAAAACTCCGGCAAGAATCATCGCTGTGCCGAGCGTACTTGCAGCAGCACTCTTCCAGGTTGATTTATTATTCTCCTGATACTCATCCAAAAGGCCTTTTGAGACCTTATCTTTTTCGAGGTAGTAGCGAATTCCCTCACCACGGTTTCGGTTACTCACATCCACCAAAACTTCCTGGTAATTAATCGTTGCGACTCGGCTACAGGTCTCCACTGCCCACACAGAGGCAGAGAGGAGGAGTGGAAAGATTAAAACAGTCAGTCTTAGCATGGGTAAATACTGCACAGCCGCGCTGGTTTTGGTGATAATGACATTGTATCTTACCATAAAACAAAAAAGCGACAGTCAAAAACATGGATCTGATCAAAACCGGAATCGGCATTTCTAAGACTATCAAGAACGTATCTCGTATGCGCGAGATTCTTACCGTTTTGAGTCGACACGGATTCTCTGAACTGATTCTAAAATCAGGCCTGGATAAAGTCATTCCCGGATTTGTTTTGCCTGCACGTGTGTCAGAACTCAAACGTGAAGATTTGAGTAACGATGAATGGTGGCAGGTTTTTGGTTCTCAGCTTCGAATGAGTTTTGAGGAATTGGGGCCGAGCTTTATTAAGCTTGGTCAACTTATGGCCACCCGTGAAGATATCCTAGACCCTGCTCTCATCAAAGAGCTCAAAGTCCTTCAGAATAATGTCAAAGGCATTCCTTTTGAGACCGCACTTGGCGTGATCGAGCAGAGTCTCGGAAAAAAATGGTCTGAAGTTTTTAAAAGCATCGATCAGCAAGCGATTGGAACGGCTTCGATTGGTGTCGTTTATAAAGCCGAACTTCATTCTGGGCAAAAAGTCGTTGTTAAGGTGAGGCGTCCAGGGATCACTAAAACGATCATGACCGATTTTGAAATTTTGGTCTTCATTGTAAAAAACCTTGAGAAGGTTTCCATCGAGATCAAGTATCTTGGTCTCTCGAAAATGATCGCGGATTTTTTCAAGAGCACACAAGCAGAATTGAATTTTCTTGTGGAAGCTCAGAACTGTGAGCGCTTGAAGAAAAATCTCAAGGTCATCGACAAGGATGGATTTTTGGTAGTCCCGGATGTTTACCGGGAATTTAGTAGCCAGGAGATTTTGGTCCTCGAGTTTCTAGATGGTACTCCTTTCAACCAGTACCACTCTCTCGAAGAAATTGGTCCCGATGTTGTAGTCAAGCTTGAAAAGAGTATCGAACTCTTTACCCATACCCTTCTGTCCGACGGATTTTTCCATGCAGATCTGCATGGAGGAAACTTTTTTGTCTTAAAAGATCGCCGAATTGGCTTGATTGATTTCGGTTTGATGGGAACTCTCTCAAAAAGAAACCGCGCGAACCTCGTCGCCATTCTCTATTCAGTTGTGACTTACAATTTTGATAATCTTGTTTATGAATTCTTAGAAGTGGCCGAATACGAAAAAGTTCCTGACACTGAAGAGCTCATTCGCGATGTTAAAGACGCGATCTCTCCTTACATTGGTCTGTCGGTTCAAGAAACGAATATGACTGAGCTGGTGCGAAACCTAATCCGGACGTTGAGCAAGCATGAGCTCTATTTACCGAGAGAATGGTTTATTATTTTCCGCGCTCTTATGACCTTGGATGGAGTTGGGAAATCGATTGGACTTGATCTCAATATTTTTAAGGTGCTTGAAAAAGATTTACCTTCTCTGGTCGGTGATTTGCTCTCAAGGAAAAATGCTCAGGAAGAGCTCATGTGGGTCGCAAAAGACGTGATTACGTCTTTTCGTATTTTGCCGAAGCATCTCAAGTGGTTTTTGAAGGAAGTTTCGCAGAACAATTATTCAGCGGAGATTCGAATCAGAGGTCTAGAAGATTCTGCTCGAAGATTTTCCCGCTCTATATATTCTCTTGGGCTATCGATCTTGGCCGGGATCTTTATGTTTTCGGGAGTTTTTCTCATTCGAAATATCAACATCACGCACTTGGTAGATATTCCCATAATCGTTTGGATCCTTTGGGCGATATCAGGTTATTTTATGGTGAGAATTGCGATGATGAGAAGAAAGCTTTAAAAAAGCCGGACTCGCTTCCTGCAAATCCAGCCTGAAAAAATTAGTTACAGAAGTTCACACGGTGAGTGTAAATGTTAGTGCATACTCCGGAAGTCACTGACACATTCTGTTCAGAGAATGTACGGTTACCGTAGTAGCTGTCAGCAACACTGATTCTTCCATCACCAAAAAAAGCTATGACTTTTCCATCTCGGTTATCACTTGTGATGACTGAGTCACCGACACAAAACAATTGTGTACAACCGAGGCTCAACGCCACATTGTTTTGAGAGAAAGTTCTAAATCCATAGTAACTATCGCTTACAACAACTTTACCATCAGCGAAATATCCGGCTACTTTACCGTCTCTGTTATCTGAAGTAACGACCTTGTCATTGACGCAAATTGAGTTCACACAACCTTGGGTCACAGCGATTTGATTGAGTGAGAAAGTTCTGTTCCCGTAGTAGCTGTCAGCAACAACAATTTTCTGTTGCGCTACAAAAACGCTCACGACTTTTCCATCACGGTTATCGCTGGTGATAACCGTGTCACCGATTCGAACTCGTCCAGCAGAGTAGGCACGCATAGGAACTGCGATTGGAGTTTGACCGTATTTTATTTCCATCCCGCCATTTATGATGGTCAATTTTCTCGTTGTCGTTGTTTGCTCTTCAAAAATAATAGTTTGAGCAAAGACACTTCCCATCGAAGATGCAAGTAGTAGAGCTGTAATCAAAGATTTCATAGTTATTCCTTTTGTTAAAAACATTTACCAAAAATGGGTTTTTGAGTTATTACTTTAATGTCATTCTCACCAGATACCTTGGCGCAAAACCAAACGTATTTAGCAATGCTTAGTGGACGGTTATCGATGCCACATTCATTTACATCCGTTGCATCTACCTTGTGTCCAAGGACTTCTGCTTGGGTGATGACTTTTTGTGTTCCGACTTCCCGGCAAGACTCAATTAAGCTCGAAGTACTCGCGTAAATTGAGACTGAGAAAGTGAGAAGGGCCAATGTCATAATTTTTTTCATATATTTCCTGTTGGGTTAAAATTTAAAAGTCTTGAGAAATCCCACACTTTACATCTTTGAAATTTAGCTTTCTCTGATTTGGAAGTGACAGGACAAGGAGGTTTTTTTTATTTTTCTTTCCGAAGTACTGGATATTCACAAGCTCTACGCCATGATCATCAGTGGCACTTACAATGATT
>JBBQGK010000013.1:0-51781 GCA_038322885.1 Bacteriovoracales bacterium | reverse complement strand
GGCGTCGAATGTGAAGTCAAATAAACTCAGATAAAGGATAAAGCGTTTTCCTTGGGTTTGTTTGTAATGAGAACCCAATTCTACGTCGTAAAACCCTGCAGTAACCTTGAAGATGAAAAGATCAAGCATTGCACCATAACTATAATAACCACTATTCACACCTGCTAATAGCTTTAACCCTGGAACACCAAATTCGGCTCCAAAACGCAAACGCTTTCCAGTATCCATCTGTTCGTTGAGTCCTCGCACATCGGTCGAAAGAATGTAGTGAAAAATTTTATAGTCTTGCCCAAAGGCCATCCCGAGATTGACTTGGCGCCTGAGATTGGCAACTTTGAGATGATCTGGATTTTGGTCAACCCTGAAATTTGTGTTGGTCACGTCGAGTGCAGAAAGGCCCATGACGAACTGTGAGTTAGAACTTCTCACAACTTGCTCAAGTCCCAGGTCAAAGCCATATCCTATACCTTTGACTTGACCCAAGCTTTTAAGGATATCTCCGACATCTTTTTTACCGAGAGAGTTCAGAACGGTCGGTCCCGCGAGAGCAAGTGAATCTTGAATCCCCGTTCTTTCAATGTATTTACCTGTAACGCCGAATGAAGTTTGAGACCCCGTTTTGGTTTTTTTATTCAGGCGACTTGTACCAAGTGGAATTCCAACTCCCATCATGACTCCGCGATCGGCCCTGATATCAAGATCAAGCATCGGGTGAGCTTGGTTTCTCAAAAGTGCATCATAGCTATTGTTGCTGATAAAGGAGACGCCAACATTAAAAAGCTTGAAGCCAGGAGCAATGCCAACACTCGCATGGACAGGATAGTCCATCAATACTTTAGAAGCTGCGACGGGATCAGAGGGAAAATTTTTAAAGCGACTGGTATCAGCGAGAACATTTGTTCCGCTGGCAGAAACGTTAATCGGAGTCAGAGTAAAATCTGCGCGTGGTCTCGCCATAGAGGCGGGATTATAAAAGAGGGTGTACTCGTCATCATTCACAGCGGTGAAAGCATCTCCCATGAGAAGTGCTTTAGGCGAGCGCATCGTATAGGGATAATCGAAGGCCAGAGCATTCAGAGAAAAGATTGTGCATAAAAGAAGGATCCATCTCATTGCAGGCCTGTCTCGAATAACAACGCATAAATAAGCTGCATGTTGTTTGCTTCAGCTGGAGTTGCCATCAGAGATACGCACGTTGATTGTGAGGTGGTGTAGAGAAGTGTTTGAAGACTTGGATTAGCGGTAACGGCAGCATCTCTTAGAGTATTTGAATCAGTCGCAACAGCGGCAAGGGAGGCAAAAGTACTATTCCCGGAAACATCGAGGTTATTGAGTACATCAAGAAGGTTCGTAAAAAGCATGAGACCTTCACAACGGTGCCTAAGACCATCAACTGATGTATCAAGCTCAGAGGTTCCTCCATTGTTCACATTACATGATCCACCACCGGCGATTCGAGCGGCGATCGCCTGAGCATAAGTATAATTGATGAAACATTTGTTCGTGCGTGGTCCAGCACCTTTGATCCCTGAGGCATCAACGTTCCCAAAATAATTTACAAATTTTCCTAACTGAGTAATAGAGAACATCAAAAATTCCACACCAATGTCTCCCGCTTTGCGAGGACCAAACTTCGAGGTGCGAGCGACCTGACTCGGTTGCGAAGTTCCATCTGGATATAGGACAATATCGATCGCTTTTTGAAGAGAGCTATAGTGGAGAGAATCGACCACAGTTTCATTGGAGTATGAAAATTTCGTCAGAGATGTCATGAGAGTTTGAAACGATGTTGTGACTAAGAGTGGAATGTCATCTGCGATGAAAACCGTGGTCTTGAAATCGGCTTTGCAGGCATAGGCCGATGCATAGACTTCGCGATAAACCGGATCATCATAATTCACACCAGCTGCAGTTAGAACAGAGATCGCATCATCGCACTGCTCGCTACTCAAATAGGTTTGAGCAATATCGATGGCCTCCTGAGTTTTTTCCAGGGGAGATTTCGCGCAACTTGCGACAAGTAGAATAAGGGACAGTATGAGAGTTGATTTCAAAAATTCTCCTCTGTCATATTATAATTCAGAGGAGAGAGGGCACACATCGGTGGTTAAAGTTGCCTTATTTAAGAAGGGTTTAGATACCTGACAATTTTTATCAGCGCCTCTTGAAAAGGAACTTCTTCAATCACCAGAGATAACCTAGCGGTATTAGGAATACCGAAGTCATGGCCAGGAACAACCGCGACACCTTCATCGTTTAAAAGCTCATCGGCGATCTCAATTGAATGATCGAGTCCGTCCCCACTAAAACGTTTAAACATCGGAGTCCTCGTAAAATCGAGCATAAAGTAGAAGGCCGAAGTTGATTGATACCAACAGTGTCCTAATTGTCCTTCACGGAATTTTTCTCGCAAAAAAGCTGCGTTTAATCGAATGTGACTTCGAACTGGGCCCAAGAAATTTTCGATGCTGTTAAAATCAAAATCAATAAGAGCACGTTGAATAAGACTATTTGGCCCGGAAGTCGTCTGGCCTTGAATTCTCGACATTGCTTCAACAACGTTTGCCGGTGCTATAGCAAATCCAATCCGAAGCCCGGTAGAAGCAAGAGTTTTTGAAATCGCGTGAATGATCACAGTTCTTTGTAAGAGCGAATAATCATACTGATAAAAATAAGTTGGCTTGGGATCAAAGTAACTTATCTCTGAATAGACTTCATCGCTGATCACAATCAGATCGGGGTAATTTTTTAGAAACTGTACAAATTCCTTCATCCACGCCTCAGAGTAATGAACGCCGGATGGATTATTCGGAGAATTGACTATGATGACTTTGGTTCTCGGAGTCATCTCCTTGTGCATATCCTCGATGGCAGGCACAAAAGCATCAAACACATTGGACTTAACGGCCTTGGGAATTCCTCCCCAGAATTTCACCATCTCAGGATAGGAAACCCAGTAGGGGGCCAGAAGCATGACCTCATCTCCTGGATCAATGATGGCACCCAGTGCATTGTAGATTGAATGTTTAGAACCATTGCTGACAATGGCATCCCAACCAGTCTCGAAGAGTTCGATTGGAAGTGTTCTTGATTCTTGGAAGTACTTGATGATCTTTTTTCTGAGAATATTAAAACCAGCACTTGGTGAGTACTGATAGCTCTTTAAGAAATTTAATTGATGGTGAATTTTCTCAATGAACTCGGCCATGGGCTTGATTGGAAGTTGTCCGCCGGAAAGATTATAAATAACCTTCCCTTCTTCTGAAAGCTGCAAGGATTTTTCATTGAGCTTCATGGTGATACTGTCCTGTATCCCCTTCACTCTGGAACTTAACAACATAAATTTCTCTCTTACTTTTTTAGTTTTTTCATCTCTTCAAGAATCAATGGTGGTACGAAAGCGGAGATGTCACCATCATGATTATAGACTTCTTTTACCAGTGAACTCGAGATGTAATAGAGCTTCTCACTTGTCATCAAAAAAATAGTATCGCAGTCAGGGTTAATTTTTCTGTTCATGCTCGCCATTTGAAACTCGATCTCAAAATCTCCGGTGGGACGAAGTCCACGAACGATTGAATGGATGTTATTCTGGCGAGCATACTCAACAATCAGTCCACTCCAGCTATCCACTCTGACTTTAGGCTGATCTGCGAAAAGTTTTTTCAGAACGGTGACTCTTTGTTCTGTCGTCATCAGGGCTTTTTTATTTGGAGAGACGGCAACAAGGATCACAACTTCATCAAATATATCAATGGCACGCTTCACGATGTCGACGTGTCCATTTGTAAACGGATCAAAGGTACCTGCATAGAGGCCGCATTTTTTTCCCAAGATCATGTCCTTGAAAAGTTGGTCTTGACCTAAATCCTATACCAGAAAACCTACGACGACAAAATGATCTCCCTGTTCGAGAGTTTTAATAACTGAATGGAATGCTCCAGT
Organism: Bacteriovoracales bacterium; assembly: GCA_038322885.1. Lineage (GTDB taxonomy): Bacteria > Bdellovibrionota > Bacteriovoracia > Bacteriovoracales > Bacteriovoracaceae > Peredibacter. The sequence goes on along the minus strand of JBBQGK010000013.1, from coordinate 47,836 downwards.
TATTTTCTCAAGCGTTGGACCTTTGAGGCGATCCGATTCTAGCCAAACCTCACCTTTGAAATTTTGTTTTTTAAGTGACTCGAGAATCTGAAAGTAGAAATTGTGATTCTCATATGGAGGATCGATGTAAATAATCACTTCGTCAGTTACTGGGATTTGGTAGGAAAGTTCTTTATCGATCCACTTGACACCATCAAGCTGAGTCAACGTAACAGCATCGGCCTGAAAAGATTTTTTGATTCTCTCTGCATTATCTTTGAGTGTGAGAAAGGCAAACTTACCACTGTCGTTCAAAAACACTTTGTCGGCACCACGAGAAAGTGCCTCAAAACCCATCGCTCCAGAACCAGCACACAAGTCCACAAACAAAAGACCCTCGAGATTTTGTCTCCAGTCAAAAAGTTTGCGCCTCACAAGGGCCGACGTTGGTCGTGTAGTTTCAATTTTCGGTACCGACAGAGGAAATCCTCTGAACTTACCGCCCAGTATTTTAATAGACATGGAGGAGAGATTAAGCCGATTTCTTGTGGGTGTCGACAGGAACAGTGAAAGTAACTCCACCCTCCATCTGAATGGTCAATCCAGATTCGCTGACTTCGAGACTGACGACTTTGCCGCCAACGTCAAACTGAAGGTCAATGGTCATCTGACCTTCAACTTTAAAGCTCATAGACGTGTTTACTTTTGGAGACGGTGTCTTGTGAGTATCGAGTTCAAAAACTTCAGCATTTTGGTAGCTCGAACTTTTAGGAATCGACTCTTCCTCATCCATTTCTGCAAGCTTTTGCACGACCGGTGAGGCCTTAACGTTTTCAGAGGTAAAATTTTCTTCGAGGGACTCAATTTCTTTCATGATGTCTGAAAGCTCTTGGTCATTAAAATTTTGGTTATCCATACGTCCTCTCAAATTTATTTATTTACCTAAAAAACGCTGTATTCAATTACGGTTCCTTGACCTTATCGGCTCATGGCATTGCAACTTTAGAAATTCGCTAAAATACTGGGTTTTTCCATGACAAAAACACTGGGATAAGGAAGAATACCGATTCCCAAAATAACAATTATTTCAATAGTTTTGCTTTATTGAGTTGAGGAGTCCCTGCCTTTGTCTAAAAAAGTTTTTTCCGCCCAACAATGGTTTCAAAAAGAACTAAGGTCTCAAACTGAGACATCCTTACGTCAAGAATCCGACACTGAAACCCCATGCCCGAAAAGATCGCGTTTTCCGAGCTTCTCCTATCGGTCAAATACTCAGGCCCGGTTACCTGAGATGAGTGATCGCTTCTCCCCCCTTCACTGTTTTGTTCCAGGTTGGAAGGGTGACTCACTTCAATCTAAGACGGTGATGAAGTTTGATCGACTGCTCACTATCATTCAACAGGATGTTAAAAACGAACTCTTTAAGACTAAAGATTTTCCAAAATCGATCAAGCAAGGTCTCTATAATGAATTCCTATCATTCGCCGAGAATGCAGGCCTTCACTTTGAAGGTCTTGAGGACCTGTCGCGCTTTTGGCAGTCGATTGATCCCCTGAAACTATCTGAAGACCAAGGTCTTCAGGACTTCGTCGATATCTATGCCAACAGGGTCGCTACGATCACCTTTTTCAAATTACGCTTCATCTCCTCATTACTTGATAGCTGTGGCATTGCCTTAACTGATAAGGCCCTGCTCTATCCAACTTCTTTTCTATCGCAAATTTTTAAAACAGGAAGCCAGACGGAATTAAAATGTCGAGCTCTAGAGAGTAATCTCTATAGTTGGTATCGTCCCCACGAGGGTATGAAAGAAGTGATGAAAGAACTTCTGCAGGTTTCGCAAGAACTCAACATAACTGAGATCACTAAAAATGTTTCACTAAAAACTCAGCCTACACAAGATCAACAGAAAATTTATTCTCACGCTCTGTCTCACGTAGGTTTCGGTCTTTTCCTAAATTCTCTTCAGGTGAATTTACCTTTGTGGCTTGAAACTATTGAAGCGCGAGAAGTACAACAAGGCAGTATTGACCAGGAAAGAGTCATCAGCTGTAAATATGCCGGAGATTATCTTGAATCTCTCTCCCTTTCTCATTGGCTGGCCCAGGAAAACAACCGTCATTTCCGCTGGAATGAAATTCTTTGTCCGGATTTTAAAGGACGAGAATTTTTTTCTGGAACATTCACAAAAATTTGCAACGAGCTGCAGTTTTTGACGTTTCTCGCTCAGAAGTCTGAAGCCCAAGGTGAGCCACCGATTACTTATATTTGTCGCATTATGGGCGACCATTTTAAAAACAGAAAGAACTCTCACACGAGAACGAGTCTACTCCTTGAGGATAATCCGTTCTACACATCGACTTATGACCGGGTCATGCTTAACCTTTGTCATTTTCCAAAAAACAATCCTCAGCATTTCTTGATGACGCAGATTCTTGACCAGGTACAATTTTTAAAGCCTGACGGTTATATGTTTGTCGTCTCTTCTAAGAAACTTTTTGTTCCTTCCCTAAGCGATCGCCTGGCACCGGTGCTCAATGAGCTCAAAACAGAGGCCATTTTTGACCTTGATCATATCAAGGGCAAAGGCGAGCTCGGATCTTATATTTATGTCTTCCGTAAGAAGAGAGGAAATGAAGAGGAAAAGCAGCTTTGCTCTTATTTCCGTATAACTGCCAATCTTGAGAGCTTCCAGCAGTTCTCCAAAGTCACCGATCACCTACGCACATTTTATCTCTCAAATCTTGATGAAGCGCCAACGATGTCACGACTGGATTTTCCGGATACGTTTGAGATTGAATATTTCCAGGAGGCCATTGTTAATGGTCTTTTGATTCATTCAACTAATGAAGAATCTGGAAGTATCACACATCCAAGTTACTTCAAGGGGCTTCTTGAAAACTGTGTCCCCCTTGAAAAACTTTTTGAAATCCGTTCTCTCTCGCAACACGAAAATAACTCGTACGAAAATTCGCTTAATATTGGTCTCAAGCGCGACCTGAACTATTTCCTGGTTGTCGATTTCAGGCAGCCCAATGTGGGCCTAGAACTTCATCCAATGGAAACTTTTCGCTCGATTTATTCTGACTACGGACAAGCACGATGCTCTTATTTCCAGCTTGTGCCAAAAATTCAGGGTATCAATCCGAATATTCTTAGAAACTATTTCAAGACAACTGTAGGTCAGCAGGTGGCCCATCTGACTTTTACCGGTGGACTTTCGATGGTGAAAGGCTCGCTCAGTAAATTCATGGTGCCTAAATTTTTTACTGAAACCGAAACCTTACCGGATCATCTGAGATTGGGACTTAAGACCTTGGACCTAACAGAGACGGAGCTTCTCGAATCATCTCCAGAGACAGTGCTCAAGACCTTTAATCATATCGATCAGATTACTCGTGACCTCTTCCCTCGTTACGCTTGTGAGATTCTTTCTAAGTTCTCACAACTCGAAACAACACTCGAATCTCTTATCTGGAAAATGGATGATGGACGATACGGGCAAAAAATCAGCTTCAATAACCCAGTCATCGAAGCCAAGCTTGTCCAAAGACCAACTCGACTTCTCTATCCGGGCAATGAGGATGTGTTTGTTGAGATTGTGGCCTCTGGTCCCAATGATCTCCATTTACCTTTGACTCAAACTCAGCTTCAAATTTCTCACGAAGGAGATCTAAAGTTGTACTCCCTCGATCTCATGTCTGAGGATCAGACGATTGTTCGTCTCCATTCTGATGAGATCATGCTACTTTTTGTTCAGTATATTCTTAATGAGGCGAGAGGAGTCTCTCTCTCCAAACTTTTGAGAGCGATTCATCTCCCGGCCTTGTCTGACCTTAAAGACGTGATCGATTCCACACAAAATTTCAAAAGCATCTATCAGGATCTTTTAAATCGTACTCAGAAAGCAATGATGGATGCCTACCGTCTACACGTAACCCCGAAAAGAAAGCCATGAAAATCGTTGTTCAAAGAGTCCAAGAGGCCACTGTCTCAGTTGAGAATGAACTCATTGGTGCGATTTCTCACGGAATGTTATTGCTTGTTTGTTTCGAGCAAGGTGACGACGATGAGGCCCTCACTCGTGCTGTAGATAAGATCCATAAGCTCAGAATTTTTGATGATGCCGAAGGGAAAATGAATCTTGATATACTCGCCAGTGGTGGAGAAATTCTTTCAGTAAGTCAGTTTACTTTAAGCTGGGACGGAAGTGGTGGGCATCGTCCGAGCTTCGAGAAATCCATGGTCCCGGCAGAGGCCCGACTCAAATATGCTCTTTTTAATCGTGACTTAAGGCAGAGAGGCCTGATCGTAAAAGAAGGGAAATTTGGATCCTTCATGAAAGTTAAACTTATCAATGATGGGCCAGTGACTTTCCTGCTGCAATTTTAGTTCATCATCTCGCGGGCAATATCTTTCTTCTTCCCTTTCACAACAGAGATTAGATTTTTAGCACGACTCTCTTTAGTTACCCGATTGATCACAAATCGAATGTTCATCCCCGAAATATTCCCGTCGCGATCAGTTTTATTTTCAAGATTCCAAGTCACATCTGATGCCTTCGCCATTTCTTTCAAGATCATCAAATTGGTATCGATCTCCCCCGAAACTGAGCCGGACGTTTCCATGAAATCTAATTCAGAAGCAAGGAAAGCATTTTTAGCGAGGTAAAGATTCACAACGGTGCGGTCCGAATGAATCTGATTTGAAACCATGATCTTCTTTCCGTCAGTGCGGTTGGAAGCAAGCTTATTGATCGCAGAATTCATGATCTGCTCAAGGGACTCGTAATCAAGCTGGACTTGAACATCCCTCACGTCGCTAATCTGCATATTCTCTTTGCCTTGAATCTTCTGCAAAGAAACAAGTATTTCTTTAAGTGAACTCTTCGGCTTCATCACAACTTCTTCAAGATGTGCAGCTTCCGTTTCAACTTCAACTTTATCAGTTTTCTTTTCAAAGACCACAAGTGGAGCAGAGGTTTGATCAGTAGAGCTTCGTAGGGCCATGCGCTCGAGAATGTTGCCGTGATAATCTTTGAAGATTTGTGCGGTCACTGCCATATTTTGAGTCACCAAAGCACGATCCACCAATTGGTCGACGATCGCACCGACATTGGCCTGACCAGCTTTTAAAAGATTCAAGGCCTGGCGCTCGATCTCTCTTTGAAGTTGGAGGCGGTTAAATTCCTGCAACGACAAAAGACTAAGAGAAAGTACAAAAATGATGAGACCAATCCCCATCAGAATTTCATCATTTTTTTGAATCTCACGAAGCTTTGAAGATGTCGTCTCAACAGAATCCACGAGAGTTGTTTTAAAACTTTCAATCTTCGCAAATTTTTCAGAAAGAGGACTCAAGGGAGCATCGAGCTTCATCCCAGCGAGCATGGGTGCATGAATCTTATTCAAACTTTCATGAAACCAGTGAACGTCAGAAAGAAGACGGGTCAATACTTCGTAACCTGCGCCAAGTTGTGAGCGGAAAGGGGCCGTTCCCTTGCTCGCTTCATTTAAGCATTCATCGGAGAGGGCCATAAATCCCTGATGCAGATAGGGAGATTGGATATCCTTGATCATCATCGCCGTGAAACTTTGTGAGATTCGGTTGAAGCAAGTATTCACACCTTGGTTCAAAACATTCATCCGATCAATCTGTACCTGATTAGATTGTTGATGCCAGAAGGCCCCAAGAGTCATGGCAAGTCCAAGTCCGCAGATGACAAAAATTTTAGATGGAGAGAGTGTTAGTAATTTTTTCATGGTCACAACAACGTCCTTATTGTTTTTCCAAAGGCTTAATTCTGGCCCAATTTTGAGCCAAAAACAGATTCATTCTCTCTTTTAAGCTGAGACAGAGTCAAGCTGGGAAAAAATAACCGACTATCCGTATCAGGTTGCCGATATCTGGTGGACATGAGAGTCACATTGCGTCCGTATTTAAAAAAATGCTAGCATATTGTTAGAGCAAAGGAGTCTAGCTCTCATGTCTTCACACACAATCAAGATCGAACTCAAAATAAACTACCCGATGATCCTTTTGGTCATCTTGGTTTTGCACGTGATCGGTTTGATGATGCGAGGATTTTTGGGAGGAACGAGTACGGCCGACGTCATGAAGCTCATGCAACCTCGCCAATCTGACAGAGAGCCTCTCCAGATTCGCAGCCTGACCAAGGCCGATCTTCAGCGAATTCGAACGGTGGGCGCTAAAGAGAGCAAAGTAAAAGATGGCGTTTATCTTGCTAAAACTAAGTCAGAGACTAAACACGTTACAAAAGATTTTTTTTCGACCAATACTTTCGAAGGTCATTCTCGTAAAGAAACAGCCCCCCATAAGTCATTAAGTCTCTCTGATCTTGCCATGGCCAATAAGCCGCAAAAACCGATGGAGCAGCCTAAGCAAGCCGCCGCCCCGACTCCACCAGCACCTAAACAAGTTCGTCCAGGAGCTCGTCCTGATGTTTTGCCCGAAAGAACCAAGGCGATAAGTGCAATTAATCTTAGAGGCGAAGAAATTAAGCAATTCATGCGGGATACAAACTCAACTGGCGGGCCGACTCTTGCTGGGGGAGATGCTGCGAGCTTGAGTGGTGATCCTCGCGCTCAAAGTTTAAATAATAGTGATGTGATGGTGAATCTGGAAGTCCCTGAGGGAGTGGATCCGGATGAGCTCAATAAGTATGAGCTTATGTTCTACGGATTCCAGCGCAGAACTGCGATGGGATATGTGAACTCCTTCTATAAGCATCTTGATAAATTCATGTCCGAGAATCCGCACTTGCAGTTTCCGATGACGGAAACAAAACAGGTGATGACTGGTCGACTGACTTATGACCGTAATGGAAACATCAAGCAGATTAAGATGGTTCGTTGGTCAAACATCGAAAAGCTTCAGGGATTTTTTGAGAATGTTTTAAAAGACATGGATACGCTTCACAATCCGCCCCAAGCTTTGTGGGACAAAACTGGAGACTTCTCAATTTTCTTTAGTTTAGTGATTAACGGTTAAGCCAGTCTTCGATCTTCAGTTCAACCGACTGCCAAAGAGTCCGTGCTTCAGGCTTTAAAAGATTAAAAACAGATAAGCGAATTTCATTCTCAAGCTCTACGCGGGACTCATCGCCCATCGTAACCGTAGGAATAAGACCCTTAATAAGATTGATTTCCTCGCGGCGCTTTTGGATATACGTTTCAAACTCAGGATGAGTCGCCACAAAAGCCTCGAACTCACTGCGATCGTTAGCCGATAAAGTTCCGTCTAGGTAGGGAGTAATCTTTTTTTGATAGGGAACAAAACTTGCTGGAATTTTCTCGCTCATAGCTCAACCCCTTTATTCAGATCATTCACAATCAAGAATCTTCCGTTGTGAATTTTCTCAATCACCTGGTAGCGAGCAAGCTGCATGATCTCTTCGATCTCCTCGACAGCAAACTGAGCTTCATAACGCAGCTTCAGGACCATTCGGGCCTCAGGTTCAAGATTATAAAAAGCCGTGAATTCGGAATAACGATTCATCCGCATGTTGGTTAGCTGATGAGCACGTCGACAGCCAATGTCTGCCATGTATCGGAGAACGGACTTCAAAATTGTTCGTCGAAGAAGTTGAATGTTTTTTTTGTTTTTGAGATCGGCCTTTCGGTTTAAAAGAGTTTTGCGTTCTTTCAACAGATAAGCATTCACGCTATCGATCACGAGTTGTTCTGCCTGGAGATCGTCCGGAACAAGGGCATGAGCAAAGCTGTAGAGTTTTTCGCTGAGGGGACCTAGGTACTGGTAAAATTCTTTTCTGGTCATAGGTAACTATTCTATCGGCAGTGGAGAAGGCGTTCAAGTCCTCAAAATCTTTAAAATACTAACATGCCTTAATGTGATTTCGTTATCTTAGACTTTAAAACACAGGAACCAATCAAGTTTTTTAGCAATGTTCCGAAACGACTTAGGAGAAATCATTAGAGGCCCACTGGGCCCAAGGTTAAAGGTACTGTATGAAACACACTTTTCTTTTGAGCATCACTCTCTTAACCCTCCTTGTGGGGTGTACTAAGAGTAGTAAAGATTCCAGCTCCACGAGCAGCTCGAATAATAATATAAGTGAGCAATGTGCGGGAGCCGCAAACTATAGTCTCGTTGGTTGCCCAGGTTACTGTTCAACGAATCCGTTAGCACTTGGTTGTGCTGGAACAACAACTGGCTCCACTACGGGTGGCTCGACTGGAACAAGCTATACAACAATTCCAAAAGATAATAATTGGGCAGCTCTTTATCCAAATGGAGAGCCAGCAGGATCTTGTGCTTCTCCCACCGGAACGGGTTACGATCTTCGTAAAGGAACAGTCACGATGTCAGGTGGCGTATACTATTCAGCTGATCTGTCTTGGACCGGCGTCGGTGAATCTGAGTATACAAGCATTCGTTATAGTCACAACGTGAGTGACTTTCTTACTTCACCTACAGACGCAGCCTCTTTCCTAGATACCGATTCAGTTCTTCGCGTAAGATTTAAACCTCGTCCAGAGCCCAAAGCTCCGATTGGAAAATCTTGGTGTTTTGGTCGAGCGACAGGACAGTCAGCAGACTATTATGGTTATACAAAACTCAGATTTACCGTGGCGATCAAAGGCACGGATGGAATTCTTAGAGGAGCCACAAGTGTAACAGCGGACGTGAATAGCTGTACCTCAACCGTGGACTTCAGTAACTACATCACTTCCAATGGAACGATCGTGATCCGCGATGTTTATTCAAACCAGGGTTGTACGTATCAACAAGGTTGTACTGCTTGGACAAAAGTCCGGGATGCAGCTTGCTGGCAGATGGATGTCGAAGTTCAAGTGGACGGAACAAAGAGCATCTAATTCTCGCCCAACATATCGATCACGACATCCGCGAGATTTTTCTTGAGGGCAAAGCTCACTTCCACAAGAAGTCCCGGGCAAGTGATATTCACTTCAGTCACTGAATCTCCTAAAATATCGAAGGCGACCCAATCCACTTTAAAAGAAGCTAATTCTTTAACAATGCTCTCGCAGCGAGTGCGGGCCTTCTCAGATAATGGTTCAGCGTGAAAAGTCGCTCCCTGAGCGATATTTGAGAGGAATTCGCCGTCTTTTGGCGTCTTCAAGATGGTGCCGATTTCTTTTTGTTTGAAATAAAGAGAACGAATCTCCCCTTTGGTTACGGCCTCGACAAAAGGCTGAACAATCACAGGCCCACTTAGTTCAATGACTTTTTCTTTAAAGCGCGTTTCCCATCCGGTGAGCGGTAATTTCTCGACTCCAATGCCACTGTAGAGATCCATTGGTTTTAAAATGAGGGCCGAGGGTTTTGGGTCAAGATTTTGAACAAATTGCTGAGCGAGTTTTAGGTTTTGCCCTACAAAACTCGCGACTGACCCCTCTTTTCTGTAGGCATAGAGTTTCTCATTGAATTGCATGATGCCTCGAGGATCATTGACGACTTTAATTCCCATGCTCACTAAGTTATCGAGCATCCAAAGGATACGAAGATAGCGGCTATCAAAAGGGGGATCCAGACGCATGTGAATAACGTCCGAAGTTGTGAGCTCAATCACTTTTGAATCAGTGGTCTCAAAGCTCGCCATGTAAATTTGATCTTCCTTCAGGCTTCCCTTGAAAGAATGAACAGTGAGTTTTTGTATTCCTTGATTATGGACGGCGAAATCGTCTTCAAAGAAAACGTAGGCCTCTATTCCTCTTCTCTGCATAGCCAGAGCAAGCATGAAAGAAGAATCTTTTTTGGTGTTGAGCTTGTGAATCGGATCAATGAGCAGAAGATGGCGCATTTAAGACCTCCGCTTTAAGGTAATCGGGAAAGTTATCAATTTTTTTCTTTTTTTGTTTTTCAAAGTTCTTAATTTCATGGCGAAGCCAGGTCAAAAACTCTTTCGGGCCCATATTCTTTTCAAGTTTTAACTGTTTTAAGAAATCCTGTTCTTCTTCATAGGTGAGAAAAGCTGCAAAGCTCGCCTGATTCCATTTTTCTTTGAGCTCACAATCTTTTTGTTCTAGTTTGAGTTTCTCACACAACAATCGAAGATCTGGTTTAAAGACCTCCTCAACAAAACGATTTGTTAAAGTATCACCCTTTTCATCGGTAATAAAACCACCGAGCTTGCCGAATTCCATTTGGAGGATACCTATGAGTTCAACTACACGCGACGAGATCACATGTTTTTTCTCTTCTCGTGCAATGTAGTCTTTTAATTCCTGACGATCTTTAAAGTATTCCTTTAAAAGTTCAAAGCCATAGAGATTGGCGAGGTTCTCATTCATATCAACCTCGTCTTCGACAAAAAAAATCGTGTGAAAAAGTTCATGAAAGATCAGCTCGGCCAGTTCAACGTCATCGTATTCAAAGAATGAAGAGAGAATTCTGTCCTCGAGGTATCCGAGGGTTGAATACGCATAGACCGGGCGGATCCAAGTCACAAGGTCGTCATCTTTCTCTAAATTTTGGGCGAATTCTTTCGCCGAGTCGAGTTTGAAAAATCCGATATAAGGAAATGATCCGACGAAAGGGAATTCAAATTCGTGCGCCTCAATTTTCGTGTGAGGAGAAGCAATCACGAGATAGGAAACCGCCGGGTTTTCAAGGATGGTTGTTTTGGTATAAATCGATGTGCTTTTTTCAGAAAAGTAGTGATAGAAAAACTTTTTGAACTCACCGATCAAAAGAATTTTTCGTTTCACTTCTTCTGATACATTCGGATCTTTTAAAATCTCATCATTATCTTTAGCATGCCATTGAATCTTAGATTGACCAATCCCCTGCTCAGCGATGTAGCTGAGTTTCGCGCAACCCGCACAGAAAATAAAAAGTAAGAGGACGAAGTTCTTCATCTCTTTAGTTTAGCGACTTTTGCGAGTCAGAACAAAGAGATTCACACTGAAAAGGATGATGGTCAGGAATATTTTGATGGCTAAGTGAACTGGGGCCTGGATCCATATGAGAGTCAGCGAAAAAAGAATCATCGCGGTACAAAGAATCTTTGCCCGTATGCTAATCTCTTTTTTCTCATTCCAATCTTTAATAGCAGGACCAGCATAGGGTAAGTTGAGTAACCAGGCATGAAAACGTGGCGAAGATTTAGAAAAGAGAAAGCCCGCGAGGATAAGAAAAGGTGTGGTGGGGAGTATCGGAAGAAAGGCGCCAATGACGCCCAAAATAAAGCTTATCCACCCCAAAATGAAAAGCACCCATTTCATGCAGGGTTTTTCCCGTGATCCTTAACTAATTTCCCTTGAGCTGATAGTTGTGTCACCGATGTAATCTCTACATCTACCCAGTGCCATTTAAAATCTTGTTCACTTGTCTGAGGCTCAAAGTGCACGAGACGAGAACAAGATGTTCTTCCCGTCCATTTCGACACACCTTTGTTATCGCCTTTTTCTTCGACCAGCATACGATAGGTTTTGCCAATCATGCCGGTGCGGATATTTTCCTGAATCTTTAATTGCTTCGCCATAATTTCTCGCAAGCGGCGGTGACGAATGTCATCGTTTAAAACATCACTCATCCGCGCCGACTTCGTACCTTTGCGAGAGGAATAGGCGTATGAAAAAATATTATCAAACTGAGCGAGATCAAGAAGTCTGAGAGTTTCTTCGTGCTCAGCTTCGGTCTCATTCGGGAAACCTGCGATCATGTCACTTGTGATCACCATGCTTGGATTGGCCGCTCTCATTTTTGCAAGAAGATTGAGATAGTGCTCGATGGTATACTCGCGAAGCATGCGTTGAAGAACGGTATTGGAACCACTCTGCACCGGAAGATGTAAATGATTGGCGAGCTTTTTAGCATTACGGTGAGCGGCAACAAGATCGTCGGTCACATCATAGGGGTGAGAGGTCGTGTACCGAAGAAGTTTTAAACCATTGACCTGGTCCAGTTCCATGATGAGGTCAGCAAGGGACTCGCTATTATCTTTACCGAAAGAGTTTACGTTCTGTCCCAGAAGCATCACTTCCTGAATACCTGAATATTCCACCAACCGCTTAACATCGGTCACAACTTCAGCAAGACGCCTGGATTTTTCACGGCCGCGAGTAAAAGGAACAATACAGTAGGAGCAGAATTTGTCGCAGCCTTTGATGATATTCACAAAGGCCTGAGGAGTGCCTTGAGTGATTTTTGTTTCGATCGAATAATTTTCTGAACGGTCCCAGCTGGTCACGGAAAACTTAGATTCACCTGCGTAGGCGCGGTAAACCATCTCGCCGATATTATCAATCACGTCCGTACCAAAAGCAAAATCAAGGGCCTTGTATTTTGCGAGGAGATCCTTACCTTCAGTCTGAGCAATGCATCCACCAGCAGCGACGATGACTTTCTTAGTTGGCTTTGGAACTATCACACCAGGATTATGGCGCTTGGGAATACCTTTGAGTTTTCCTGTTTCTCCAAGATGAGAGTAAAATTTTTGGTTGGCCAAATCACGAACGGCACAGGTGTTAAAGATCACCAGGTCTGCATCTGTTTGAACTTCAGTTTTTGTAAAATTTAATCCGGAGAGATGAGACATGATTCGTTCAGAATCATGGTAATTCATTTGGCAGCCGTAAGTTTTCATCCATACTTTACGTGGAGGAAAATCAAGCTCGCCGACTTTTATCGAGTCAGGTGTTGTTTGCATAAATCCCTTAAAAATTTAGTTATTCAATCTAAGACTAAGGGGTCAATAAATTTATGGCGCAATATAGCAATGAGAGGTTTGGAAGTAAAGCTTTATGGGGCGAAAACGTTCTCGAGTTGGAGGGCCGCGTAGAAAGTGAGGTTGAAGATAAAATGCAAACAAATAGGAGCGAGCACAGAGTGAAAACGCAAGAGTGCCTGTCCACAAATAAGACCCAGTATGAAGGTATAGAAAACTTGAAAGCCAATAAAAGGAATATATTCAACTGGCAAAACGCGAAGGCCTATAAAGTGAGAAAAAGCAAAAATGGCAGCAACAAGCATCGAGGTTACATACTTTCCACCAACGCTACTAACAAGAACACGCTGGAAAGTTTGTCGGAAGACGAGCTCTTCTAAGATCGGAGCAAAAAGCAGTAGGTGCCATTCAAGATTGTGAACTAACCGGAATGGAGTTTCGATTTCGAGATACCAGATGCAAAGTATCGCCGCAATCGCCAGCCCCACAACTTCGCCAACAGCTTTCCATGCTTGTTTATTGATTTTCCATTTGAACTTCCAAGGAAGGCGATAAAAAAAAGAAACTCCAAGGGCAAAGAGCAAATCGAAGACGTACGAGAAAGAAATATCAGACGGCAATTTATCCCAGGGCAACCACCAGGAAAATCCGAAATAAATAATCACAAGAACAAAGAAACTAATCAAAACACTTCCCCTACTTCAGCTATTTGATGCACAAGCTTAACTATTTCATCATAGAACTGTGGTTTTGTAACTTTGATTATTTGCTGGAAAGTTGGGTTTCGTGACTCTCCGTGCCCCATGTTTTTATCATCGAAGATCACAATGCGAAGAGATTGATCCTCAATTAAATAACAAAAAATATCGAGATTGAAGGCAATGATCCGAATCACCTCGCTCTTAGAGTCAGGTTCAGTTCCTGAAAAAAAAGCACAAGTTTGAATGAGGTCAGGATTTTTCTTAAGGCTATCAAGGGCCCGAGAGAGGGTACCAAAACTGGCCTGGATCCACTGAAGAGCACGAAACTCATTTTGCATGTCCTGAGTCGTCGCTCCAGAAACCTGACTCAACATGAATTCCTGATGTTTCTCAAAACCCAGCTTAATGGTTGAATGAATGGCAAGATTCATCAGCGGTTTTAAATCTTCTTGAGTTTGAGAGATGCGACGTTTACGAATAAGATTTCCACCTAAGAAAAAAAATAATTCTTCAACCTCTCCTTTGGACCATTGGATGAGTTCATTTTTTTCTTTGTGAATTTCAACCATCCACTTACGCTTGAGCGGAGTTTTCAAATCAAAGTTCCAAGTTACTACGCACCAGCTGGAACCATGAGGATTGAAACTTAAAAAAAGATCTTTAGGATCAGCTCCAAAGAGCCGCTGCCACAGGCTCATGCAGGAAGACCTTTCTTTTGAAAGTGATTTAAAATATCAGACCATTCACTTGATACAAAAAGTAGATTTCGGTCAGTGGCCTTTATCAGTCCATGAGAGACCGCGTGATCCAGAAACTTGATCAGGTGATCGAAATAGCCATTAATGTTTAAGATCGCCACTGGTTTGTGATGGATGCCTAATTGTTTCCAGGTAAGAATCTCAAAAAGTTCATCAAGGGTTCCCATGCCACCGGGGAAAATCAGGAAGGCGTCTGAGATGTCGTACATCATTTTCTTTCGCTCATGCATGTCTTTCACCACATGCAATTCACTTAAGGCCGGATGAGCGACTTCTTTTAGCATCAGGCGCTGCGGAATAATGCCAATGACTTGTCCCCCTTGAGAAACGAGGTGGTTTGCGAGTGATCCCATGACTCCGATCGCGGCCCCCCCATACACAAGTCCAATCTTCTTCGTAAAAAAATCACTCATCACTTTTTTTGATTCAACTTCGACCTGTGGATCGAGGCTAGTGCTCGCTCCACAGAATATACAAATTTTCACGACCGACCCTTTTTCATAGTTAACCGTAAATAGAGAACCTCAAGCAGCATAAAACCACCAAAGGCGATGTAGAATCCCGCCGTCTTCCAGAAAATCCACGAGGCCGTCGTTTCTTTGATCGCAACATGGGCCATCCAGCCTGAGAAGACAATTAGAAAAAGGCACATATGCCATTCCATTCTTTTGTAAGTCTCAGGTGGGAGGGGAGCTTTTTGTTTCATGTCGGTCAACATGTCGAGCATGAGTGAGTGGCCTTGTAGCTTTTTATAAAATAAGAAGCCTGCCAGGCAAAGACCAGTGAGCGTTGGCTGAAGCTTGAACCACACGCCCTCGCGAGCAATCAACGAAATTATTCCGAGCCCAACCACGAGGGCAACATTGAGTTTTGAAAGAGTATGAACATGTCCTGTGAATTTTTTTTCGGCGATCATCTCGATGATCCCAAGAAAAATTCCTCCCACGAGAGCGATCTCAAGGGTGGTATAAGTCTCGAGCAGCCAATAGGCCACGGCAGGAATGAAAGACATCAAAAAATAGGGCGGGGTACCGGACTTAGTCATCAGGGCATTCTAGGCCACATTTTTCAATTTTTCCTCACAATAAGTGAGATATTCTTGCTTGAAATTAAGCGGATCAAGGATTTCGACATGCTTCCCCAGAGATATCAGCCAGTCATAAAGTGCGGGACATGGTTCAACGTAGGCGGCCCAAATGAGATCGCCATTGGGATTTGTGATCATGCACGGCTTTCCAAGAAAATGATGAAGTGGAAAAAGATTTACTGCGACTGGATCATGAATTTTTAAAATCAGTCTTGCTTCTTTCTCATTCATTCCGCGGATCGCTGAAATGAATTCCTCGATTTCAAATTCAGTCATTCTCGGTGAACTTGTCGTTGAGATGGCTTCTACCTCACTGATTATTTTCATTGGTAAAACACTCAAACAATGATCGACCGTATCTTCAGCAATAACCGAAAGTTCACCCTCAATGTGAATGACCTTACAGGGAAAGACTGTATAAATTTTAGAGTCCGTTTTAATTTTGGCGATTTTCTTTTCACTCGTCAGTCCTTCAAGAATGCTGACAAAGTTCTGTTCCCTTGAGGTCAGCTCTTCGGACCAAACTTCAAGAGACCCAAGGATTTTCATGATCGCCTTCACAGGCCCATTAGACATAATTTTTCGTTTGAGTGACATAAGCCCCGGAGAAGAAGTTGTATGACGTGCGCTTAAAAGTTTATGAAGTTCAGTCCATTCACCTGGACTTAAAGGAAGCATGTATTGAAGGGCAGAAGCATCGATATCCACCCAGTTTTCATCACTCTGGAAATAAACCTCAACTCCCCCACCTTGCGGAAAGGCCTGTCGAATAAAACTCAGGGAATCTTCTTCAGAGAGACCCATTTCAGATCCTAAGTCTCTCAAACGAATAGAGCCTTGTTTTTGACCCAAAACCATCAGTTTATTCCACATTTTAGGGTCGTGTGCGGGTTG
Source organism: Bacteriovoracales bacterium (assembly GCA_038322885.1). Lineage (GTDB taxonomy): Bacteria > Bdellovibrionota > Bacteriovoracia > Bacteriovoracales > Bacteriovoracaceae > Peredibacter. Next base: position 31,744 of record JBBQGK010000013.1, on the reverse strand, counting down.
CGATTTCTTCATATTCAAATCCTCTTACTTGATCAGACTCATCGGATATTAACTTTGAAGTCTTTAGTGGAAATATTCACAAATAACGGGATAATAGGCTTATGTTGTGGAATTCTTTGATGAAAAATCCTATTTTGATCGGTGGAATAATCATGTTCGGATTATTCGTTACCCAAGTGGTCCGCAAGGAGCAATGGGGCTTTTTTTATAATGATAAGTTGACCTCAAATTCTTGCCGTGGGGCCTTGGTCAAAATCGATAAAAAAATTCCAGCAAACTGGAAAGCCTTCTGCGAAGGAAATAATCTTGCGGTGGAAATTAAAGAACTCGCCATCCCAGAGAAGGCGCCTAATCTTCGTACACTGATGTACCGCCAGCTCGCCAATCACATGAGCTTCATTGCTAAAATGTCTGAACCTGATATTTTGGAAAAAGTATTTTTTGTGAGATTCAAAGTAACCCACCCGCAGATGGAGATCAACGCAGTAACGGAAGGAAAATTTTTAGTTAAGTTAGTGAGCCTAGAAAGTCCCGAACATATCATGACTCATTTGAAGAGCACGGTTCAGGTCAAAGAAACGATCAAATAATTCCGCTTCCGAATCTTCAGCCTCTGCCTCCCACTCATATTTCAAAGCGTGTAGGTAAAGCCTTTCATCTTTAAGTCCTCCATAGAGCTCATCTCCCAAGATAGGGAATCCTAGAAAAGAAAGTTGCGCCCGAATCTGATGCCGGAGCCCCGTCTCGAGCTTTACGAGCACAAGACTTTTTCCATCTTTCTCCAGGACTTTTCTCACTCGAAGAACTCCTTCAACCGAATCAGGCCTGTGGACGTCGGTCACAATTTGTTTATGACCTTTCACGCCCGTCGCACGAAAATACTGAGAGTGCTTACCATCGCGATCAAAATCTCCACTGACGATCGCCCAATAGTATTTACTCTTCATCTGCGTAAAGTCTTGGCGAAGACGCCCTAAGAGTTTCTGATCTTTTGCGAGGACTAAGACGCCTGAAGTTTCGTAATCTAGTCTAAACAGAAGTCCCCTATCGTAGTTTTCAGGATTCACTTTAAGGACCTCACTTCTATTTTCCTTCACCAGGAAATTTAAAATGGTGTCTTTGTCTGAATAACAAAGGGGATGGCAGTGTACGAAAGGAGGCTTATGGACCACGAGATAGTCTTTAGTCTCTTTCAAAATTTTTGGGATCGGGCCCTCGTACTTGGGATTTATACGAAGATGATTCACAAAATCCAATGGCACGCTGATCGATTCACGCGCCCTCACATTGCGACTTAGTTCTTTGGAAGAAAAATATTTTTTGAGTAACTGCCCTGAACATTCAAGCAGATCTTGAAGGGCAAGTTTCAGACTTTCTTCGTCGTGGAGCCAGGAAAACTCCACTCTCTCAATCACTGTGCCTCGACTTTTCGTCCTTCGGTGCGCAGGTCAACTTTCTTCAAAAGAAACTCTACCCGGCGGTCGGAGAGGTTAGCATTGGCCGATTTATCAAGTGGTCTTGAATCACCATAAAAAATTGTCGTGATTCGCGAAGGGGTTACTCCACGCTGAATGAGTGCTTTTGAGACAGCAAGAGCCCGCTCAGAAGATAAGGCATAGGCATCAAGGGCAGGAGCTTTCGACGATGTCTCCCCTGCAGAGGCATGGCCTTCAACCATGATGTTCCAGTTGTTCTCTCTCATCATTTTAATTAATCGGTCAAAGACCTGAATGTTAATCTCATCAATCCCGTTAGATCCTTGGCGAAATTGAATCTTGTCTTTCATGCGTACAAAAATTGTCTCAGGCATTTCATAAACGTTCGCGGATTCTGAGAGATCATTATCGGCCAGCATTTTTTTAAGCTGATTAAGCTGAGAATCAGATTCGCGGTTAATTTCATGCTTATCAAGTAAGCCTTCAGCGGTCAAAAATTCAATCGGAAATGGTTTTGCCGGATTATCTGAATCGATCATGGTTGGAGCATCACTCGGTGACTTACCCGCTCTCATGACCTCACCGGCCTTAAGCACGTTACCACCAAAAGCATTACGAAGTGATCCAATCGCTGCTTCATATTTAGCCGTCTCTGTCTTTGCAAACGAGAGAAGAAGAATAAAGAACGTCAGAAGAAGGGTACACAAATCCGAGAAGGTCGCGAGCCACCCTGGTGCACCAGGTTTGCACGGTGGACATTTAGGAGCGTCGGCCATGACTTACTCCTTTTTCTCTTCAGCTTGAATACGATCTTTAGGTGCCAGGAATGAATCAAGCTTCTCACGAATCACACGCGGATTTTCTCCAGCGACGATCCCGAGAACTCCCGCCACGATGATATTCATTTTTGTAGATTCTTGTTTTGAGCGCTGTTTTAGTTTCGCCGCAACTGGAATTGTGAAAACGTTAGCGAGCACTGATCCGTAGAAGGTCGTCAAGAGTGCAACGGCCATGGCGGGACCAATTGAAGAAGGATCCGACATGTTCTGGAGCATCTGCACGAGACCAATAAGAGTCCCGATCATTCCGAAAGCGGGACCATCGGCCCCCATCCCTTCGAGCATATCAACACCTTTTGCGTGACGATCTTCCATCGCAGCGATCTCAAGCACAAGAATGCTCGTAATGACTTCTGGTGGTCTGTTATCAGCTGCAAGGGTAACTGCTTTTTTCAAAAATTTATCTTCAACAGGAACTTTCTCCAGAGCAAACACTGATTCTCGGCGAGCGGTCTCTGCGAGTTTTTGAATTTCATCAATCATCGCTTTAGCATTAACGGGAGTTGAGAAAATTGATTTCATGAATGTCGTCACAAGACCTTTCACATTTTCCATCGGCCACTTAATTAAGGTACAGGCGATAACCCCTCCCCCTACCACGGCGACAGAGGGAACATCGATGAAGATTGAGAGTGGAGATCCGTAAAGAATCGATCCGATGATCGAGATGATCGCCAAGCCTAATCCTGCAACTGTAGAAATATCCATAAAGCTTCCTCGAAAGAAAAAAATCTTATTTGGATAAAGTATCGGAATCCTGAAAATGAACTTAAATGTTTGATATTGATTGATCAGTGTTGTCAGGTGATGAGGCAGGACATAAAAAAACCCGGCTCAAAGGCCGGGCTCTTTTAGAAGATTATTTTTGATCGCTTATGAGCATCGTAGAGTCGATGTAGGCAAGCATGGCCAAACGAAGTTCTTCAAGAGAGATTTCTTCATCGCCGGTGCGGCCTTTGAAAACTTCCTCTTTTACCATTTCGATCGGAAATCCCGTCATTTTTGCTAGTGTTTCCAAACTAACTTTCCCTGTTTTTTCTTCTTGGCCATTCGTGGCCAGGCTCTCACTTGTCATTCTTCGACTCCCTGAAATTTAGCTAATCAAATCCATAGAATAGCGATATGCATGAAGCATATCGATGGCCCAATCCTCAAGTCAATCCAAGGTCTAGTTAATGTAAGCTTATGTTAGACAGAACTTGAGAAAAGTGGTTCAACTCACCAGAATAACTATTTATTTTTCTCGTAACCCGAAGATTTAAGAAGTGTTAGAAAGCTTGAAACCTTTGCTTCCATCTCCTGGAACTCAAAAACGGCCTTAGAGAGAAGAGTGATTCCCCCACCCGCAGCATACCTCCATAGACGATCCCCGATTGAAACTTGTGCCGTTCTTATGTTGATACTTGCTACTTTTTTATCTTCATAACAAAGCAAGGTACTGCCGGTGTAGAGTCCGCGCTGAAACCTTTCTACGTCCTGCAAAATCTCCATTGTTCTTTTTTTCGGAGCTCCCGTGACGCTTCCTCCAGGGAAAAGACATTCCAAAACTTTTAAAAGCGAGATGCTTTTTTCCAGCTTCACACTTAAAAGAGCATATTGATGGAGGAGATTCGGAACGAGTAAAGGGGCCTGAAGCTTAATGACTTTCGCTCGAGGTTTCTCAAGACGATTGAGATCGTTTCGGAGAAGATCTGCGATCATGATGAGCTCCCCTCTCTCCTTGGGATCTTTCTTCAAGGCCTTCCAATCTTTGCGCCAGTCTTTCTGTCGGATCTTTGTTCCTTTGATCGGCATGGTGAAGACCTCATGATCTCGATATTGAAAAAGGCATTCTGGAGAATTCGAGAGAATCATTTCATCGCCCATAAACGTTCCGTGGGCGTAGGCACCAAGACCATTCTGAGAAAAAAAGAAATCCATGATGTCCTTTGGATCAAGGACGTCCTTGGTTTCAAAATCAAAAGGGTAAGTGAGATTGACCTGATAGGTATCGCCCGCCAGGAGTTTTTCCTGAATGTGCTGGAAAGCATTTTTGTATTCGGTCCAAGATGGTCTCTCAAGACTCAAGAGATCAATGCCTGATAGTTTTGGCTTTGGTTTGGAGCGAATTCTCTTTTTTTGATAAATCAGCTCTATCACTAATGGGGCCTCATCATTAACGGTGTGCCCTTGGCCCGCAAGAATGAGACCAAGCTCATAGTAAAAATGATAAACCTGAGGAGATTTAACTTTGCCTTGAAGAGGCATGGAGTCGAGTTTTTTAAGGAAATCCTGAAATTGATAGGTTTCATGATAGCCCGTTAGAAGATTCATTCTGGTCTTGCGAAAATAAATTAAGGCGACTTCTGCCTGACTGAGTTCCAGAAATTGATTTTTGTTCCAACGAAAGCGAGAGAAGATCACGGATTAATTCTCGGGACGGCTAAACTCGAGATCAGCGAATTTGGTCTGGGATCCGATCCAAGAAAGTTCAACCGTGCCCGGTTCACCGTTACGGTTTTTGGCCACGATGATTTCCGCTATCCCTTTCTTAGGAGTATTGGCATCGTAATAATCTTCGCGGTGGATGAGAACAACGATGTTGGCATCTTGCTCGAGAGATCCTGATTCACGTAAGTCTTGGAGCTGAGGTTTTCTGTCGGTTCGTGAAGTTGCTGATCGGTTGAGCTGTGAGAGCACCACAACCGGAATTTCAAGTTCATTAGCTAGCATCTTCAAAGTTCGGGAAAGTTCCGCAATCTCCTGCTCACGAGACTGCTTTTTCATATGGATCGGCATCAAACCGATGTAATCGATGACGATCATCGCAAGACCTCTCTCGGCCTTGATCTTACGGCAGTATGAACGGATATCGATCACGTTCGTTGAACCATTATCATTGATATAAATGGGAAGATTCGAGAGTCTCTGAATAGCTCCAGAGATAGATCTCAAATCCATTTCATTAAAGTCTTTTGTTTTAAGTTTGCGGCCGTCAATGTTGGCCTCACTAGCGAGAAGTCGCATGGATATTTCTGCGTACATCATCTCGTAAGAGAAAATCGCCACTGGAAGCTGCGTATGTTTACAGGCGGCCACGGCCCAGTTCATCGCCAGTGCGGTCTTACCCATACCTGGACGAGCAGCGATGATGACAAGCTGCCCTGGTTGGAGTCCCAGAAGTTTGGAATCGAGGGCCTTAAAGCCTGTCGGGATTCCAGTGATCTCACCCTTGGCGCGTGCTGGTTGCTCGAGCTCTTTTAAGTTCTCGTACAAAGCCTCTTTCAAGGTCATCATTTTATTATTTTTGGTTTGCGAGGTAAGTTTAAAAAAACTCGACTCCACATCCTGAAGAAATGTTTCAATGTCGCCAGAAAAGTTTGTTCCCGACTGCATGACTCTCGTGGCAGTTCTAACCACGTCACGAAGAACTGCTTTTTGTTTGATCATCTTACCGTAGTGTTCAACGTTGGCCGATGATCCGATTTCGTCACAGATCGTGACAAGAGCACTTTGACCGCCAATACGTTCCAGTTTTCCAAAATCATTTAAGCGAGATGAGACCGTAATGATATCAAACGGCATGCTTTCGAGATGGAGGTCCCGGATAGCTTGAAAAATAATTCCGTATTGCGGATGGTAAAAATCGTCTGGAACCAAGGAGACATCCGAGATTTCATCGAAACTTGAGTTATCAATGAGAAGACATCCCAGAAGTGCTTTTTCAGCACTCAGGTCATGAGGAAGTTCGAGATTCGTTCCAAGTTGGGCCATGAGTTCCTTGAAGTGACACAAAGAAGGAAGGGAGACCCCGAAGGATCTCCCTTAAAGAAATTATTCTTCAGTTCCGTTAGCAGCAGCTTCAGCAGCAGCGGCAGCTTCCACTTTAGCAGCTTCAGCTTTAGCTTTTTTATCAGCGTTGCGCTTCTGAGCTTCTTCCTGTTGCTTCTTGAGTTCTGCGGCCATAGCAGCGTCGATGGCTACTTTCAAATTGAAAGTGGCCGTGACGTCGTTAAAGAGTTTCGCTTTAACTTCATATGTTCCGAGAGACTTGATTGAACCATCGAAAGAAAGAAGACGGCGCTCAACAGACACACCAGCTTTTTCAAGTTCTTTTGCTACGTCAGAAGAAGTAACAGCACCGAAAAGGCGTCCGTTAGCTCCCACTTTTTTGATAAGCTCAACAGTCATGCCTTCAAGTTTTGTCTTGATGGCAACAGCTGCATCTCTCTCAGCGCCAATTTTCTTAGCGAGAGCCTTTTGCTTATCTTTAAGAACGTTTGAGTTCTTATCATCCGCGATCATCGCGAATTGTCTTGGCAAAAGATAGTTACGGGCAAAACCGGCAGATACATTTACGATCTCGCCGATTGTACCGAGGGATTTAACCTTTTCAGTAAGAATGACTTTCATATTAACTCCTAAAATTTAATCAACTTTTCGTTTTGTAAAAAACTTTCTAAAATCAAACCAGTTATCAAACAGTCCCACCGCCGCGATGATTTCTTTGGCAAAAAATACCAGAGCGACCACCAGGATCGAGCGGAAAAATCCAAATGCTCCGATGAAATTCAAAAGCTCACTCAAGACTCCAAAACCCTGGAAGAAATAAAAGACTCCCAGGCAGCGGATAATGGTGAAACCTATGACTTCATACATGCTTCCCATTTCACTTCCCCAGATTGCCATGACAAGTCCTGCAACGAGGACAATCACAAAACCAAAGGGAACTTTGAAATTCAGGATGCTCATTTCAGAGAATGCATATTTTTCTCCTGACATCAAAAGCCTGCGGCTTTTAAGACAGAGAAACATATTCACCCATAAAACAGCAAACACAGTGGTGAAAAGAATGCTTGGAAAATTCTGCCTGACATCTCTTGCGAGAAGCTCAGGCTTATCCAGCATCTGCAGAACCTCAAGTGACCCTTGATCTCCACTTTCTCCTATCTTCGTTTTAACTTCTTTGAGCCACTCTTTATTTGCAGAGAGTTGATTGGTGATGAGTTTTTCAACGGTCAGGTTCTGCGCTTTGAAGGCGATAGAAAGTGAACCAAGAAGAAGAACTAAAAGAACCGAACCCCAGATAACCATCCCCTTCACGGGTGGAATTTCGCGTTTTAAAATTTCGGAAATTCCGACGGCTACCATTAAAGCAAAAAAATAAATCGTGACCGCAGTAAACGACCAGTAGAAAGAAGCAACAAGAGTGATGACAAGACCTGCAAGTCCCAACATTGTGCCCTTGGTTCGTCCGTAAAGGATGAAGGCCAAGGCCAGAGGAAACGGGGCAAACACAGACATGTACATACTAACCGAAAGGACAACGCTCGAGAGCCCAAGGACCATAAGTCTTTGGTTCGATAATTGCGTTGGTTGTAGTACGTCTGAGCTCATTGGATCTCTTCTTTCTTTAGCGAGCAGTGTCGTTAGACTGGTAGCTAATGAGAAGCATATTACGACCGCGCTTGATCGACTCGTTCGCACGACGTTGGAACGTCGGAGTCAAACCAGTTATACGAGCTGGAGAAATTTTTCCGAACTCGTTTACAAGCCAGCTGTAAGACTTAGGATCTTTCCAGTCAGGGTGAGTTTTAGTAGCTGAGAAGTAACAAGACTTGCGCTTAGAGTGCATCTTCTTGTCTTTATCTTCGCCGCCGCCGAATCCACCTTCATCTCCATCTGGATCACCAGTTGCTTGAGAATGATTTGGGTTCTTGTAGTTTTTTACGATATCAGCTTGAGCTTTATCGTCACCGAGTTTAACGATGATGAAGCGAACAAGTGATTCGTTGATACGGAACTTACGCTCGATCTCTGCGTTGAGATCGCCTGCACCTTTGTACATGAAGTAGTGGTAAGCGCCTTTCTTGAGACCAGCTTCAGTTTGTTGAGCAAAAGATTTTACTCCCCAAGAATCGCTGATGAGAACTTCGCCGCCTAAGGCTTTGAGAGAATCAGTGAGTGCAGCTTTAACTGAATTCACAGCTTCTTCAGATGCGTCCGGGCGAACGACAAATGCCGTTTCGTAGATCATATTTCCTCCAGGATTAAATAGGCCATGAACATAATTGTCATGACCGAGAATCGATATGTTTTGAATGAATGTCTGAGGAAGTTAGCATATTGGCTTGGTTGAGTCCAAATCATTCATGCTCAAGACTGGATGCGTCAAGGGATATTGACAGAAAACCGTCCTCGAAACAGCTTATTTTTGGATTTGAGCTTTATGGACTTTATTTAATGGGGGAGAAATCCTCATTTATATCTGTAGATCAGTCACAAAAGATTGCAAAGTCTCTACCAGGTTCGAGTTATCAAAAGACCTGGAGCAAAAGTTCCATTAATTGGTAATGCGATCGCACCGACATGGGTCTTTTGCTCAAGATCACGAAGGTGATACTGCTCATATTCAGAGACGTTGAAATAAGAATAAATTGCGACAATAGCATTTACTCCACCCAAGAAGAGATAGATATCTTTCAAATCTTGTGGAACTTTTTTCGAAACGAAAGCGTTTAAGGCGTACTGGCCTGTTAATAGTCCTGAGGTCCAGAGAATTGAAAGGCGCTTGGCGCGTTCCATTTCGCCCAAAAGAGAAACGTAGTCGTTGGCTAGTTTTTTCTTTGTAAGTTGTTTCTTTTGAAGCATGCCAAGGAGTCTGGATTCAAAGTGGGGATAATAGTAGTCATAAATCCCGTGTCCTATGCCGATGACTCCAACGGTTTGTACACCACTGTAGGCGATTTTAAGAGTGCTCGACGTAGTTGTAAAATAGCCTAAGTTTCCAACTACAAAAGCAACTCCACCACTAATGATATCTTCGTACTCATTAAAAGTCGTTTGTGGTTTCGTGATAGCACTTCTTTTTTTCAAGAACTCATAGGGGTCTTGGATGTCTTCAGCGAAAGCTAGAGAACTTACAAAAAGTACCAAAAGAAAAAGTATCTTCATAAAGATACCTCAAAACGTACACCACTGACATTTTCAGTTTGAGTTGAAAAATCACCGAGGGGCCGAGATTTCCCATAGAAAATACCGATCGTAGCGATTTTTGAGCCGAAGTTTAATCCAAGAACACTTTGATACTTTGAATAAGAAACTTGGGTACTAAACCTCGAAAGACTGTATCCGACACTTCCCGAAATATATTCTGTGTAGAGTTCTCGATAGACATCACGAAAAGGAAGGTTAATCTCGCCGTTAATGATTCCCCAAGAATTTTTATAATCGTAACCAAAACCCAAACGTGAGTATGTCTCATAGGTCAAGATTGTACGAAGCTGGTTCTCAGAAGTAATATCTTGATCTTTATTCTGAAGAGACGAATTGAGATTTTTAACCACAAACGAAACTTTGGGTAGAAAACGATTCTCGAATTTGAGTGCTCCCCCCAGATCTGCGGCAACGCCATTCTTCTTTTTGAAATCGATAAGCTGATCAGCTTTTTTGGTCGCTAGATCGCTCAAGAAAAATGAATCTCGAAAGTATTGATTTCGATAGTAATAAGCCGTTCCGCCGATGGAAAACCGAAGCGTATCGTTTCTAAGAACTTCCCACCCACTCGTGACCTTAAGTCGGTTTGATTTCACTAGGGACATAGAGACTTCAGGTGAGGCAGGGTTAAAAACAAAAATATCAGCGTTGATAAGTAAAGGATCATAGCTCATGTAGAATTTAGGTGTGCGGAGCTCGATGCTGGAGTTTGCTGCCCAAGAGTTGAACGCGCGCTTTTGAAACAGGTCTCTTAGAAAATCTTGTTTGATAGGATCAAGGATGAGCTTCTGTCCTACATTTACCGATTCGCCATCAGTGATTGTCGCCCCACCCATTCTTAGACCTTGATCTGCCTGGTAGGGAAAAAGAGCGGGATTACATTTCACCATGTCGACGGTTGTACTAAAGGTCGTACAAGCATCGAGTGTAGTTATTTGAGTAAAACTAGAATCCGGCTTTATGAAGTGAAGAACTGGGAAGGCCCAGCTCGGGGCCGTAATAATAAGAGCAAGCAAAATCCACATTCATAAATTTTGACGAATGGTTCAGAGAAAATCAACTATTAAAGCAGTTATTCACCTTAAACTGATCAATATCGTCTTGGAAAACCTGTTTTTCGTCATCAGTTAGTTTTTCTGGAACCAAGAGCTCTAGCGAGTCGATATTAATTTTATATTTCTCATAATCTTTAATGTCTTCTTTCATCTCTTTGATCACTTTTGCAAGAAACAATAGCCGCTTCCGTACGAAACTGTAACGATCTAATAGAACGGTAGGATCAAAAGAGCACATGAGATCTTGCACATCTTTTACTTCTTCAAAATCAAAGCTTCCTTTATAGAGACCTAGTAAAGAAACGCTTGATAGGATCAAGATATTTTTAATAGCAACGTCTTTGAATTCTTTTTCATGAAGCAGGTTAAAATAGGCGTCAAGGGCCTGGCTTATTTTGTCTTGTTGGACATCTGTAAAAGTTGGCAGTTTCTTCATGACAGGAATTGCTGCATAGGTATTCCAAAGAACGTTCATGTAAATCATTTCCCAGTTTTGAGAACCTTTCGCGAAATCTGTTTTTCGAGATTCTGGATAAATGTAATCTCTTTTTATCATTTCATATCTAGTTTGCTGTGAATAATAATCGAGCATCTGATATGATGGACCAATAGAATTGGGATGCCTTTTGTCCCACTCATCAAAAACCGGCCAAAATAGTCTAAAAAATTCTTTACTTGAAATGTCAGCAGTTGAATTCATGATCTCAACTTTCTTCTCTTCGCAAATTTTAATGAGTTCTTCATATTTGGTTGGAGTAAACTTTTCTCTTCGCTCATCGTCCGCATATTTATTCAAATCCTCGATGGATGGCTTCGGTGTATTGAGGTCGTACTTATTCCTGATTTGCTTTTCGTATCTGATCCACTTAGCCTCTCGTTTCTTTTTTCTTACGTCGTCATCGACTCCCTCTTGAGATTTCATGAATTTTAAATAGGGATTTTTATCTTTTGAGAGGTCAGACCATTTCAAGGCACTCTCGTGAAAAATTTCAATTTCCATGACTGCATAAAGGGAAAAAATATCAACCCCACCGGCCTGTGAGAACGCAGAGGCGAGGTAGTAATTTTCGCGAGGTGAAAGTGAGGGTCTCGCTTGTAACTCAGAGATGACCTTTTCATAATTTGAGCTATTTAAGTCTTCAACGACGGACACATCACTGTTGTTGGGTTTGTGATACTGCTTTTGGCATCCCAAAAGGACCAGGGTGATGACAATTGTAGAAAGTCTGAGCAGCATAAGTACCTCAAATCATTTTTTTTATTCAATTCTATAAGATTATGGAGCAATCGAGGGGCCAAGAGGGAGATGCCAAAAGTGTCTAATTTTTGGGCGGCCAAATCTTTATTTACAAGATTCAACTCTGTTTTCATTTCACTGTTAAGCTCCCAATACAAATCTAGGAGTCATCATGAACAAGTCATCAATTCTTCTCGCGGGCCTTCTCCTTCTTGCCTCGTGCTCAAAGGTGAATCATTTAACGGAGACGGCCGAAAACCTGGATAAAAATACAGCATCATTGAGTAAGAATACGAAGGCCGTAGAAACAACTTCAGGCACTATGTACGAGCAATTTCGGAGCAAAGAATCTGAAGAGGCACGTGCACGGAAATTTCATGAAATCGTTGATGATCATGGGGCTAAGGCCGAACGCTTTGGGACTAAAAGTAATAATGCTGTTGTTTATTACGAAGCCTTTGAGTTTCAATTATGGACGGGCTCCCTTGATTTCGATACTCGCGCAAAACGTGAGGCTATGTTTGAAGATGCGTCAAATGAGTTTACGAGACGCCTGACTGATCTCTATGACGTTATCAACACAAAAAAAATGAGCCCAACGGCAGACATTGAACATAACAACGACGAGTTTGCTTTTTATGCTCTTGCGGTAGGTATGCACTTTGATCACCAGTACCAAAAAACTCAGGCTAACAAAGCTGGTTTTGGTGAGAAAAGTTTTTATGATGTGGTTAAACATGCGCTTACTCTTGAGTACAAAAAGCAAGACATGGAAGCTCACGAAGCAATTTTGGTTCAAGGAATCAACAAAGAAATCATGATCGAGCTTCTCAAGGCCCGCGTAGATATGATCACGGCCCTTGCAGTTAAAAATTTGACTGATAAACGAAAACTCTCACTCTTTAGTGCTCCTACTCAAGCCATCAAGGCCCTCCTTTTCAAGGCGAGCTTTGGGCATTTGGGTGCACTCGATATCCCAGAAACTTTCACTGAGAATAACAAAGAAACGAATGATCGAGTGATCGACCTACTGGACGGAGCGAAGAAGACTAAAGATTTCTTGGCATCGATTGGAGTGACTCATCAGATTGAAAAGAATATTCGCTCTGTGGCCCAAAATCTTGAGTTGGCCCCAAAAACTGAGGGAGATGCAAAATCTCTCAACCTTCAGGCCCAGCAAAAACAAAGAATTTCTGATTTAATCTCTGGTCTTCTAAACTAGCCTTCCGGCGCGTAGATCTCGTACTGCTCAGAGTGGTAATTGTTATCTGCGCGCACCAGAAGAGTTTTATTATGGGCCTCTTCCAGAACTTCGATAATCCCAAAATCTTCCGATGATAATTTCGCACTGACTTCAGGGTGCGCAAAAATTGTGATCTTAGTCGCAGTCGTTCGCTTCATGACTTTCTGAAGCTCTCGGATGATTTCAAAGCTCACGGTCTCGACAGATTTCACGCGGCCCACACCTTCACAATACGGACAAGGCTCACACATGGTGCGCACAAGAGTATCGCGGGTTCGCTTCCTGGTCATCTCAACGAGACCCAATCCTGAAATTGGGAGAACGTTGGTTTTAGAGCGATCTTTTTTCAACGCCTCAAGAAGAGCGGTATAAACCTGAACTCTGTGTTCTTCTTTTTCCATATCGATGAAGTCGATGATGATGATTCCGCCGCAGTTGCGCACGCGTAGCTGGTAGGAGATTTCTTTCACGGCCTCAAGATTGGTTTTAAGAATGGTATCTTCAAGAGTTTTTTTACCGACAAATTTACCCGTGTTCACGTCGACAGAAACCAACGCTTCGGTCTGATCGATGTTAATTGATCCACCAGATTTTAAGAAAACTTGGTTTGAAAGAGCACGCTCGATCTCGATATCGATGCCGTAGTGTTCAAAGATCGGCAACTCTCCATCATAAAACTTAATTTTAGCTTTATGATGAGGAATAAATCGTTGGATGAATTTTTCGATTTGCTTCACGGAAGCTTTTGAATCGGCAACGAGATTATCTACATCTTCATCCATGATATCGCGGAGAGCTCGCTGAATGAATGAAAGATCCTGGTGAAGTTCAAGCGGAGCTTTTGCCTTCTCCATTTTCTTCTGAACATCTTTCCAGATTTTAACGAGATTATTGTAATCGTTTTTAATGACCTTGTAACTCTGACCTTCGGCTACAGTGCGGGCGATGATACCTACACCTTCAGGGCGTACAGAATCAAGAATGTCTTTTAGACGCTTTCTTTCTTCTTCACTTTCAATTCTGCGAGAAACACCGGTGTGTTCAATGAAAGGCATATAAACAATATGTCGTCCTGCGAGCGTAATGTGACGAGTGACCCTAGGGCCTTTAGTCGAAATTGGCTCTTTGGCGATTTGAACGACGATCTCATCACCCTCTTTCAAGAAATCCTGAATTTTCACATCAGGCCTAAACTTCATGTCCACAGTTTCAGTGAGTGTTGAAAATTCATCAGGAATCACTTCGCCAAAACGCTTACTCGCCTTCTCGGCTTCCGAAGTTTCAATCCGGTTTTGCATTTCACGTTGTTCATCGAGTGTCGGGAGATAAGCATCATCTACATAAAGAAATGCAGCTCGCTCTTGTCCAATGTCGATGAAAGCGGATTGCATACCCGGAAGGACGCGAAGGACGCGGCCTAGATAGATGTTACCTACAACCGGGAAAGACTCATTATTTTGGGAGTGACGCTCGATAAGAAAATCTAAAATCTCACCATTCTCAATGAGCGCAATACGCGATTCATTGTGAGTCTGGTTGACCACAAGCTCTTTTGCCATGATGAATGTCCTAATTCTAAAACTTTTTAAACTGTAATTAGAATTAGGATACAAGGATTGGTGATAAAGAGAAAGGCGGCATGCGATGCCGAGCATTGGGCATCACATGTCGCAATCAGAATGAATTAGTCGATTAAGTTAGCATTCCGATGATAGTCGCTGTGAGGAGAGAACAAATTGTTCCACCCAAAAGTGCTTTCATTCCCAGTTCAGACAATGTGGAACGCTTGTTCGGTGCAAGTGCACCAATCCCCCCGACTTGAATTCCGATGGAAGAGAAGTTGGCAAATCCACTCAGGATGTAAGTCGCCATGATGAGAGATTTAGGATCTTTCAAAACCATGTCTGTTTTCATTTTTCCAAGAGTCGTATAGGCGACAAATTCGTTAAGAATTGTTTTTTCGCCAAGGAGCTGACCAATGTAAACCATGTCGGAGGACGCTACGCCCATGAGCCAGACAACCGGCGCCATCATGTACCCAAGCATGAACTGAAGTGTGAGTCCTGCGTACTGGCCGGCGGTCACATTCTTAATCACTTCATTAAGGCCCGAGTAGTATCCAATAACATCACTCAAAACATAGTTCACCATCGCAATCATCGCGATGAAAACGATAAGCATGGCGGCTACGTTGAAAGCAAGTTTAAGTCCATCCTCGGTGCCTACCGCGATCGCCTCGATCATGTTGGTACCGATTTTCTCTTCAGACATTTCGATGCGCTCATCCACTTCTTCAGTCTCTGGCAAAAGCATCTTAGAAACGACAATCGTCGCTGGTGCAGACATCACGGAAGCTGCGAGTAAGTGTTTCGCAAAAAATAATTGTTGAACGGGATCATCACCGCCAAGAAATCCGACATATGCAGCTAGTACGCCACCAGCGGTGTTTGCCATACCTCCCACCATGATGCAAAGAATTTCTGAACGGGTCATTTTAGGAAGATAAGGTTTAATTAAAAGTGGAGCTTCAGTTTGACCTAAGAAAATGTTCGCCGTTGTTGATAAATTTTCAGCACCAGAAATTCTTAGAAATTTCCCCATGATCCATGAAAGACCGTAAACGATTTTTTGTAAAATCCCGAGATAGAACATGAGAGATGTCAGGGCAGAGAAAAAGATGATCGTTGGAAGAATTTGGAAGGCGAAAATAAAACCCGTGCTTTGAACGTTCAAAAGATTCCCGAAAACGAATCCAGACCCCTGGCGAGTAAAATCGAGAACGACAACAAAGAAGCTTGATACTTTATCAAAGATCGAAGCAATGAACGGAACATGAATGATCCCAACTGCAAAAATGAGCTGAAGAAAAAATCCCCATCCTACAAGTTTCCAGTCGATAGATTTCTTCTTGGTGCTGAAAGCGTAAAGGATCGCGGTGAGGACAACGAGACCCAAAATACCGCGCAACACAGATTCGATGTTCATGAAAACTCCCAAAAGTAGATTTAACCCTGCGGGTTATACTCAAGGGTGGCTAAAGATGTAAAGAAGAAGAGGCCTAATTTAGAAGCTCATGTTCCAAATTTCAGTGCCATATTGGTTTTTGGGAGATGTCAGAAAGGTGTTGTTGGATGAATGCCAAGCAAGGCGTTCAGTTGAATTGAAGTCAGAAGAACTTTGCAGCTCCTCAGAGCCTTTTTGTGCGCTGTTGTAGGCCACAAAAACGACACCAATGATGACCCCAATCGCAGCCCCAGTCCAGATGTTAGAAAGGTGCTGAGAAGGTTTATCTACAAAAGAAAGTGTAGAGAGACCAAGGATGGCCCCTGCGGCTCCGGCCCCGGTGACAAGGTAGATATCATTCCAGGTATTTTTTATAAGATCATCCTCGTTATCCTGGGCCATGGCCGGAATTACGAGGAGGAACTGTAATATAATGAAGAAACTTATGAACTTTTTCATTCTCATCCTAAAGGCTCTTTGTTTGCCAACAGTTCGTCTTTAAGACTATGATAAGTTCCTCTCTTAAAGATGGCAAATATATGACTAAAGAATCTTTTCAAGTTTATCCCCTCATAGATAAAAAGAAAAAAGGTGGGAAACTCTCCCGCGAAGAAATTAAGTGGTTCATTCAGGGCTTCACGGATCAAAAGATCCCGGATTATCAAATGTCGGCGATGTTGATGGCAATATTCCTGAAAGGAATGGACGTGACTGAAACGGCAGGCCTGACAGACGCCATGCTGGAATCTGGTGAACAGCTAAAGTTCACTGGAAAAAATGTGATCGATAAACACTCTACTGGTGGAGTCGGAGATAAGGCGTCGTTCATCCTGGCACCGATTGCTTCAGCGGCCGGCGTAAAAGTTCCGATGATCGCTGGACGAGGTCTGGGCCACACCGGTGGTACAGTTGATAAGATTGAAGCCATCAAAGGTTTCAACACCGCACTCTCTCTCAAAGAATTTCAAAAGCAACTCATGAACGAGGGTCTTGTTCTCATCGGTCAGACTCCTGAGATCGCACCTGCTGATCGCTTGATTTATGCTCTTCGTGATGTGACTGCGACGATTGATTGCATACCCCTTATCACTGCATCGATTATGAGTAAGAAGCTCGCCGAAGGTGCAAACGGTTTTGTCTTTGATATTAAATATGGGTCTGGTGCTTTCATGAGCACTCCAAAAGATGCTCGGGCCTTAAGTAAAAGCCTTATTGCGACTTCAAAACGTTTTAAGAAAAAAGCTGTGGTCTTGATTACAGATATGAATCAGCCTTTAGGAAACGCGGTCGGACACTCCCACGAGATTATTGAAAGTATAGAAACTCTTAAAGGCAATGGTCCAAAAGATCTCACTGATCTTTCAGTGATTCTCGCAGCTCACATGATTCACATTGCTGGTATTGAAAAGACTTTTGAGAAGGCAAAGAAAAAAGCTTTGGAGATGATTTCATCTGGAAAGGCACTTGATGAATTCAGAAAACTCATCCGTCTCCAAGGAGGAGATGTTCGTGTCGTAGATGATTACTCACTTTTACCTCAGGCAACTGGTAGAACTGAAGTTAAAGCTCCCAAAAATGGCTTCATCAAAATGTTTGATAATCAAAAGATTGGTCTTCTCCTCATCGAACTTGGGGGCGGAAGAAAAATGAAAACTGATATCATCAAGTTAGATGTTGGATTTATCTTTGAAAAAAAAATTGGCGATCATGTAAAGAAGAATGAAGTCATCTTTACGATTCACCACCGGCCAGAGCAATCAGCAATCGCAGAAAAAATTAAAGATACTTTCTTGAAAGAGGTTCTAACTTTGTCTGCAACAAAGACAAAGGCCCCGAAACTCATTCTCGAAAAACTAAGTTAAAGGATTAACCCATGTCGATGCAAAAAATTATCGAGGCCTCTACCTACATTTCTTCCAAAATTTCTGTAAAGCCCAAGATTGGAATGGTTCTCGGCTCGGGCCTTGGCATTTATGTGGATCAGATTCAAAATAAAATCATCATTCCTTATCACGAGATCCCTCATTTCAAGCGCACAACGGTTGAAGGACACGAAGGCCGCTTGATCATTGGAGAAGTTCACGGCGTTGTTGTCGCCGCCCTTCAAGGACGCATTCATGCTTACGAAGGTCACCCGATGGAGGAAATTGTTCTTCCTGTGAGAACACTGGCCGCCCTTGGAATTGAGATGCTCTTTTTGACCAATGCCTCGGGTGGAATCAATGCAGATTATCATCCAGGTGATTTGGTTGCGATCACAGATCATATCAACATGTCGGGTAGAAATCCTTTAGTCGGACCCAATATCGCTGAACTTGGCCCCCGCTTTCCTGACATGACTCAGGCCTACGATCCTGAACTCATCGCTCTCATGACAAAAGTTGCGAAGAATCACCACGTGGATATGAAGTCCGGAGTATATTGCTCAGTTTTGGGTCCAACCTATGAGACACCTGCAGAAATTAAAATGATTAAGGCCATCGGAGGAGATCTTGTAGGTATGAGTACTGTTCCTGAAGTGATTGCTGCTAATCACCTCGGCTTAAAAGTCGCCGGAGTAGCGTGCATCACAAACTACGCAGCTGGAATCAAGCCTGAGAAGCTCAGCCACGCGGACGTAAAAAGGGTGGCAGAAAAGGCCATGGTTGGATTTGCGACGATTCTGACTGAAACTATAGGCGAACTAAAAAAAGCAGGAAAAGTCTGAATGAGTAAAAGTCTTCGCGAAGAAGCTCAAGAAGCTTCAACAAGATCGCACTCTCCATATTCAAAGGCCAAAGTAGGTTCAGCTGTGGTGGTCGAAGACGGGACCATTTTCAAAGGCTGTAACGTCGAGAACGCGAGTTTTGGTGGAACCGTTTGTGCGGAAAGAGTGGCTATCTGGAAAGCTGTTTCCGAAGGCCATAAGCACATCAAGAAAATTTACGTTTATACTAAGGACGGATGGCCTCCGTGTGGAATGTGTCTGCAGGTCATGACGGAGTTTTCAGGCCCAGATCTCATGGTAACTTTCGGTGACGCTGCTGGAAAAGAGACGACTAAAAAACTTGGTGAACTTCTGACTCACTCTTTTACTCCAGAACACCTGAAGTAAAAACGGGCGAACGCCCAATATAAGGAAGGAACGAATGTTCCTTTGAACTATGCAAGAAAAAAACTTCAACACATCTGACGAATTACTCCGTTCCCTCTCCTTCTGCATAATAGATCTCGAGACCACGGGTGGAAATCCTGAGTCTGAAAAAATTATCGAGATCGGAATGGTAAGAATCGAGAACAGAAAAATCAGTGAAGAAAGAACCTGGTTGGTGAACCCTCAAAAAGAGATTCCTGATTTTGTTCAGAAGCTCACAGGTATTCGAAAGGTCGACGTTGAACACTCTCCAGTGATTGAAGAGGTGATTGATGAAGTGGTCCAGTTTATTGGAGACTCGATCCTCGTTGCCCACAACACATCGTTTGATATTCCGTTTATTAATGGAGTTTTAAAAAAGCTTCAGCGTCCCACTCTCGATAATAAAGTGATCTGTACTAATATCATGACCAAGTACATGATCCCGGACATCATGAGTTCAAACCTAAACTACATGTCTCAGATCTTTAATATCCCACACTCCCAGGCCCACAGAGCGATCGAGGATGCCCGTGCCACAGGCCACCTTCTTTTGAAATACATGGAGATCTTCGAGGACAAGGGAATCAGAAAAGTTAACCAACTTTATTATCCTCGAAATAAGTTTGAGCTCGATCGCGCAATCGTTGAACCTGATGAAGGTCTTGAACGAGTGAGTAAAATTTTAAGTGAGATCACAAATCCTGCCATTGTGACAGTGAAAGGTGATAATGGAGTGATCCTTACCATTCTCCCGCTGAAAGATCCGTCTTTCGAACAAAAAGATGTGATTAAGTATCTAGAAAGTTTTCGCTGGAGCCAGATCCACATCCGTCTCTCTGGGCCTTTTATTGAAGGTCTCTTTTTTATGAATTCAAACTTCATAAAGATCCCGGAAATTTATCGTAAGAAAACCATTGATTATCTCAAAGCACGACACCAGCTAACACCCGCCCCCAATCTGATGGATGAGCATGACTTTGTCATTACGCCTCACTTGATTAGTGGCCAGTTCATTGTGTACTCATTTTTAAACTTCTCGCCCTACTCCCAACTCATTTTCAAATTTCCCTCTCACAAGAAAAAGCTTCATCAGTTTCTTCAAGGACAGGTATCTAGATTTGAAAATCAGCAGAAGGGAAAAAAGAAAATTTTCATCCAAAATGAAATCAAAGATATTTTCCTAGGTCTTTTTAAAGAATCACTAGTGAAGGATCCTTCGATTTATCTCCCTTTAAAAATTGCCGATATAAAAGATGAGCGCAAGACTTACCTCGAATCAATCGAGAAGTTAGCCCTTCAAGAAGCTGATCGATATCAGTTTCCGACGAAGCACCTTTAATCAGTTGTTGCGAGATGGACTGTAGATAAATCTTAATGAATAGTCTGAAACCTGAAGAACAAAATTTTCGATATTGAGAAGATTCTGAATCAGCTTTGAGAGTGAGAGAGTTGAGATATTGAGATCATGTAGCTGGATCTGGATTTCCTGTGATGATTCGACAATTTCTCCCTTAATCACTTTTTCAATCTGGTTTGAGCGCGCGACCAAGAGCTGGTGAGAATAGAGGGTCATGAGCTCACCCATGATGAGATAAAAAGTCATGGTAAGAAGACTTGGATTCACCTGAGCACTGAAGCTCGTATGCCTTGAATAGTGCAAAGAGAAGCGAATTCCACTCTCCACTGTTCTGAAGCGCAAAAGATTTTGTGCCTGCTGATAGCAAATTCCAATCGGGCTCATCTTAAGGTCTTGAGAGGATATGTTTCCTGGATTTGCCCGCGAGAAACCAAGAAAGGTTTCAACTAATTGCTTGCATCTTCCCGCCCCACTTTTCATTTCTTTCAAAGTAAGTTGTGCTTCTTCGTTTAAGGACTCATCAAGCATTAAGAGAGTCAGTGCCGCCTGAATACCGGCGATGGGATTATTAAGTTCGTGGGCAATACTCGAACTAATGATGCCGAGTTCCTGCCCAGAAGGAGTTAGATTACCATCCCCTTTTAAGAAAAAACTTTCAGTAAAAAAGACAAAAAGATTTTTCTTCTCATCCATGTGGTTCACTTCCCGACGAAAAACATTGTAGGGAATATCATGAATGAGAATTTTTTCACGAAGCTTAAGTTTTAAGCATGAAAGGGGGGGGAAGTTTAATTTTGAAAACAGAACGTTGTGTTGGCAAACCTCTCCACTCTCAGAGAGTAGAACCACAGGAAATGGAATTGCATCGAGAATTCCTTCCCAGATCTTTTCTCCGGCAAAGGCATCAACAATTTCTTTCTGAGAAGAAAAAAAGCTTATGAGCGTCGAATAAAAAAAGAAGCGTTTGATGAACCGGAAGTCATCCTGGTCTTCCCAGTTAAAATCGAGATAAGTAACCGTGCCCAGATATCTCGGAAGCGGCAAGAGAGATTTTTGTAGCGACGATTTGGCAACTCCCTCTCTTCCCAAGAGCTGAACCTTACCTTTTTCAATATGAGTTTTTACAAATTGCTTAAGGGTCTTTTCAATTTTAGGTAAATCATCAGCGTGGATCAATTCTTTTTCGAGTTCTACGAGTTCCTGAGTATAACTTAAAAGAGAATCCGGGGTAAGTCCTTTTTCGGCCATCTTATCTTGGATAAGGCCTCGAGCGCGGGATTCCATCTTGCGAAGATTTTTATGAGAGATCGTCCCCAGAGCTTCATCTTTACTACGCAGAAAATTCTCAATGGGGGTAGATAGGAGTCGATCGATCTGACGAGAATCCATACTGTCGTCAAGGACTGCATCAACCAGAGATCCATCAAGACTTTGTCCAAAGCTAAAAAGACCTTGATTTCGATCAAGTACGCAGATTTTATAAGATGGCCCTTCTTTCACAAGATGGACAGACCCCTCCGACACAAAATCGACGATGATCTTATCTTCAAGAGTCGGCGCAAAGTTAAGTTCCGAGACCTCAGCTTCGCGATAGTGCAAAAGGATTCCATCGATGAGCTTCTTGAGCTCTACAGAGAGAAGAGGATCAACTCGAAATTTTAAGAGACCACTGGTCATAAATTATTTTTGGAAATATTTTTGCGTTTCATCGATCAGGGACATCCCATCAATGTACTGGCCATGAATTTTAACACCCCAGTGCAAGTGAGGGCCGGAGGTACGGCCGGTGTTACCTGAGAGACCGATGAGCTCTCCACTCTTAACATTTTGGCCTACATTCACAAGAGTTTTTGAAAGATGCCCGTAAACGGTGAATACATCAAGCCCATGATCAAGAATGACGGTCCAGCCAGTATAAAATAATTCTCCCGCAAACATCACGATCCCACTGTTGGTGGCCGGTATTTTTTCGCCTATGGGTGCACGATAATCGATGCCTAAATGCTGGCCTTTTTTCTGAGTGTTGTAGACTCGCTTAGTCCCGTAGACACTTGTGATGGCACTGTTTAGAGGTTGAACAAAAGGAGCATCAAATTGCATGTCTTTTTGCGAAGAGGCATATATTTTGTCTAGGACTTGCTGCTCTTTCCAGACTTGCTCTTCGTCTTTCGCTACAAGCTTGATGGTCTTGGGATTTACTTTGAGAACTTCAGCTTTGTATTCTTTAGGTACAACTTTAAAAGATATCTCAAAATGATTTTTACCATGGGATTCAACCGTACAAGTATAAGGGCCAAGTTCAGAGAAATAGCTTTCCGTCACTATGGCTCGACCTTTATTTCCTTTATGAGACCATTTTAAGGCCTCACCTCTACATGAAAAAATATCACTGGCGCCATCGACTGGAAATTCGACTAAGCGAATTTCTCCCGGATGGATCGTCATCTCCATTTTAGATTCAGCATAAACAGAACTACTGAACAACGCAAAAAGTGCGATAAAAAGCTTCATGGTCAATTCCTTTTGATACTTGCCTCACCGTCTTGAAAACGGATCATCAACTTCTCATCCCGAGAAACTTTATTAAATTTTTCCAGGTTCGTGATAACCGAACCAGATTCTGTCTTGATGTAGGAGTATCCGCGTTTTAATACATTGTTTGGATTCAAGGCCTCTAGCACTTGGTTAAACCTAAGAAGTTTGTCAGAAGTTCTACTTAGTCTCACTTGAATGAGATGCTCAAGCTTCATGAAGTGCTCATCGAGTTGTTGTGAAGATTCGTGAAATCCTAAAAGTTCTCGCGCCCGATCATGCAAGCGAATCTCCATGAGATCTTTATGGGCCATCTGAAGTTTTTCTCGCATGAGATTCATCATCTCACGAGGATGAAATCTCTGAACCATGAGCTGGATACTTTGCGAGGTTTTAAAGAGCTCTGAGCGCAAGTGACTCGTGCAATATTGTAGGCGAGCTTTAAGTTCTGTCTGAGGTTGGGAGAGAGTTTCTGCCGCTGCCGTTGGTGTTTCACAACGGAGGTCAGAGACAAAGTCACAAAGAGAGAAATCCACCTGATGCCCAACTGCACTTATGATTGGGATCTCGGTTTCAGAAATGGTTCGAACAAGAGACTCATCATTAAAAGACCAGAGGTCTTCGAGACTCCCACCTCCACGAGTCAGCACAATGACCTCGACTCCTTCGATGGAGCGTGCTTTCTTGAGAGCTTCAACCAGTGATCTTGCGGAACCATCTCCTTGAACCACGGCCGGTACAATCAGGACATCTGTCCACAGAGAGCGTCTCTTTATGACATTCAAAAAATCCTGAAGGGCGGCCCCGTGAGGAGCTGTGATCACGGCGATTCTTTGTGGAAAAGATGGAATCAATTTTTTCTTATCAAGATCAAAAAGCCCCTCGGCTGAGAGACGTGCTTTAAGTCTCTCAAACTGGAGCTTGAGCTGCCCTTCTCCGGCCGGAAGAATTCTTTTTGCAAGAATCTGAAATGAGCCACGCTTTTGGTAAACGCTAATAGGTCCCGCGACCACAATCTTGTCACCATCTTTCAAATTTCGGATGAGAGGATTACGAAGGGCATCACCTTTAAAGAGCGCGCAAGAGATACTTGCCTCGGGGTCAGAGAGAGTGAAGTACCAATGCCCCGCTGAAGAAGGAGAAAGATTTGTGACCTCACCTTGAACCATGACCTCGTGAAACTGTTCTTCAAGAGTCGTCTTGATATCTGAGACAAGAACAGAAACAGAGACAGCATCAAAACCAAGCATTATTTTTTAGTCGCGCTTTGAAGATACTTTATGGCCTGAGATACCTGATAGTCATCTTTCGGGTCATAAGTCTTAAAGATGTCTTCCTCATCTTTCTTCTTCTCTTTGCTAGCGATAGGCGCAGGAGCAGTTTTCTTTTTTGCTTCCATTTCTTTTATTCGAGTTTGGCGATCTTTGAGTTCACTCGCTTCACGCTCTTTTTTTTCTTGCTCAGTTTCAATTGTTGCTGTGAGGTGATTTTTTAAATCTTTCTCTCTGATGTAGCGATCATCTCGTTTTACGGCCCCATCAGTGGTTGGATCAATTTCATCGACTTCAACATCTGGGGTGATTCCAACGGCCTGGATTTTGCGGTTAAGTGGAGTCATATATTGAGCAATCGTGAGCTTTACACCAGTCTGCTTATCGAGTTGTGCCACTGTTTGCACTGAGCCCTTACCAAAACTTTGCGATCCCATCGTCACACTTCGTTTGTAATCCTGCAGAGCACCTGCAACGATTTCAGAAGCCGAAGCAGAAGCGCCATTTATCAGAACAATAAGTGGAGTCGCGAGATCTTTGTACCCAGATTTTTTAACGTAACGAATATCTTTATTTTGTGGATCACGGGATTCAGTGGAAACGACAATCCCATCTTTTAAAAAGATCGAAGAGATATCAACTGCCTGATCAAGGAGCCCACCCGGATTAGATCTCAAATCAAGAATGATGCCTAGAAGTCCGCCTTTTTTGTCGGCCTTCGCCTTCATCTCCCCTAGTGCTTCAGCAATTGATTCATAGGAATGTTTCTGGAACTGTGTGAGTCGAACAAAAGCATAGCGGTCTTTTAAGAGTTCAAATTTAACGGGCTTAACTTTAATGATTTCTCTAACGAGAGTGAAATCTTTTACACCATCAAAATTATCACGAAGAATTCCAAGATGAATTTTCTGACCAACTTTACCACGCATTCTTTCAATCGACTGCTCGAGAGTCATTCCAACAATGGGTTCATGATTGATTTCAACAAGTTTATCTTTAGGCTTAATGCCTGCGCGAAACGCCGGAGTATCATCAATTGGAGTGATGATATAAATGACGCCATCTTTCTGAGTCACTTCAAGACCCAGGCCACCGAACTCACCTTGAGTGTCATTCTGCATTTTCTCAAAGAAATCTCGGTTCAGAAAAGCAGAGTGCGGATCCAAAGTCTCCATCATTCCTTTAAGTGCTCCTTCAATCAGCTTCTCAGTACTGACTGGACGATAGTACTGAGTCTCAACCAGGTGGAGAACTTTATTAAAAAGCTCGAGTTGCTCAAAGCGAGACTTATTTTCGGAAATCTTAGGAGTTATTTTTGCTTCATCTTTTGCCAAAGCAATGGACGATAAAGACAAAAGAATTGTGAATGAAATAAGGGTGTGGAACATGAGAACTCCTAAGAGGATTTGATCGTCTTAGATTTTACTCACTCCATTCGGGTCTAACCACAAAATAGTGTTTTGAGCTGTATTTTTCTTCCGTACTTCGAAGTAAAGATTCTGGGGTTCCTTCGAGTCATTTTGGGTATAAGCGAGAACGTCTCCATTTTGGACAGAGTCATTCTTCTTCACTTTAATATTCATTTTCCCGAGGAGAACGGTGCGAAGATCATTTCCATGATCAATGAGAACAACCTGGCCATAAGAAGCGAGATCCCCTGCGAACACAACTTTTCCACCGCCAACGGCCTTAATCGGCTGAACCGATTGATACTTAAACGTCACTCCTTTGGCACTTGGTGTGAAAGTGAGAAAATCATCAACCGGTCTTGCGAAGAATCGATCGGGCTTCGTCATCACAATCGGTGTCTGACTAAGCTCCTGCTTAACTTTCGCAATGCGAGTTTCAAGTTTTTGAGTCTGCACGGCATTTTCGATTTTCTTTTTCGAATGAACACTCGCCAAGTAAATTTCCATGGCCGTTTTTTTGCGACCTTCCAGTTCTTTGATCACTGAAGAGAGTTCTTCTTCATTTTGCTTAAGCCCTGCAATCTTCTCATCAAAGTCCGAAATTTTGGATTGAAACGAAACAAGTTCTAGTTCTTTATTTTTTAGTTTTGTCTGGGCCTGTTTCAAAAGTTCTAAATGAACACGCCGTTGCCACTCTTCATTGGCTTCATTTTCACTTTCAACCAGATAACTTTGTATGATGCTTTTATTCTCGGCTTGAGCAATTTTCACATCGGCCTGAATTTGAGTGAGGTGATCGCGGTACAGTTTCACATCGCTCTCGAACTGTTTGATCTGAGAAATGCTTGAAAGATAGAGATTATTCTTTGAACCGATTTCTTTTTCTAAGGTAGAAAGCTTCGCTCCAAGCTCCATCACTTGGGAGCGAGTTCTAGCAAGATCGTCATTTGATTTAGGCTTGATTGAGGCCAGCCCATTTAAGGAAACCACAGAAAGAAGGAGAATAACCTTTTTCTTCATAGCGTGGGTTTCCATTTCCAGTTTTGCATGGAGAAGCTCCAGAAAACTGCAAAGACCATGAACAATAGAATAAGATCAAAGACCTTCAACGTTCCGTGCCAGAGCCCGAGAGCCGTGAAGAGAACAAAGACCATAGAGAGTCCTGTCGCCATCGCCTTTGCGGCCACATATTTTCGGCGCTGAAATCTTTCAATCAAATAGGATCGACTTCTGAACACGTCGTAACAAAGCCAGAAACTCACGATCCAAAGAACAGCAAGAATTCCAACCACCCCCCAATCTCCTGATTTATCCAGAAAAGCGTAGAAAGGGTGGGTCTTCATGACATTAGTGACTTCAGGATATTTAATATCAGTAGCAGTTAAATGTTCTTTTCCGCCGAGCTTCACTGCTTGTCCGCGAATAAACTCGAGGCTCTCGCGAGAGAGCACCGGACTCAATACAATTCTGTAAGTTTTAAAATTTAAAAGATTAGCACTCAACGTGTAGTCAGATCCAAGCTTATTCACAAGCTGATTGAGTTTACTTTTTCCATCACGGGAATTTTCAGAAACATCCACGACCCCAGGAAGTTGATCCATGTAGGCGGTCAGGCGCTGAGAATCTACGGACCCGTCCAAGATCGCGACGAAATACGGATTCACCATTTTTTCAGGTGAAATTTTTGAGATAATTCCTTCAACCCAAGGCCTGTGAGTCAGACTCATAGCCAGTAAGCAGGAGAACAAAAGAAAACTCAAGCCTCGAAAAAGAGACTCTCCCAATGTTTTATAAAATTCTTTCAGATAAAACATGCGTGCCCCGAATACACTAAGCGCCCGGCCTCAAGATGTGCGATCTTGCCTGGAAATTGTTTAATGAGTTCTTTATTATGTGTGGCCCAAATGAGGGTGAGGCCTTTCTTGTGGTTGAAGTGATTTAGAACTTCAAATAAGCGATAAGAATTTTCTTTATCGAGTGAGCTTGTTGGCTCATCGGCCAGAAGTGCAGTCGGTTTACAAAGAAGAGCACGGATCATGGCGAGTTTCTGTCGGAGCCCACCGTTGCAGTCTTCAACTTTTTTATTTAAGTGATCAGTGACCTGAAGCATGCGACAGAGATCTTCCATCTCACGATGAAAATCATTTTTGGAAGCGTAGACCGTACTGTCATGGGCCATCCACAAATTCTCTTCACAGGTTTTTCTCTGAAGCAATCGCAGGTCTTGAAAAACAGTAGAGACAAAATGTTTAGATGAGCGCTGATGAGGCAGAATAGCTTTGCCAGTCGTGGGTTCAATTAGGCCCCCAAGAACATTCAAAAGTGTAGTCTTTCCGGCACCAGAGGGACCAGTCAGGAACAAAATTTCACCGGGGTAAACAGTCAGTTGAACAGATTTGAGCGCGCGAATGTTTCCGAATTCTACGGAAAGATTATCAAGATGAAATAAGTAGTTCTGGTGGTTTGTACTACCAGACTGGGGTATGGTTCGACCGGCCAACATCCTTGCTACCTGCCTCAATTGCGAATTCCCTCATGGAACTCATATAACGTTATGCAAACATTGTACCGATGGTTCGCGGTAGAAGTAAAACAAAGAAATACCTGATAATTCTAGGCCGTTATTATACCCTCGGCTTTCAAGAGATCATAGGCCGAATCAGAGCAGTAAACGTTCGGAACAAAATTAAACTTGGTCTGAAGATCGCTAATAATAGAGTTCTCAACGTCACCTAACAGGAGTACTTCACCATTCTCCATCAAAATTTTCGCAGGATCTCTCTCTAAGAGAAGGTTCTCGCTGGATTTAGACTTCACGAGTTTTCTACGAGATTTCACAAAAATAATATGCTTTTTAGGAAGATCTTCAACAATCCAATCCTTCTCAGTCCCCTTCTTTTTAAGAATCTCTTTGATTTCTTTAATTTTGTCCTCGGCCTTACGGACAATTTTGTCATAGACCTGTTCTTCATCTTGAGAAAGGATGCGTTGTTTGAACTCCTCGCACTTCACGGTCTTCGGAGCTTTTTCAAAAAGTAGACTGTAAGCAAGATCTTTAATTCTAGGATTTTTATCAAACGTACCGTCGGAATAATACTGATGCACAAGCTGCATGAAGTACTGATCGTTAAAAGCGTAGAATTTCACTGGATCGCTTGCGATCTGATCCATGAGCTGTGAGTAGGTCACAATTTTATTCTTCTCGAGCATATAAAACGTAATCTCTTCGGCAATGGCATCAAAGCGTGCCCCTCGGGCCGAGCGTATCACCTGCGAGTACCAAGCAAATCGCGCCATCAAAAAGTCTTCAACTGCATGGAGCGCATTATGATGAATCGCGAGAACTTCTGTTCCATGAACATCGGCGACACGGAAATGATGGAGAAGATAATCACGATCGTAAGTTCCGTACTTAATTCCTGAATAGTGAGCATCCCGCAGAAGATAATCCATGCGATCGCAATCCACTTCCGAATGAAGAATTTGATTGGCGAGAACGTTTGGATCAATCCCCTTCACGAGGTTTGAAATTTTCTGCGGATCAACTCCGTATTTTTTCAAAACAAAAGTGATCCCACCTTCGTAGTCAGTATTTTTAATAATGAATGATCCCAAGTGCTCGTGATCATCTGGATGTCCCTTCCCGTTTTTCTCCCGTGTGGTCTCGCCCCACCGAATGTAGGCCATCTCGGTCGTGTGAGAAAACATGAAGGCGCCGAGATCATGCAAAAGAGCGGCAAGACGAATACTTTGGTGAAAAGATTTTTCCGCGGACTTGCTTTTATCATCGAACAGAGCTTGTTCTGGCACATCCTTTCCAAGTCTCTGCAAAATTTTATGGGCATTGAACATCACACCAATAGAGTGGCCAAAACGCGAATGCTCGGCACCAGGGAAGGTATAGAACGTGAACCCGAGCTGCTTAATCCAGCGTAAACGCTGATAGAAAGGAGTGTGGATGATTTCCCATTCTAAATTTGTGATGTGGATAAATCCGTAAAGAGGATCGAAAACAATTTTGCTTTTTGAGAGAACTTCCATGTGTTTTAACCAAAAAAAAAGAGGGTCCTCTTGGACCCTCTTTGTAAATAAAACGATTTTGCTTATTGAAGAGTTGTCGCTTTTCTTTTCCCTTTGCGAACGCGTGCAACTTTGCTCAAAGCATATTCCATGAGCATGAAAGCTTCGCGACGAAGACCATTTTCATGGATATAACGGTAGAAGTTTTCGATATCTCCGTTAGATCTGAAGTTTTTTAGAGTCATGACTTCAGGGACTTGATTCTTATCATTCGGTGTCGTCATTTCAGTCGTTTTCATAAGTACCTCGTTTAGTTAGTTTACTTTTTTCTAGAGACGAAGTCGATCTCTCTTATTGCTCGCGAGCTTCGATCATCCCGTAAGAGTGAAGCTTGTTGTACAAAGTCTTCACTGTGATTCCAAGAGCTTTTGCTGCACGAGTTTTGTTTCCACCCAAGTGACCAAGAGTGTCAATGATGTGCTTTTTCTCAAGATCAAAAAGAGTGAATTCAACATAAGAAGGCTTCACTTCTACTTTTTCAACTTTCACTTCTTGAGCGAACTCAGGAAGGTGAGAGGCTTCAATGTATTGACCGTCAGTCAGGATGTATGTGCGCTCCATAATGTTTTTCAATTCGTGAGCGTTTCCTGGCCAGAAGTAGTTGCTCAGTTTCTCGATCGCTCCAGAAGTCAAAATCTTCGCTTCTGATTTTTTAAAGTTGAGGAAGTGCTCTGCCATCACTTTGATATCGTCCTGGCGCTCTTTCAAAGAAGGAATCTTAAGTCCAACAGTGTTCAAGCGATAGAAAAGTTCTTCTTTAAATGATCCGGCTTCAACTAAATTTTGAAGACGAACTTTGGATGAGCCGATGATGCGAACGTTGATCGCAATTTTCTCTTCCGTATCAACCGTGATAATCTCACCTGATACCATGGCACGGAGAAGTTTTGTCTGGATGTGGTGAGTTGTTGAACCGATATCGTCTACGATAAGAGTTCCGCCGTTGGCCTGAACCATCAAGCCTTTAGAGCTGAAAAGTTCGCGATCAAGTTGAGCTTCGTTCAAAGCTGAGCAGCTTGCCACAACACATGCGCCCTTGCGGCCTGACCATGTGTGGATTTTGCGAGAGAGGATTTTCTTACCAACACCGTGTGCTCCTTCGAGGAGAATCGGGAAATCCTGACCAGCAACTTTCTTCGCCATTTGAACGATATCGAGGAAGTTTTTAGAGAGTCCAATCATCTGTGTATTGTCTTCGAGTTGACGAGAAACCTGAACGTCAACGCGGTTTGAAAGTTCTTTTTCACGAGCTTCGATTTTGCTCATGAGCTCTTTATTAAGGTGCTTGGCCATGAGGTAGAGGTGCATATTTTTGATTGGTGAGTGAAGCTGACTTAAAACATCATTCAAGATGGCGAGGTCACCTTCAGAGAAGTTACGGTCTTTCTTTGTCGACTGAACGTTGATGGTACCGATCACGACACCGTCAATCATGATCGGAAGACAAAGCTCAGCTTCCACTGATTCATCACGGACACCAGTTGAAGCGATAGGATCGCGCTTAACTGAATTAGAGTAATAAGCTCTTTTCATGCGAGCTACGTATCCAGAAAGGCCCTGGCCTTTGTTTAACATTTTGGCAGTGTTTAATGCTTGGCCATTTTCAGCGATAAGAAGAGTTGAACCATCTGAAAGAACTTCGAATCCAAGGACCTTGTACTCTTCAGTAAGGCCCTGAACAAACCCAGTCAATTTAGCGAAAAAGATCACTTCATCGAGGTTGCTCAAAAGAACTGTTGAAAGTGTAGCTAGTTCGTTTTGGTTGATGGCAGATTTCATGATGTCCCCTTTTACAGTATTAAACATAAGTGCTAATTTTTTACACAGTGCGTTACTGAGGAGATATTACAATTTGTCTGAATTTTTTACAAGACTAATTTGGTGCAGTGTTTAAAGTTTCTTCAATTTTTCTAGTTATTTCGGAAGGTTGGACCATGACGGAGAGAAGCATCGACCGAAATCTTGAGTTAATTGGCCTAAAACTTCACCTTCTCTATTCATGATGTAGATGTCCTGGACGGCCTTGGTTCGAGAAATGATCCTTTTGCTCGTAAAAACAATGAATTCACCATCTGGAGAGAAGACGGGATCTTCATTGGATCCGAAGTCCTTAGTCAATCGAGCGAGGTTTGAGCCTGTGGAGTCGATTCGGTAGATATCAAAGCCATTGTCTACCCAAGAGGTGAAAACGA
>JBBQGK010000012.1:0-52525 GCA_038322885.1 Bacteriovoracales bacterium | reverse complement strand
AGTCTAAGGTTCTGGCCATCGATGCGCCACTCATCGTAATTAATGGGAAGAGTGCCGTAGAGGTCGATTGAGGCCGAAACATCAGGATGGTGGTGCAGATCAATCTCAAGGGAAAAACTAAAATCATTTGTAAAGATGAGGGATGGACCTGCTAAGTTAATGGGTGGACAAAAATACCACTTATGTTTTATGTCAAACTTAGGACGAATCAATCGATTGAGAGGATGAATGGTGAGTTGGCCGTTTGAGAGTTCGGCACCAGAAAAATGTTTCCAATCAAATTCAGAGGCAAATAAATCTACTACCAGATCATCGCTTGCGAAACACGTGGTGGCACAAAATAGGATAAGGATTAATAAGCTTCTCACCATAAGGTGAAATATATTTAACAAACTCGGCTCCAAGAAAATTGAGTGACTTTAAGCTTCCAAATCTTTGAGGTGATTGTCAAAAAAAATACGCGTTTTATGGCGCTTGGTCTAAGCCTTCATTGAATTTCCGGCAAAGACTTCGTGGTCTTCGCCCCCAGCTCTTTCAAGTTCTCCATGCGACTCGCGAGACTTCCCTTTCCCGTGAGCATCTTGCCTCTCAAATTCTCAAAAGACTCACCCATCTTTTTCATATTTCCTTGAATGGAATCCAAATCATCAGCGACCCCTTTGAACTTATCGTACAAGGCCCCTGCTTGGCGCGCGATCTCAAGAGCATTTTTGGTTTGCTTCTCTTGTTTCCAAAGAGAGGCCACAGTTCGCAATGTTGCGAGCATCGTCGTAGGACTCACAAGAACGATATTTTTATCCCAACCGTGGGCGAGAAGTTCTTTATCTTTTTGAAGAGCAAGGGAGAAGGCCCCTTCGATCGGAATAAAAAGCATCACGTAGTCAGGGCTCAAGACTTTATCAAGGTTCTGGTAATTTTTTGAAGAGAGTCCTTTGATATGAGCGTAGAGAGAATCTAGGAAGGCAGAGAGGTCCTCTTCATTTTGTTCATTGATGTAGCGCTCATAAGCGACAAGACTTACCTTCGAGTCAATGATGAGATGCTTTCCTTCTGGTAAATTAATAATCACATCCGGCATCTGTGTTTTACCTTCATCATCTTTGAGGCCCAGGCTTTTTCCTTGAAGAATAAATTCTTCACCTTCCCGCAGGCCCGAGGCCTCGAGGATTCTCGAGAGAATCATCTCTCCCCAATTTCCCTGGAGCTTCACATCTCCCTTGAGTGCGCGGGTGAGATTCTCCGTTTCAGAGCTCATCTTCTGACTCACGAGCATGATGCGTTCAATTTCTCCCTGAAGCTTCAAGCGATCTTTAGTATCTGTCAGATGCATCTCTTCTACTTTTTTCGAGAACTCATTCATCTTTTCCCGAAACGGACTCAGCATGAGCTCCATTCCTTTGAGCGAGTCATCCCGGAAGTGTCGGGATTTTTCTTCGAAGATTTTTTGCGCCTGTGAACTCTGCTCGAGCTTTAATCTTTCCAAAGATTCCTGATGAATTTTATCCTGCAATAAAAGGCGCTCTTTCAGCACGGTGTTTTCAACGATAAATTTTTGATTTTTTAGGTGCATGGACACTGCCCCTATAAGAAGTCCGCAAAAACCGGTAAGAAGAATCATCATCATATTCACCTCGCTCTCATAGTATAGCGTGGTAGAATGAACCATGGCCAAAAAATCAAGAGCCCTCTCAATTGTTGTGAACCCAGACCTCGCTCGAAAATTTGAAGAGGCCTCACAGAAAAAAACTGACATCTCTGACTTCACTCATGAGTTTCTGGTTCAGTTTCTTTCTCCGGATACAAAAACGGCTTACATCAAGGACCTTCAATTTTTTTTTGATTTCTTACGCTCAGGTAGCGTGGCGATTCATCACCCGAATGAGATTAAGGCCTATCACTTTCAGCTCTACCGAGATCATCTACTGGAGCGAAAGCTCGCTTCGGCGACCATCAACCGCCGGTTGGTGTGTATTCGTTCCTTCATGAAATGGGCCGTGGCCGCAAAACTCTGCGATCATAATCCACTCGATATCGTAAAGCTTCCGAAAGTTCAGACTGAGAGTCCAACAGTCGCCTTTGATGATGAAGAAGTTCTGCGCATGATAAATTCTCCCGATACCAAGACTCACAAAGGCCGAACTCACAGAATCATCATCGTGATGCTTTTTTATCTGGGCCTTCGTCGCTCAGAGCTCACTGGTTTAAAACGACACCAGATCGTCTCAGACCGCGAGCACTGGGTGCTCCGGATTCATGGTAAGGGAGATAAAGTACGGCTTGTTCCCCTCAATGCAGTTGTGTACGAGGAGATGCGAGAGTATCAAGCGAGTCTGGAAGAAAATGGTGTGCATTTGGGTGCGGAAGATTATTTTTTGCAAACTGAGATCAAAAATAAAAATGAAAAACCCATGGATGGATCTACCATTTACCGCGTGATTGAACGCTATGCTCGTGCTGCTGGAATTAATAAGCCTGTATCTCCTCACTCATGCCGGGCAACGGCGATCTCTCACCTCTTAGACACTAGACACATTGCTCTTCGTGATGTTGCGACCTTTGCAGGGCACGCCAACATCACCACAACTGAGCGCTATGATAAGCGTCGAAAGAATCTCGATAAGAGTGCTGCGTATGATGTGGATTATGAAAACAAAAAGAGCTCTTAAGAAGTTAAGCTGATTTCTTCAGAACATCGACGTAATGATTCCTCACCAGTTTACGAGAGTAGTCCACGAAGCCATTCAAGGCCTTAAAAGCTGCAGGGTGATCTTTCTTAAGATGATTATAAGGAACAAAAAGAAAGGCTTTATGATTTTTCAAGAAGTCGAAACTTGATTGAACATTGATGTCACCTAGAGAGACTTCAATACCGTCTTCTTTTCTAGATGAGTACATGAGGTTGAAGGCAAACTGGTCAAGGTGGATGGAGAGATCTTCAACACTCTTGCCAATCGAATTCTCGAGGCATTTGGTATCCAGTAAAAGACGAACTCGCCCTTTTACATCTGCCATTGTACCCAAGAGACTTGAGTCAATTGAAAGGAGGAGGCCATTTGTGGTGATCTGCTCAAGATGGATGAGATTCGCCTTTTCAAACTGATCGCCGTATTCCATCAAAATTTTTGATTTAACTCGGATCCGAAAATCTCGCTTCGCAAGTTTCCCTTGTAGCAAATTAACAAGGACAAAATCTTTGTAGGTAGCAGAGTTAAAACACTCCGCTAACGCCAACTTTTTAAAGGGACCAGTTCCCGAGATAAAAGAAATGTCCTGGGGGCCAAAGGGGTCTACACCGCCGGGAAACTTACTCTGATCCATGATGAACTTATGATAGATATCAAACATGTTCGTTTGATAGACTTTGTGGGCCGTTCGAATCCATACCGGAATAAGTGAAAGACGAACGAGACCACGTTCTCTTGATTCAAAATCTGCCTTAAGCTCAGAATCATTTTCCATGCGCTCTTTGATCACGTCACAAGTTTCAAAAAAATCTGCCCAATGGAACACCATGTTTCCGTTTTTGCAAAGTGAGAATTCTTCGCCTAAAGAATGGGGAAGTTCGTTTGAGTTTAGGAATGATGAAGGAAAAAAATTGGTGATATTATTCAAAAGCGCCATGGTAGTATCCTTCCAGGTTAAGATCCCTACCATTTTACCCCAGCTAGGAAAATTATCGAGAGAAAAGAACTTGCCTATGAGAGGGAGCGCACGACCGAGACAAATGATTGATTTTCCCTTCTAAATGCAGCAAATGAGAACCAACTGAAAACAAAGGAAATTGAGAAAGGAATAAGGATGCTTAAACAAATGCTCGTCAAACTTATCTGAACGGGCAGCTGACGTTCGACAAAAATATCCGGCATTATATCATGACCGTAAGACTCAAGTAACCTCAAAGTCACAAACCCAAAAATTCCCCCGAAAACTGTCGTCATTCCGGAAAGCATGAGAGTGAACTTAAAAGTGAGTTGGAGGATCTTTTTTTGTCCCATTCCCAGGATCCAGAAACTCATGAGATCACGTTGAATCTTGGAGAAAAAGATCAGGAAGCCACTCGTGATCGCGATCGCCACCAAAAACGTCATGCTAATAAAAAGAAAGAGCATCACCTTGGTCTCTAAATTCAGGGACCACACGAGTGCTCCGTTCATCTCTTCCCAGGTCTCCCACTCAAAAGGGACTTCCGTTTTAACCGAAAGGATCTCTTGCTTTAATTTTGGCGAAATCTCGCCGAAAATTCTCAGCTGATTGATTCCTCTTTGGCGGATAAGATTTTGTACAAACTCAACTCGCACCCAAGTCTCAAACTCATCGACTTCAGGAATTTCAGTGTAGATAAAATCAGTCAGCTCAGAACTTCCGAAACGAGGAATCTCCCCCATCAAAGAATCTGTCACTCCTGGAACGATGACCTGAAACTCATCCATGAACTTGAGCTGAATCTTGCTCGAGAGTTCGTTGGCCATGATCATGCCCTTCATGTCTTTATCATAGAGAAATGTCGGGATTGGGTCATTCAAATCGATCCCGTGAATCTTGGCCGGGGCCATGAAGTTCTTCTTCTTCAGCATTACTTCAATCTCAAGCTCAGAATAAAAAGGGTGATGACTCTTTTCCAAGAGTTCTTTGATTTCAAAGAGAGATTCATTGGTTGGATTTTTGAATTTTAAAACGTAAGAGCCGTTAATACTCTTTGAACGGGAAACGAGACCCTTTTGAAGCCCGCCCATAATTCCTTGAATCACCATGAGAGAAAACGCTGAGAGGAAAAGACCTACGACCGCAATGAAAAGCAATCGCTGACGGGTCTTCGCCCTCAGAATATAATTAAAAAAATAGCTAAAAAAAGGCCAGCTCTTCATCAGTCCTTAGAGATCGTAGAATTTTTTCTTATCGGCGATCATCATAATGAGAAAAGGTGCAATCGCATAGCGATCCTTGTTCACTTCCTTGGCAAAATTTCCTAAACGCGTAGAAATCTGCTCTAGCCCCTCTTGATCTGCCCAGCGAAGCAGCCCACCCTTGAAAGGAGGAAAGCCCGTGCCATAAATCATCCCGATATCAACCGTGCTTGCCTTATCTACGATGCGATCGGCAAAGATGTACGCAGCTTCATTGACCATAGGGAGAAAGAGACGCATCTGAAGAACGGATTCTTCCTTGTGAACTTTCTTGGTGGGAAGAATTTTTGAAATATCAGGATTTTTTCCCGTCACTTTCCCCTTCTCATCATAAAGGTAGAAACCCTTACCGCCTTTTTTACCCAAAAGCTTTGCATCATACATCGTATTGGCAAGAGAGCTTGGATGAGCGCGCTCGCCTAGGCCCTCATGCATGATCTTCCCGACTTTTACGCAAACATCAATTCCAATCTCATCCATCAAACGACATGGCCCCATGGGCATACCGAAATTTAAGGCAGCTTCATCAAGTTCTTCAGGTGTGACTCCTTCTTCAAGGAGAAATCCCGCTTCATTTAGGTAAGGAGCAAGAATACGATTCACTAAAAATCCCGGTCCATCTTTCACAACAATAGGAGTTTTCTTAACATCGATGACCCATTTCAGAAGAGCATTGACCGTGTCCTGACTGCATTTTTCATGGGTGATAATTTCTACCAATGGCATTTTATTAACTGGGTTAAAAAAATGGAGGCCAGCAAAGCGGGAGGAATCGACCAAGGCCTTGCTCATCTCTTGGATCGAAAGCGACGAGGAGTTTGACGTCAAAAGACAAGTCTTGCTGACGTAACCCTCGAGCTCTGAGAAAACTTTTTTCTTCACATCCAAGTTCTCAACCACCGCCTCAACGACAAGATCTACCGATTTAAAAGGATCAAAG
Organism: Bacteriovoracales bacterium; assembly: GCA_038322885.1. GTDB lineage: Bacteria > Bdellovibrionota > Bacteriovoracia > Bacteriovoracales > Bacteriovoracaceae > Peredibacter. The sequence continues at coordinate 46,681 of JBBQGK010000012.1, read as the reverse complement.
TTGAGCGTTGGCTCAATAGAGCGCATCTTTCGATTGAAATCATCTTCTGTCATTTTACGTTTTTTTAGCGCCCCTGAAAAATTCTGAGAGGCCTGCTTAAGACCCAGTTCAAGGGCAGCGGGAGTCAAATCCTTCATGACGGGAGCTTGATTATTCTGCGCAAACAACCAGGCGATCCCTCCGCCCATGACACCCGCACCAAGAACCGCTCCGCGTTTCACAGTTCTTATTTGGTCTTTGTTCGGTAATTTTTTTGATTCATCAGTTAAGAAGAAAATATGCTGAAGATTTTTTGACTGAATACTTTGTGAGAGCTCAGCGAAACCCTGAGCTTCCAGTGTCAAGGCATCAGCACGGTTCTTTCCAAACGAGCCTTCAATGACTTCAAGAATTTTTAAAGGGGCCGGATAGAATCCCTTGCTTGTTTCCATGACTTTCTCGCGCGCCTTCTGGAAAATAATCTTTCGGGATAGAAAACTCTCCATCGCCGCGTGCTGAAGTTCTTCTTTAAAAGTTTTTTTCTTCCCTGTTTTGCGATTGAGTAAATAGTCAGGGGCAAGTTCTTTCATCCGTTCACTCGGCAGCATCGCCTCAGCGAGCCCCATCTTCACGGCATTCTTCGCCTTGATCTGACGACCAGTTAAAACCATATCGAGAGCACCCGTGAGACCAACCTTGCGAGGTAAACGGTACGTACCCCCAAAGCCCGGGAGAACTCCGAGCATCACTTCCGGGAGTCCCAGGGCCGTCTTTGAAGAGTCAGAAACAAAAATCTTTTTGCACGAGAGAGAAAGCTCAAGCCCTCCTCCCAAACAAACTCCGTCTACCAATGCTGCGGTTGGAATTTTCAAATCTTCAATGGCGTTAAAGAGTGGATGAATCTCATCAAGCGATCTCAAAGCTTCCGCTTCAGACTTCAGCCCGTTGATCACAGAAATATCCATGCCGGCCAAGAACACACCAGGCTTATGTGAATAAAAGAAAAGACCTTTCAGCTTTCCCTGCATCTTAGTCACTTCGTTCACCGCCTCTTTAAGCTCCAGAAGGGAATCACGGGTGAAGGTCGTCATGGATTTCTTCTCGTATTTTCCAAAACCAATCCAAGCGAGATCATTTTCAACGTCGAAGGTAATTTCTTTGTAGTTACTCATATTCGCCTCTTAAACTTTTAAGTTTTCGATAATGACTGCTCCGCCCTGACCGCCACCAATACAAAGGGTCGCGAGACCAAACTTTTGTTTGCGGCGCTTGAGTTCGTGAGCAAGAGTGACCACTAGGCGCGAGCCCGTTGATCCCACAGGGTGACCAAGAGCAATCCCGCCTCCGTTCACATTCAACTTCTCAAGAGGCACTTCTCCAATCACTTCATCGATCCCCCACTTGGTAGAGAGATTTTTATCGGCCATGACCTTCATACAACCCATGACCTGTGCGGCGAAAGCTTCATTGATCTCGATCAAATCCATTTGAGACATCTTCATTCCTGCACGTTTTAAAACTCCGTGAGAAGCGAGCACAGGACCAAGTCCCATGCGCTCAGGCTCAAGCCCATGGAAATGGTAATCCACCATGCGTGCCATAGGATCAAGGTTATATTTTTTAACGGCCTCTTCAGAAGCGAGTAACCACATCGATCCGCCATCAGTTAACGGACATGCATTTCCTACTGTCACAGTTCCCGTTTCTTTTTCAAAGTACGGCTTAAGTTTCCCGAGACCTTCGACGGTTGAGTTTGCACGAAAGCCAAGATCATCAGCGATCATTTTATCAAGCTTCGATCCTGCGGTGATGGGAAGAATCTCCTCGCGGAATTTTCCATCAGCGGTTGCCTTCGCGGCCTTGTGGTGAGAGTTATTAGCGAATTCATCCTGCTCACGTCGAGAAATTCCGAGCTCACGAGCGAGGGTCTCGGCTGTCTGTCCCATGTTTCTTCCGCAGAAAGGATCAGTGAGGCCTTGTTCGACCGCGATAATAGGGGCCAAAAAATCCGGACGAAAAGTCGCAAAGATTTTTGCTTTCTGTAATGGCGATTTTGCTTTCATGAGCTCCATGAAAAATTCCGTCATCTTTTTATTAAACATCAAAGGCATTTGAGTCATGTTCTCAACACCTCCGGCAAATAATAATTCAGATCTTCCCATCGCAATTTTAATGTAGGCCTGAGAGAGAGCTTCCATTCCCGAAGCACAGTTCCTGTGAACCGTGTAACCAGAAGTTTTTTTATGAAGACCAGCTTCGAGAGCGATCACGCGACCGACGTTAGGATACTTCGCCGGCGTTCCGGTGTTACCCACAATCACTTCATCGATCATATCCGTTGGAAGCGCGTACTTATCAACTAAGTGGCGGATCAAGTAATGACCAAGATAAGGAGCAGCGATGTCTTTGAGTTCAGCTCCGGCCTTGACCTGAGGAGTGCGTTTTCCATCGACGAGATAGACTGGTTTCATGATTCATCCTTGAAGAGATTGTTCTCAATTATTTTAATCGAAGGGAGGTGAGTTCCGAAGATAAAAGGAAAACAGTCGGGTACGTTTTGCGAGGTCAATTTCTTCCACCTTGAAAAACTCATGAACACTGCGAGAATCTCACCAGTTTATAACAATTAACTTCCTCAATTTAAACTTAGTATACTGCGCATGAATGAATTTCAAATGTACGCCATGATGGCCCTTGTCTCGAGTGGAGCGATCGTCATGATCTTCTGGCGACAAAATTAAGATTTCTCTTTATCGGAAACACAATGTTATGCAGTGAACGATCAATTCAATTCATCATTCAAGACAATTCTTTCCATCTTCGACCGGATAGCATCGACCAAGGCTCTTTCATTTTCAAAAACTCTTCTTAAGACATAAAAGGTCATGCCCGATTTTAAGATAATTTTATAAAGAGGTGGAGAATGAGTACGGTTAACTCTTCGACGAGCTGGCTCAACGATAAAACTTTGGACCTCTGCGAATACTATTTTAACTAGAAATTTATTATCTGAAACGAGAATTTCTTTTTCCTCTCCGATCATGATGAAGCTCGAGATTTCTAAACACTCATCCTTGACTTCAAAATGGCATCCTTGAAATGTCTTAAGCTCCCTCCTCTCTCTCCAAGAATTTCTGAGCATAAAACTTGTTTTATATAAAACAAAGACAAAGAGAGTGATCCCAAATCCAGCAGCGACTTTTACATAGAACTCTATTTCAAGCTGGCAGAAATACAACAAAAGTCCAATAGGAATGAAACTCAAAGCAATCAGCAAGATCGCCCCTATTATTTCAAACCAAAGATCTCTTCCTACTCCAACGGCAGTAAACTTCATTCATCTAGTTTACTCTAAACAGATCCAACTCCAAGTGAAAATCTCGGCACTTACACTCCCCATTTAATTTTTTTCCCTGAAGGGTCGACACCACTCCCGATCAACAAATTTGGCCACCGGAGGGTCATCTCATGAAAGGAATTCATGTTCTCATCTTAAGTGCCGTCCTCTTTTTCCCATCCGCCATTTTCGCTGGATCAATTGAGGTAGCTCAATGGATCCCCTGGACAGTTTTAGAAAATCAAATCAGTGCCGAAGCAAAGAACATGAACTTTTCAGGAGTTCAGAATAATCTTTCCATCAACTGGCAGGGCCTTCAGCCTAGAGTTGGAAGTGCGCTTTGGAACATAAGAGGAAATCTAGATTTTCTTGTTTTAACTAAAACAGGAATAAAAGGATCAGCTCAGCATCTTTCTGCAGAGCTTGATCTGTCGGGCCTTGGGATCGATCAAATCAAGATCATTAGCAGCGGTGGAAATGAGATTCGCATTCACATCAAAGCAGACTGCACACCCATTAAGCTGCAGGTTTCAAAATTTTCTATGGTCATCAATTCCGTTTATACAGATAAGTTTGAACCGGAAGTCACTGCTCTAGATATTGCCCTTGATGCTGAAGACTCTATCTTGACCCCATTTACTTGCAGCGGGATTCAAGGAGTCGATGAACAGATCGCTTCCCAGATCCGAGGTGCACTAAAAGATCCCTCGACGTTAAAACCTTATCTTTTAAATTGGCTTAATCAAAGCATACCGGCACTTTGGCAAAGAGAGATTCTCTCCCTCGACTCTGCACTAGGCGAGAACTTAAAACTTCAGGAAATTGTCCCACAAGATAAGGGTGTAATCTTTTATGCTTTAATGCCGCTTACAAATTCTCAAATCGTATCTCTCGCAAATGTTGATGAGACAGTATTGTCACAAACAAATCCTCAGTTAATCCTCTCTAATGAAGGCTTTAATGCCATTCTCTCGGAGAAATTCTCTACCCTTTTACCAGATGGATATGATCTTCAGAAAGTCGCGGCCTTCGCTTCGCTCATGCAATCCCGGGTTAAGCAATCTCTCGTCTGGCCCGATCTTCGCCGCTTCCCTTCAAATTCTCCTTTTCCGATTTCTTTAAATAGAGATCAATACAAACTCGTGACCACTCTCCAAAACAATACGGGGATCGCACAACTCAATGCCAATGGTGTCTTAAAGGCAAGTATCCAAGGTTCTTTGATCGACTATCTCAACTGGGGACTATCTCTCAATACATCTTTTAGCGTCGCCGTTGTCGATAGTGTTCTCACGATGAAAACCGGCACTCCTACTTTTGACCTCGCCTATTCTTTTGGGGCCCTCTATCAAATCATTTTTAACCCCAACACACGCATCTCAGTGAGTATTTTTAAATCATCACTCAGTTCATTTTTCACAAAACAGTCTGTCAGTGAAGAGCTTCCGACTTTAACTCTCGGTGGAAAAAACTGGAAACTCCAGAACTGGAACCAAAATCAAGATCTCATCACCATGGATTGGAAGGAATGATCATGAAAAAGTATATGCCCGCGGCCCTGGCCTTTAGTTTATTTGGACTTTTTCTTTGGAGTGGTATCGAAACAAGAAATCTTAAAACGCAATACTCCCTCGATCAATTTTACCCAACTGAGCATCCCCTTCTGCAAGGCCATGACGAGATCACCAAACGATTTAGGCTCCAAAAACAATCACCTTATCTGCATGTGATTGAACTCAAGTCTGGGCTCTGGACTGATAAAGAAAACATCCTTCTGCTTAAATCTATGACAAAAGAAATTGAGAGCCGAGAAGATGTAAAAAGTGTTCTCTCCCTTACCCACGTGGAAGGAGCAACAGAGACAAAAAATGCTCTTTCAATTGGGACGATTTTTGATCACTCTCCCTCTTCGCAGTGGAAGAAAAAAATCCTCTCCCATCCACTCATCTACCCCCTTCTTATCTCAAAAGATCTCAAGGCCACCCTTTTTATGATTGAGCCACTTATCAAAGATAAGTCCAAGCTTGAAATGCTTGAAAAAGATGTCAATCTTCTTTTGCTGAAAAAATTCCCTGATGCCAAAATTCACTCTGCCGGAGTGCCTCTGCTTCAAACAAAACTCTCAAACCTTATTCAAAGCGAACTCCTGCTCTTCCTCTTAGGAACTTCACTCGTCTTCTGTTTGGTTTTCCTCCTTATTTTTTCTCACTGGAGTGCCATTCTATGCGCCTTCCTTTCTCTTTTTGGTGCGAATCTTTTTACCTTGGGTCTCATGAGTCTCTTTAAAATTCCCATGAATGCTATTCTTGTGACCCTGCCTGTGATTGTGAGTGTCTCGATCATGAGCCTGCTCGTTCACACTCTTCATCTTTGGGCCAAACACAGAAAACCAGGGCCATTTACAGAGCGATCAAAACTCGTTGGTGTGACTTTGATGGAAATCTGGCTGCCAAATACATTAGGAATTGCGACGACGGCCTTGGGCTTTCTCGCTCTCGCCCCATCGGCGATTCCGCTTATTAGTGAGTATGGGTTCACAGTCTCTATCATTCTTGTGTTCGTCGCTATTTTAAATCAAGTCATGATGCTTGTGTTCCTTCCTTGGGTAAACCCAGCAATGCGCGGATGGTTTGATCGTCCAGCGCAGTGGGCCCTCATTGGAATCAATAAACCATTTCACTTTCTCATTCCTATGTTCATGCTCTTTCTCCTAAGCTCTTACCTTGCCCCAAAATTAAATTTTTCGGCCAAGCTCTTTGATGATCTTCCTAAGTCAGACCCAGCTCGCGCTTCAACCGAATGGATTGACCAATCTTTCGGCGGAACTCTCGGTTTTGATCTCCTCGCTCAGTCAGAAAAAGAAGGTTACTGGAAAGAACCACAAACCCTCGATCGCTTGAGAACCGCTTTAACTATATTACGAGAGATCGATGGAGTCGGCATGGCCTTGAGTGTGCCGGATTTTTTACCAACTGGACCCATGGGCTCAGCTTCTCAAATTGCAGAAACTTTTTTCCTTTTTTCCATGTCCCAGAAAAATCCCTTAAATAATTTCATGACGGACGATGGAAAATCTCTTCGTCTCTCTCTTCGCTTTAAAGACATTCCGTCCAACCAACTCTCAACCGCGAAGGCCCTCGTCCTCAATCACTTAAGTCACGCCTTTCCTGAGATCACCTTCTCTCAGGGCGGAATCTCAAGCTACGCTCACACGATCAATGAGGCCGTCTCTCGGAATCTTATTTTTGACTTCTGGCACCCACTCTTAGCGATCGGTATTTTTCTGATCTTGATGTTTAAGTCTTTTAAGTGGGCGATCCTCTCATGCTTACCGAATTTTATTCCACCTGCGGCCCTCATCACAACTCTCGCGATCACAGGAGTTGCCGTGAAACCAGGCATTGCATTAATTTTTTCTATCGCTCTTGGTTTTGCCTTTAATAATACCCTCTATGTTCTGACGAGGCTCAAGGCCATGAATGGCGGGCCCGATTCAGTAAAGACAGCACTCCTTCAAGAGGGGCATCCGTGTCTTTTTGAATCTCTGATCATGTTTACAGGGTTCTCTCTCTTTCTATTTTCGGATTTCACCATGAACCAAACCTTCGGAGGGTTTATGTTATTGTCTATACTTTCAGGATTTGTCGCCGATCTTTTCTGCCTACCTGCTTTGCTAAAAGTTTTTCCCTTTCTTTACCAAAAACAAATTGAGCGAACTCCTTCCTTAGCAGGACTTGCCATCCTCATCAGCTTCTCGGTTGTGAGTTCAGCTATCGCTGGAGAATCGGCAAAAGACATTCTGAAAAAATCCCAAGCTCTCTTGGACGCCAAGGATGATCAAGCAAAAGTAGAAATGAAAATCATCGAAGAAAATGGTGAGATCAAAAACCGCACCATCAACCTACAGACCTTAAGGGAGAACGGTTTTTCGGTCATGGCGAGGATCGAGACCCCGGCCGATATTAAAAACATGGCATTCCTAGGAAACGTTGACACTGATGGAAACGAGATGCAGTGGATTTTTCTTCCGTCAAGTGGCCAGGTCAGGCGCCTCGTGGTGGGAGAGAGTAAGGCCGGACTTCTGGGTTCGGAGATATCTCCAGAAGATCTCAATTCAGAGGCGATCAAGTCCTCGGTCGTGAAAATTCAAAAGAGTGATAAATATTATCATTGGATTGAGCTCACTCCCTTAAAAGGAAAATCTGATTACAGTAAGGTGATCACGAGAATTTCAAAAGTCGACTTTCTCCCTCAAGAAACTCAGTACTTTCTTCAAAATAAATTAAAGAAGACGGTTCAATTTAAAGACTACAAAAAAATCGGGCCTGTTTGGCGTGCGCATAACCTTGTTGTGAAGAATCATTTTAACAAACGCGGCACAGAAATCCTTCTCACAGATGTGAAAGTGAACTCAGGACTTGGGCCAGATGATTTTTCGCAATCGAGTTTGAAAGAAAATTAAGACTGATTTTGGAGGGGTATGCTATCTTGCATGAATGAGACTGATCCCCCTCCTCTTTTTATTTGTGTCAACCCTTGCCTCTGCAGAATGGAAATTTAGCGGAAATGCGGGCCCCTATATTAATTCCTTAACTCTCCCTTCAACCACTGTTTCGCCATCGCAGAAGTCGGGCCTTCAAACTGAAATGCGCCTTGATAATAAGTTCAATCCCACTACCCGCGCGAAGGCGGAGTTTTGGATTCGTACTGATTTCATCGCCAAAGACGGAGTCGAATCATTCCAGTGGAACCCAAAAAATCTCTACCTTCAGAAGAAAACTGGCCCCATTGTTTTCCGCGCTGGTTTTCAAACTCTCTCCATCGATGGCCCGGATATTGTGAACCCCGCGGATGTGATCCATTCCAAAAACTGGATCGATCCCACAAGCCCAGTGACTTATTCTTCACTAGGGCTTTCGGCCTCTCAGGAAATTGGTAAATGGAATTGGGAAATTTTCTACGTGCCTGAGCAGACGCGTCCTGTACTTCCTGGGGAACACAGCCCGTGGCTTCCGCGCAAAAAGCGCTTACCTGTTGAATCCGACACCACAGAATTTCGCATTCCCGATAACGTCCGCTACCAATATTTAAGTTCAAAAGAAATTCAAAACTCACTTCACAATAATATTACGCTCAAGGTTCAACGAAAATCAGAGAAGCTAGAGACTCAGTTTGTTTATTATAATGGTCTCAACCAAAGTCCATATCTTTTAACCCAGGTTGATGCGACCTTGATCGCCTCAAAGCCAAAACAAATTCTTTTAGTCGATTCTCCAGTTCATCTTATTCCCCTCTACTATCGCCATCAGGTGGTGGCCGGGACATTTACCATCCCCCTTGGAAGCTTTGCGATTAAAGGTGGTGCCAACTGGTACAAGCCCATGAGTGATCAGAGAGTCCCCGGTGAGACCTCAACCATTGTGGGTGCCATTGAAAAAAATCTCGAGACTCCCCTAGGAATGATCACTTTTATCGGAGAATACATTCGTCAGAAGAGACAGGTTGAAAGCCAGATCAACTTTTTGCGATCATTTTTTCAAGAGGCGATCTCAGTCGGTGCGCGAGTGCCAGTGGGAGAAGAAACAACTTTTCTCTTAGGTGGAATTTTTGATAAGCGTGGAAATTCTTCGATCTATAAATTCTCAGTCAATCGAAGAATCACCAATTCATGGAGTGCAGAAGCGTCTGCTCAATTTCTTCAAGGCCCTTCGAGTACCCTCGTCGGTCTTTATGGACGATATGATTCCTACCGCGCGAGTGCTGTTTACTCCTGGTAACGAATAAAAAAACCAGACCAAAGAAAATTGCTCAAAGAAATGAAATTTAAAATTATGTCTTACACTAGAAACCTCACTTCTTTAACGAAGCAAATAATCAATCATTTCTTTCTTTGACCTTTGATCGTCTACCTATAGATTTAGCTCACTTCATCATGAATCTAACTAAAGATTGAAATGAAAAGAGATCCTTCCTTACGAAGATAAAAGTCATTAGAGTCAATCTAGTTCTTTGAATCTAACCAAGGAGTCATCTCATGAAGTTATTTCTAACTGGGCTCATAGGGCTCATCACCATCCAACTTTCTCATTCGGCACCCGATATGGACCGCGCATGGACGAGGATCTCTGATCCTCTCATTATGAGTACAACTTTTAACCGAAACTTTTCTTCACTTCCCTTGACGGGCCATGTGGCAGACACACAAAAATTTTGGTCGAGCGATTATTGGGCCCGCAACAAAGGTGGTATCAACTATCGATGGAATGCTGCTCGTCCTTCGGGATTTAATTTAATCTCTCCCACCAAAACTGAAGCTGCCGGCATGAGTATCGCCGAACTCTCCGCTCTTGCACCCTCCGAAAAATACGATCTCCTCATTGGCCGCTATGATTATCCCTTAAAAAATGAAATCGCAGCTTACGCTCGCTCAGGTTCAGCTAGCTGGGAAGGAATTTGTGACGGATGGGCAGGAGCTGCCTTGAATCACCATGAACCCAAACCCATTGTACTGGCCAATCCCGATGGCATAAAAATTCCTTTCGGCTCTTCGGACATTAAGGGCATTTTGAGTTGGTACTATGCTCGCAAATACGCTGGTGCCAATAGTCAGATGGGTCGCCGTTGCAGCGGAAGCTCAACCAGCACGTCTGAGAATTGTGCCGATGATATGAATGCAGGGGCCTTTCATATTGTGCTGACAAACAAAATTGGACTTGCTGGAGATGGTTTTATCGCCGACATTGATCGAGGTTCTCAAGTCTGGAATCATTTGCCTCATCACTATACATCAACCATTCGTAATATAAATTTACCGCCTCTCAGTTCATCTGCTCCGGGGACAGTAAGCATGATCCGAGTACGCACAATTGTGTCTTACGTTTATCTTCTCACTCGCAATAGCTGGACGCCCGTGATCGGAACAAGTGGTCAGCGATATACAACTCGTACCTATGAGTATTACTTGGATATAGATTCAAATGGACACATCATCGGTGGCGAATGGCTTTCAAATCAACGGCCAGATTTTTTGTGGCTTGATAGAAAGTCGACGACATTTACGGGAAACTATTCGCGTCTACCTGAACTCTTAAATGATTGATGAGAATGATTTTTGAACCAACTCTCAGTGTGAAGCTGCATAATCTTTCACATACTGAAGGACATAGGCCTTGTCAGCTGTCGATAAAGGAGAACCACCTTGAGGCATCGATCCACTTTTTACGGTGGTGTAGAATTTACTGCTTGAAGGTGAAGTTACATTTATCCAGTTTGCGAGGCCTGTTTCAGAACTCACGCTGTGACAGCTTGTGCAGCCATAGGGACTTAGAATCCGGGCCTTCACTTGTGCGTAGGTGATGAGATTCGGAGTTGGAGTTGGAGATGGAAATGGAATTGGTGCAGGTATTGGTATAGATGCCGAGCCTAAATTCTCAATATAGACTCGCACCATTTCTAAATCTGAAGTTGATAAGGGAGCACTACTCTTCGGCATTAGTCCTGACTTAATCTCTGTATACAATAAACTCGTTTCCGGATCCCCCGCGACAATCCATGCCGCCAAACCCTTCTCTGTAGCAGCGCTACTATGGCAGCTAATACAATAAGGAGTAAGAACTTGGGCCTTAAGGTTTACATAGGTCGCTTGGGCGGCACTGAAGCTCGGAGAAGATCCGTCTGAGAAAGTAAGGCCACTGGGCTTCCCGCAGCTCAATAAAGTGAACGTCATCATCATCATACAAAAGGCTGTAATAGATTTTTTCATCCTTTGATTTTGGCAAAAGAATCTGGAGAAATTGTGGCGTTTGATGAAAAAGGAATGGAGCGAATTATTTTTTTAGTCTTATGAATCTAGTCAGTCTGGAACTCTACGATTTATCGACAATAGCTTTTTTCAATATGATTCAGTTCCTCGGCCTTGCGTTCAAAATCATCCTGCAATTCTTTAAGTTCTATAGCTGAACTTGATTGAACCTTAGAATCATTTTTTGCCAAGTCCTTCAGGTCTGCAGTCACGTTACTGAGAATCACCTGGGAAGCATTGTATGCAAGATGAATGTTGCTGCAAAACTCAGGGAGTGAACTATTTGTGGTTTGCCACTCCATAATTTTATCTTTTAGATGATTAATCTGATTGATCGATAAGCGACTAGCGAAAGCGCCGGTAGAGAAGGCGAAAAGGAAGAGAACCCCTACTAGCAATTTCATCAAAAGACCCTTTGTTTTTATAGGGTCATTATCTGATAAGAAGCTGGAGATATTATGGAGAGGAGAGTTTTTTATAGAGGGTGATTAAAATTTAGGCACTAAGAATCAATTATTTTTCACCTCCAATCGTATGGATGACTTAAAATGGGAATACTTATAATATCTTTGAGAACAGCTCCCATTGATGGTTCACCCAAAACAACTGGAATCCGTGAGAAAGCATTCTGAAAATCATCGAAGTGAAAAAATTGGATGGCTTCGGGCCGCCGTTCTAGGTGCAAACGACGGGATCATTTCAACCTCAAGTCTCCTTGTTGGGGTGGCCTCGGCTTCTACCAGTCGCCACCAGATTTTACTGAGTGGAATTGCGGCTCTAACAGCCGGTGCCCTGTCTATGGCCGCAGGAGAATATGTCTCGGTCTCGTCTCAGGCCGATACGGAAAATGCCGATCTCGCCAAGGAAAAAATTGAACTCGAAAATGATCCGGAACACGAGCTCGAAGAGTTGACCCAAATTTACGTTGGCCGCGGACTCAAAAAAGAACTTGCTCACGAAGTTGCCACCCAGCTCATGAAGCACGATATGCTCGGTGCCCACGCGAGAGATGAGCTGGGCATTTTCTCTCATCTTCAGGCCAGACCCTTCCAAGCAGCAGTCGCTTCCGCCCTCGCTTTTTCTGCAGGTGCTATTCTCCCCGTTTTGATTGTTATTTTTTTACCGGACAAATACTCTCTCGAGGCCACTATCCCAGTCGTTTCTATCATCGCCTTATTTGGTATGGGACTCTGGTCTTCTCATGCAGGTGGGGCCAAGCTTTGGAAAGGTAGCCTCAGAATTGTATCCTGGGGTGCCATGGCCATGGTCCTCAGTTATTTTGTCGGAAAAATTTTTGGTGTTACTGTCAATTAGAGCTAAACTCTAAGCATGAAGACAAATCTCCTCGCTGTCGCCATCCTCGCCTTGGGCATCTGGACCTACCGCTATAAGGTGATGAACTATTTTCGCCCCATGCAAGTGAGTTCAACCTTCATCCAATCCACTGAATGCCGTCAAAAAAAATTCTGCGCTATTGTTTATGTCGCTCCCTGGTGTCCTGCCTGTAAACAGTATGCCCTCTTCTTAAAACAAGGTCTGACTAAGCTCAAGCGCCCAGGAGAGGTTGCCCTCGTAGTCATCATGGGTATGGAGAACCAAAATGGCGAGAATGAACGTGAGGCAAAAATCATCAGCGATAAAGTCATCATCGATAAGACGAGCGATCTCGCTCGGGATTTAAGGATTGAACACTTCCCTACTTTCATGGTGGTGGATGGTGATCAGAAAGTGATGCTGAGGGATCGTGAGGCCTTCGAATGGCTGAGTCAGGAGATCTAAGCCTTTGGTGCTTTTCCAAAAGAGGCCCTGCCAAATTGTCCTTCTCTAAAATCCGAAATCACAAGTTTATGCACGCGCGAGAGATCCGGCAGTCCTTTCTGTTTGAGAGCTCCGCGAAGGGTTGCTATCTTTTGTAAAATTTCATCCAGACTTAAATCCAGAGTCTCAAGCTTGTACTTCTCCATGAACATGACAGATTTGTTCTCGATCATGTGCTTGATGATAAACAAGGCCGTATCTTCCTCGTCAGCAATATCATCCGGGATAGCATGAATGGCACTCAACCAAAGGGCGTGGAGCTTATTCTCAATCATGGGAGGCATAACCCCCGGAGTATCGAGCATCTCCACATCGTTTTCTATCTTGATCCAGGACTGGATGGTGGTGAGTCCCGGTTTGTCGGCGACCTTGGCCACTTGTTTGTTGGCGAGCTGGTTAATGATCGTCGACTTCCCTGTGTTTGGGAGCCCCACGATCATGACTTTTAATTTTTCTCTTTGCGGATTTGAAGAGGGATCAGATTTGAGCCTGGTCGACTCGGAGAGATTTCTTGAAAGGGTGAGAATCTTTTTAAGGGCCACTTTATCGAAGCAGTCGACAAAAAGAAAAGTCTTCCCCGATTTCTCAAACCATTTCTGCCACTCCTCCACAACGAGAGGATCAGCGAGATTCACTTTATTTAAAACGATCACATGATTTTTTTGACCGATGCTTTTTGTGAGCTCAGGGTTTCCAGAAACAACCGGAACACGCGCATCCCGTATTTCAATGACGACGTCCACGAACTGCAGGCGCTGCTTGATTTCACGAAGGGCGCGGGCCATGTGGCCAGGGAACCAGTTAAAAAGGGCGGTACCCACTCCAGATTTATCATTTTCGCGTTTCATGGGCCCACCTTACACCTGGAGTAAACAAAAGTCCTCTCTCAAAAACGAAAAAAGCCCGCTGGGGAGCGAGCTTTTTCGAGGAGAACGATTCGACTTAGAACTGGATCGTTTAGAAAACGAACACAAGACCAGCGAACATTGAGAGTGCATTTGATTTAATGATGTCATCAGCAAGTTGGCCAAGACGTCTTTGGTCTGGGTTGTTGCTGTTATTCTTCCCGCCACTGTTCGAGAGACCCGAACCGAGACCAGTAGAATACGTCGCCATTAAGTTAAGTCCAATCTGACTTGTGATCATGATTTCAGTACCCATCATGAGCGCACCAGACAGATAGTTTGTCTTATAAGTTTCACCACCGTAATTGTTGTTACCGTAGGTGTAGCTATTGTTTTTGCTGTAGTTCAAGCTCGCGGTGTTGAACCCTAAGCCCAATCCAACGAAAGGACGAAATCTGCGACCTTGAGTGATGAAGAACTTACCGTTCATATCCACACCAAATTTCTTGAATTGAATCTCGCGGCCATCCGATCCGTAAGCTCCGTAATAACCAGTTGGATTATAAAAGCCACTGTTACTTCCAAAATTTTGGTTAGCATAATCTTGTGTCGTGAGCTGAGCGTAGTTCATCCCAAAGCCCATGCTGAAACGGTTGTTGATGTTGGATTCAACATGAAGACCAGCAGAGGTCGCTGACAAGTTTTCTTTATCACCAGAGTAGTTCGTCGCACCGGCATCCATGATGAGCTTGATCGTCTCAAACGGCTGGTCTCCCATTCCGTCTCTCTCAGGAGCTTCAACCACTAATAACGCAGCTGGAGCGGCTTGAGCGACAGCAACTTCCTGAACGACAGGAGCTTCATCGTCTCTACGATTTTTAACGTATTTATCACAATCAGCACCTGGATTTTCTTCCATCAAGCACTTGATCTTGGCGTTGTAATCCGCGATGTCTTTCTGAGCGTCTTTTTTCTCATCAAGATACTCTTCAGTGGTCTCAGAGAGTTTCTCAGTTGTTTTAGAGAGCTCTTTAAAACCCTTGGTCTTTTCTTTATTTAAAGAAGACTCATTTTTTTGCTTACGGATCTCTCCGCGAATCTGCTCAAGCTCATGGTCGGTCACTTGGCGTTCATGGAGATATCCATCAACGTCAATGGGATCAGAGTTTAAGATCTTCTCTTCTGATTGGGCGTAGGCAGCTGCAAATGTCATGGACATAGCAAGTGCTAGTAATGTTGTTTTCATGTTTCCTCCTCGAAAAGGAACTAAATAACCTATTTGAGGAGAACCATATCGCAATAACGCAAAGCGCCACAGCTTATTTAATGCTTAATGTAAAAATGACAGACTGAGGGAATTTAAGGTGTTATCGGCGGCCACGACGCTGAAGGGTGAATCTATTGTATTTTCTGCCATTGGCCCCGGTCGAATTATTCAGAATGCCCTGATACTTGGTGAGGTATCCCCGGATAAAGCTATTCTGATCATTGATCAAAAGATTTGAGGCCTTCTTAAAAAAGGTCACCCCAAGCCCAATCGAGACTGCCGTTATAAGCAAATACTCAACTGCTGTTTGTCCGTGTTGTTTAAGAAAACGTCTCATTTTTCTATTATAACCTTAAACGCCTTCAACTCCATAGCAGAGGGCAAGAAGACCCAAAGATCGGTAGCGAAAGGGTCCCCAATACTCAAATCCTTGAATGTTTTCCTCGTCTTCGGCGATGTCCATGGTGAGCCTTGTGAGGACAGGGGCCTCGGACTTGCGTGCCTCTCTTAATTGACGAAGATCAAGAGTCACGCTCAAAACACCTTGAGGGGTGCAGGGAACTTCTTCAAAAGGGAGAGACTCGGAGTCCTCATGAAAGGACTGTTTTAAAGATTTATCATAGAACTCGGACTTTGAACCTGGGAGCTCAGGATAAGGACACTGGTAGGAGAGCATCTCATTTTCTCGGGCCAAGACCCTATAAGGCGTGACTGATCCTAGAGCGTCTTCATCAGTCATGAAAGTAAGCGAAGTTGGAGGAAAGGGAGAGGTTGCTCGTTTTAGCGGGGTCATCTGAGACTTTCTAAAAAGAGGATATGGGGACTTGATCCCAAAGGGAACTTCATCGGGAAAATGCGAAAAGAATAAAATGCGCTCGCCCGAGATCACACCTTCAAAACTCGCGAGGAGTAAATTTTCAAATTTTTTCTCATGGAGCTGCCAGTACTGAACTGAGCTTTCTTTATAGTCCCCACCTAAAAGGAGAAGCCTGCGCTTGAGTTGAGTGGTGAGAAGAAAATCATGGAGGCGATAAACAGGAGAAAGAAGTCGGAAGAAATAATACGGAATTTCTTCCGGAGTAAGACGAGTTTTAAGTTTGTCTTCAGTCGCTACCCCAAGGAGATGCAAGAGCCCAGCGAACTTCAAATCTTTTGAAACCGCGTATTCTTTATTCATAAGTTCTGCAAATTTTTTATAAAGATCCTTGAACCATTTAGGTCCCTGGAGATCAAAGCGAAAGCCTTTGGGTCTCTGGCCCGCATCAAAACACAGGCCTTCAAAGCGCTTCATCTCTTCTGTGAAAAATGAATTAAATACTTCAGGCGCCTCTTCCAATATTGAGATGAGTTCGTTTTTATCAACCAGCTCAGGATACTTACGAAGGACCTCTCGCAAATTCTCTGATGGTGCCGCCCCCAGTTTGAGCCTCGTGTCCCCCATCACAAATTCCAGATGTGCTGGGGAGAGAAACTGACGAAGGTCTAGGAGCTCAGGGATGGAATAACTTTTTCCAATCCGCAGTAGAGCATTGATCTCCATTTCAGATAAAAAATTTGCGGCATAGCTATCAGCTTCAAAGCGGTGATCCCCGATGAGAAGAGTGGTGCGTTTTCTCGAGCGCGAAATAAGACCACGCAAAAGCGACATGAGATTGAGCCCGACGAGTACTTCTTGGTACCGGTTTTTCAGCATGAAAGAAGCTCCTTGCGCAGTTTCGGGTAGTGATGAAAAATTGTGTTTAGTTTAGCATGGGAGGGTGTGAGAGGAAGATGTTCCTGGGCCCAATTCAAGAAATCCTGCTCATTTTTTACTTCGGCCAAGTGTCCCAAACGCTGACATAGGTCAAATTCAGTTGAGCGGTGATGAACTGGCCCGCAAGCAATGTGTTCAGAGCCTGAGATCAAGGGTTCTAGAAGCGAGTGCACACTCGCCCCAAAACCACCGCCGACATAGGACTTTCCGAAATCTCCATAGAGCTCACAGAGGATCCCTTTTTTGGCGATGATCAGATCATCGCGTTTCATGATGGACAGTCTCTTTCTCATCTCGCTTATAATCTCTTCATCAAGCTTGTGGGGGATGATGACGACGAAATACTCTTTTGGTAAATTTTTTAAGAGATCTAAATCCTCAGGCCAGGTGTTGCCCATGAGAATTCTTTTTCCACGCGGATAGAGGTCGAGTTGGGATTTCAGGTTTACGTGCTCGGGAAAAACATCCCGAAATTTTTCATCTTTTTTTTCTAACCGCCGACGAATCTGTTCCATCCGAAAGTCGTAGGCCTCGCCACCTCGTCCCCATTTCTCGGCATAGGCCGCATCTTCCTCAGTCGCAAAGATGGAGAGTTTTGAGGTCTTGAGAAAGAGCCGCTTCAAGTACGATGGAGTCTTGCCATTTAAGCGCTCTTTTTTAAACGTGAGCCAAACCATTTTTAAAATATGTTCTTCGTCTGACCAAAGCAGAAACTCTGGAAATAAATCATAGCGAACCATAATCAGCTCCCTCGAGGTTGCCCAGTCCATGAACGTTGATCCAGGGAAATAACTCGCCAGAGGGTAGCGGAAATAGCGGATCTGAGTGGGGTGCTTTTCCCAAAGTTTTTGAATCGTCTTTTCCACACTCGGCGAGAAAAAAACCAGCTCACATTTTTTTCCGAGCGAGATCGCGTCCTCAATCAAGGCAGCAACTTGCTGAAACTCCCCTTCGCTTGAGAATTCAAAACATAAATCTGCCACTTCATGAGTGAGCGAAAATGGTTCACAACCAGTTTCACTGAGATTTTTTTTCTCAAACGAGATACGTGAGCGTAAAGCTGGGAGCCAAAAGAAGAGAAGTCTAAGGAGACAGAGGATGGGAAAAAAAAGTCCCCAGTGCAAAATTCCGATCATGGAGTTTCCAGAATTTTAAGGGCAGCGGCTTCAACTTCTTTTACTGTGATCATTTGCATGCAGTAGTGCTGATCCCGGAAACAATCTTTTTTTCCGGTGGTAGAACAGGGTTTGCACCACAGCTCTTTAGAAAGAGTCACGGATTTTGAACCGTGAGGAGCGAAACCGAATCGAGGATCAGTGGGGCCAAAGATTGTCACGACGGGGACCCCGTAGGCCTCGGCGATGTGATTCATGCCGGAATCGTTTCCAATACAGAGTTTTGAATATTCTAAATACGCCATGGATTCAGATAGAGTGGTTTTTCCCTGTAGGTTTTGTAAACGGGGCGAAGAAATTCTCTCAAAGGCTTCACAAAATTTATCATCTGGGCCCGCCAGAATCACGACGTCGTAAGGAGTTTTCGCAAGGATCTCTTGCGTGAGATTCACAAAAGATTCAACCGGCCAGCGCTTGTAGAGAAACGAGGCCGAGGGGGCGACCACAATGTAGTCTCCCGCTTTTGCTCTGGGATGGGATTTGAGGGAGGTGAGTTCTTTGTGTTTACCACCACGAGCACTTTGAGTCCTGAAGACCGCCTGTTTATCCTGAAAGATATTTTCAAAATCTTTCAGGACTCGGATCACCTGAGGCTCGAGCCCAAATATTTTTGAATCAAATATTTTTTTAAGTTTAGTGGAGCGAAGTTTAGTCAGAAAAAATCTCTCCCAGCGCCGCTTATCCACGGTCAACGCCGGTACGTTCCAGTACGAGCAGCGGAGATGAAAAGAGCGAAGTGTCGCGTGGAGATCAAGGATGAGATCGATGGGCCGGTCTTCATCGATGGCATCAATTTTTCGGATGAGATCTTTCCACTTCTCCCCTTTGCGGCGGCCGAAGCTCACGACATTTTTTATTCCGGGATGTTCTTTAATGATGTCCGAGAACTCGTCAGAGGTCACAAACGTCATCACGAGATCCTTTCCGAAATAAGAATGGAGCCAGTTGATGACACTTGTTGTGAGGACCACGTCCCCCATACTGGAGAAGCGGTTAAGCAGGATGTGCATCTTTAAATTAAACTAGATTTCCATGGGAATGAACAGGGTGTGTTCTTCCATCTGACGCTTATAATTTTTTCGGTTGTATTCGTCCCGGAAGCTCTTGAACTTTTGCCACTTCTTTTCACCCATTGAGCGGGAAAATTCCTTCTCCCGGGCCTCTTCAAGATTAAGTAGCTGACGTCTCTGCTCAATTGTCGGCTCCTGCATTCCAGAACCTAGGATGAGTTTGTCGGCTTCCTTAAAGAACTTTTTTTTCACCTTATCGATTTTTTCCATCACTTCTGGTTCAACGGCCAGAGTTTCCTGCAAATAAGTCTCACGGTCTGCGCTGACCTTTTCAACGATCTGCTCGTAGGATTTCTGATCAAACTCCACCATCGGAGTTGGCGCATCTGTGCTTTTTTTATCCAGTTGAATTTGGTTTCCGGTGTGTGGAATTTTAAGGAAAACTTTTTTCTCTACCACTTTTGTTTCTGGGTGCGACTCAATGATGGTGCGCTCGATGCGAGGCTTCGAGGTTTCTTTCCAGTACACATAGCCCAGCGAAAGATTGGCCATCAAAGATATAAACAGAATAAACTTCATTTATTTTCCTAAGAGTTTGGCGGCTTCTTTAGCAAAATACGTGAGAATCATGTCGGCCCCGGCACGCTTAAACGACATGAGCGTTTCAAGGATGACTTTATCATTATCAATCCAACCTTGAGCGGCCGCAGCTTTCACCATCGCGTACTCGCCACTCACATTATATGCAGCAATGGGCAGCGAGCTCGCCTGCCGCAAGCGGTAGATCACGTCGAGGTAAGGAAGACCTGGCTTTACCATCAGCATGTCCGCACCTTCGGCTTCATCCAGAGCCGCTTCACGCAGGGCCTCGCGACCATTGGCCGGATCCATTTGATACGTTTTCTTATCCCCTTTTTTGGGAGCTGAATCGAGAGCTTCTCGAAATGGGCCATAGTAGGCGGAGGCATATTTCGCACAGTAACTCATAATCAGAGTGTTGTGATGCTGGCCTTCATCAAGAGCTTTACGGATAAAACCAATTCGCCCATCCATCATGTCTGAGGGGCCCACGATATCGGCTCCGGCCTCTGCTTCACACAAGGCCTGACGAGCTAAAACATCAAGAGAGGCATCATTTAAAATTTCTCCCGACTTCGGATCCACGAGACCATCGTGACCATCACTTGAATAGGGATCGAGGGCGATGTCGGCCATGACGATCATTCCTGGAATGGCTTCCTTCACGGCGCGAATGGCACGGGCGTTGAGTCCATCTTTATTGTAAGACTCACGAGCGTCGGCGGTTTTTAATTTGTCCTCGATCGCAGGAAATAAGGATACGCATCTTACTCCGAGGGAGAAGAGCTCTTTAGATTCCTTCACGAGTTCATCAATCGAGAGACGATCCTGGCCTGGCATGGACTTAATCGGCACGCGCTGATTTTTTCCTTCCACCACAAATAAAGGCGCAATCAAATCATGGGAAGTTAAAATATTTTCTCTCACCATGGAGCGAATCACTTCATCACGTCGGTTTCGTCTTGGACGATTGAGCATCTTAAACCTTTTGCATGGATTTAAAAACCACGGCGTACATTTGGATTTGTTTCATCATACTCGCAAGTCCACTGGAGCGGTTCATGGAGAGATGCTCAGTGATGCCGACCTCTTTTAAAAAGTCGGGGCTGGTTGAAAGAATGTCTTCGGGGGTGGCGTCGGAATAAACACTCGTGAGGAGCCCCACGATCCCTTTCACTAAAAGTGCGTCCGAGTCTGCGTGAAAATACACGCGCCCATCTTTAAACTCTGGGTAGAGCCAAACCTGAGACTGACAGCCTTTGACTTTGAATTTATCGTCGCGTTTATCTTCCGGGTATGGCTTGAGTTCGCGGCCCAAAACGATGAGCTCTTTGTAGCGATCTTCCCAATCTTTGAACTGCAAGAATCTTTGTTTAGCTTGAGTAACTCTCTCGGACATCATGCCTAACACCCCTAATTTTGAGCAGTATCCTCCGCTAAACTTCTTTAGTCAAAATCAGTTTAAGGTTTCTCAGTAATGCACCGAAATAGGTAGGAAGAAAAGGATCCCTGCATGTCTCTTTTTGATCTAAAACCTTTGTCAGATAATACCATTGAGCAATTGGGTCTCGAGTCCCAAGACCTATGGCTCTTAAAAATAGGCGACCAAGAATTTGGTCCCTTCGAAACACTTTCTCTCCAGCACTACGCTCTCGAAAATAAATCTGATTTTGATGGGGCCTTCGCTAAGAGGCTGAACACTGAAAACTGGGTCTACTTTCAAAACCTCGAAGAGTTCAACTACATCTTTAAAGTTGCCGTGGATTCTGAAGAAGAAACAGACCAAGGCAAGTGGTTCTGGATCTTGGTTCAGGGAAGAATGTCACACCCACTTTCCTTTGATGACATCGAAAAGAAGATTGAACTGGGTCTCCTCTCACTCACCGACGCAGTATCAATAGATCAAGGTGAGACCTGGCATAAGATTTTTGATATCGAGGATTTCTCGCACAAGCTTCATAGTGGAAAAGAGCTTCCACAGTGTCCTCGTGAAGAAGAATTTCAAGCGGCAAAAATCAAGGTCATGGAAAAAATTGAGTCCCATAAGATGGAAGTCATGAAACAAGAAAACGTTTCAGGTCTTGCCTTTCTTGGCCAAAAGACAACTCAGATTGTGGTTCTAAAAATTGATGAGATTGATATTGAATCTCTGCAAGAAAGTGAAGTTTCGCGCTCTCTGAAATGGGCGATTCCGGCGGGAGCTGCGTGCATGCTCGCTCTTGTGATGTCGGGCTATTATTTTTTTGGAACTCCAACAGAAAATATTGTCATCAACGATTCTGATCTGATTCTAAGACGCGCGATCACTGGTTCGGCCCCGGACCTTGGACCCAACCGCGAGCGTCGTCCTTCGAATTATAATAACTACCGCTCTCGCCGCTCAGGTCTCACCAATAATGCGTACCAAGAATCAAGTTATCCGACGATTATTGAAACTCACCAGGGTGATGATCCCCAAAATGAGCCGGCGTTTGACGATGTCCCTAGAGAGCCACAGACTGAAGAATCCCTGTTAAACGCAGGTGTGGATCAATCGCTTGATGCCGCAATGAATGGTGTGGTTCAGCCGAGTCCTGAGCCTCAGCTTGAGCAGCCCCAGGTCGAGCAGATTTCGGACTTCTAAAAGTATACACCTCACTTAAATTTGGCCTATGATTTGGTTATGCCTTCGATTGACCAAATCAAAACTCTTTTTCGCAGTCCTGAAACTCCTGGTAGCTTCTTTCTCTCCCTTGAGGGCGTAGAGGGTTCTGGGAAATCTACCCAAATCTTAGAGCTTGAAAATTTTCTCAAACAAAAAGACTTTAAAGTTATCACCCTCCGTGAGCCCGGTGGGACTCAGTTTGGTGAAAAGCTTCGAGAGGCCGTGCTGCAGAGTAAGTACTCCCTTCATCCGCTCGCAGAGGCGCATCTTTTCTGCTCTTCACGTGCGCAACTTTTAAATGAAAAAATTCTGCCCCATCTCTTAATCCCAGGCTCCGTTGTGATCCTCGACCGCTACATTGATTCCTCTCTCGCCTATCAGGGTAAGGGCCGTGGCCTTGGCTACCAAACAGTACTGCAACTTCACCAGCACAATCCTTTAAATCTTCTTCCTCACCGTACCTATTTCTTAGACATCGATTATAAGACTTCAGTTGAGCGGCAAAAGGCCCGCGGAAATGAAAAAGATTATTTTGAATCAGAGAAACAAGATTTTCATCAGAAACTGATCGAGAGCTACCGCGAACTCGCAGGGATTTTCCCTGAACGAATCTTGAAAATCGATGCCACTCCGGATGCCAAGGAAGTCACGAAGATTATTCTCGAGGACATGGGGAGAATCATTTCATGAACCTTCATGAGATCCTTTTAAATCACGCAAAGAAAGATCAACTCGCTCACTTTTATATCGTCGAAGGCCGTGGTGCCCTCGCCTTCACTCACCATTTCATCCGTGACTATTACCAAAAAGTCGAAGGCCACAAGCAGAGCCTCATAAACCTGATGGATCACCCGGATGTTTATGTTTTAGGAAATTTACCGGAGACTGAAAAACCGGAGTACAAAGATTTCAATGTTGATGAGGCCGGAAAACTCTCTCGCTTTTTTGAATTTCGACCAGTGCAGAGTAAACGAAAATTTGCCGTGATCACGGAAGGTGATCGCGTGAATAAAACGGTCGCCAATAAGTGGCTCAAGCTCTTAGAAGAGCCCACCGGTGAGAGCACGATTTTTCTTCTTAACACCTTAGAGCAAAAACTTCTTCCCACTATCCACTCTCGCGCTCTGCACATTAGACTTCCGCGCGTGAAAGAAGAAATCGATTCGACTGATTGGAATCAATTCTTGGCCGAAGCTTCAAAGATGCCTTTATCGCAATTTCTTGAAACCTATAGTCGTGGAAAATATTCTCTCGATTTTTGGATTCATGAAGTCTTGCGCTGGGAGTCGATGCAAACTGATTCCGCAAAATCAAAAAATGCTCTGGTAAACTGGATAAAAAACTTCGAAGAAATGGATACGTTTAACCAACCACATGCAACAAAATGGGCCCTCTTCTATTCTTATTTGGGCCAGCACGTTTTCCCTCGTACAACTCGTTGACATACTGCCTCGGAATCTCCAAGATAGTGAGATGACTACAGAGCAAATCACTGGAGAGGAAGAAAACCTCCCTGTGGGATCTATAGAAGATGAAGAAGGGCTTCAACCCGATTCAACTTCATACGAAGACCAAGAGTCTTCTGAAGATAGAGAACAACAAAAAGAAGACAACCGATTCAAAGAGGGCCAGATCCTCCGCTTTGTGCGCGTGCGCTTTCCTGGTAACTCCAGATCCTTTTCATTCCTTGTAGGAAAACGTCACATTGAATACGGACAAAAAGTCGTTTCAATGTCTGACCGTGGTATGGCCGTGGGTTACGTGAACTCATTTCCCTACGATGTTCCGTTTCATAAAAGCATGCTGCCGATCCGAAGTATCTCAAAGGTCGCGACCGAAGATGATGTGATCGAAGACCGGGATGCTTACAATCAACAAAAAAGAGCTGAGAACACTTGTAACGATCTGATTGAAAGTTACAAATTAGACATGCACTTAACCCACGTAGAGTTCACCTCTTTTGGGAAAAAGGCCGTTTTCTATTTCATCGCTCCGGCGCGAGTCGACTTCCGTGATCTTGTAAAAGAACTCGTCGGAAAACTTAAAATGCGCATTGAGCTTCGCCAGATTTCTGTGCGGGATCGTTCGGCAGCGATTGGTGGGATTGGCCCTTGTGGTCGCGAGCTTTGCTGCTCAAGCTTCTTAACCAAGTACGGAAACGTCGGGATCAAGATGGCAAAGAACCAGGATCTCACTTTAAACTTTTCAAAACTCAATGGCGTTTGTGGCCAGCTCAAGTGCTGTCTTCAGTACGAGGACGAGGTTTACCGCGAAAAGAGAAGTCGTCTTCCTCGCGAAGGTGATTTCGTATCTACTACGACGGGTGAATTTGGACGCGTAGACCGTCTCCATCTTTTGACCGAGCAGTTTGTGATGATGACGAACCGTGGAGTGCGCAAGCGCTACACTGTTGATTTGTTCAAAGATACTGTCACAAAAGAAGAAGCAAACTTCCCGAATGAATTTGAATTTGTGACTGATGAGACAACGAAGATCATTGGGCTCGATGATGCTAAGGCTAAAAAAGCTTTAGCGTTTGAAGCTGAGGTGAAAGCGTTTGAGATCCCATCGAAGAAATTCGCGGATTCGATTTTTGAATCTCTCTTTGGAGAGAAGACTCTGGATTACTCATTGCCAGATGTGGCCGAGCCTAATTCTGCTCCTGTTAAAGTGAAGACCTTAGATGATGAAGAAGAGCTCTTCTACACTCCGACCGAAGACGAAACTCTTCCTGACGACGACGACTCCTTCGATGGTCGCGGATATGATTCTGATGTTGTTTCTCGCCCGCCGAGAGAAGATCACAATCGTCAGCAGACTCAAGAGCGCCCGCGTGCGAACCAGAATCGTCCTCGGAATGATAATAGAAATCAAAACCAGAATCGTGGACCTAACCCGAATCAAAACCAAAATCGCGGGCCTAACCCGAATCAAAACCAAAATCGTGGACCTAACCCGAACCAGAACCGCGGGCCAAATCCGAATCCCAATCAAAATTTGAACCCAAATAATCCTAACCGGAATCGTCCTCCCCGGTAGGCCATGCGAATCCTGCACACATCCGATTGGCATTTAGGAAAGCGTCTCTTTAAGTTGGATCGCTCTCCAGAACACGAGCTTTTTCTTTCGTGGTTAATTGATACGATCAAAGAAAAAAACGTCGATGTTCTCTTGATCGCCGGAGATATCTTTGACGTGCCCACTCCTCCCCATCAGTCCCTCGAGATGTTTTATAATTTCCTCAATCGTGTTTCAACGGAAACGAAAACTCAAACCCTCATCATTGCCGGAAACCATGATTCCGGTTTGCTCCTTGAAGCTCCCGCAAAGATTCTCGCTCCTCACAGAGTAAAAGTTTGGGGGAAGCTTTCTCCCGACGTCACAGATCATTGGATCACCATTGAGAAGGATGATGAGAAAGTCGATGTCTGTGCCCTTCCATTTTTTAGATCCTATGAGATTCTGCCTCAAGGAGAGGGTGATGCACTTGCGGCCTTAAAAACATATCTGGAGAGGCCTCGCACCTATCCTCAACTACTGATGCTTCATCACCTCGCAGGAGTTTTTGAATCTGCCGGAAGTGAGCAGGTCATTTCTCTTTCAGGTGTGGACTCCATACCCATAGAAATTTTAAGGAGCTTTGACTACGTGGCCCTAGGCCACATTCATAAACCACAGAAAGTGGGGGCACAAACTTTTTATTCAGGATCCCCTATCCCTTTGCGTTTTTCAGAAACTCTTGGAAAAAGTGTTGTGATGGTGGATTGTAAAAAAGGTGTTTTGACCTCTGAGCTTCATCCTATTCCAAAGTTTCGCGCTCTCTTTATTGTGAAGGCGACTGAACAAAACTGGCGAGATAAAATCAAAGCGCTGGAAGGAAGTTCAGAATTAAAACCGGTGGTGGAAGTCCAGATCAGTCTGAATGCTCCCGTCATGGGACTGATCGATGAGATTAAGTCTTCAATTGAGGCAAAGGGCTATGAGCTCTTAAGTTACCTGCCGAGTTTTGGAATCACAGAAAAAAAAGAACGAAGAAGTGATAAGCTTTTTGAATTATCAACCGAGAATCTCTTCGTTGAATTTTATGCGACGAAGTTTCCGGATGCTCCCGAAATACCGGCCGACCTTATGAATGATTTTAAAACTCTCCTGGAGAAAGTGCATGCGCCTCCTCGAAATTAGGATCAAGAACATCGCGTCCCTTAAGGGTGAGCATGAGATTTCGTTTCGAGAGATCATGGAGCAGAGTCCCCTTTTTGCCATCACTGGTGAGACGGGATCGGGGAAATCGACGATTTTAAATTCCATAGGTCTTGCTCTCTATGGAAAGATTTTTAAAACTTCCGTTCAGCAAAATGACGTCGTGACTCTAGGTGAAAAAGAAGGGCAGATAGAACTCCTTTTCCAGGCCCGGGATAAAACCTATCTCGCTTTCTGGCGGGCCCGGGTTAGAAAACAAAACGGAGAGTTCTACTCAACACCGCAATCTCCCACACGAGACCTCTATGAAGTGCAGGGAGATAGTCTTGATTCTCCCAAGCACATCAGTGATAAGAAAGTCGAAGACATTTTAAACCTCGACTTTGATCAATTCTGCAAATGCGTAATCTTAAATCAGGGAGAGTTTGCGAAGTTTCTCACGAGCTCCTTCACAGACCGAAAAGAAATTCTTGAGAAGCTCTACCCCGGTGACATTCTGGAGGGACTCTCAGGCCAGCTTCGAATGGAACTTGAAGAAGCAAGAAGTCTCCAGCGCAATCTTGATGTCACGATGAGTACCTTGAAAGAAGATTCTCCTGGAGAAAATCTGGAGACTTCCAAAATTAACGTTGAAAGTGAGCTTAAAAAAAACGAGTCGACCTTAACCTTGCTTGAAGGACTTGATTCATCTTACAAAACTCTTCACCATTATTTTGAAGAGAGTCTTAAAAACCAAAATAAATTTGCTCTGACGCAAAAAGATATAAAAGACCTGACGAGCATTCAGAATGAAAACTTGCTCGCTCTCAAAACTTTGCAAGAGATTCATGAAGCATCAGTAAAAAACAAAGAAAAAGAAGAACCGAGACTTCAGGAACTTTTAAAACTTGAAGAAAAGCTTCAAAGTTCACGCGATATGGAAAAGGACATGGACCTTAAATCTTCGCGAAAATTAAAAGAGCTTGAGAGTGGCAAAGAAAGACTGAAAGTGTCGTCAGAGTCACTAGAAATTTTATCAAAAAAAGCTGACTCGACTCGGCTTAAACTCTCCTCTAACGTTGAACTCTTAAAGACTCATCAGGATGAGCTTGAACTCCTGCTAGCTAAGGAGCTCGAGAGGTTGCACTTAAGTGAGGCGCGAGTTCTTGCCGACCTTCGCTTAAAAGAGCTCGAAGATGCAGGTAAAGAGAAAAGTTCTGAGCTGCAGATCGTTCTCAATAAGAAAAAAGAACTTCCGGAGAACCTTGAGGCTCAACTCTCCTCTCTGAGTCTCAAGAAAGACTTAGTTGTAAAAGAGACTGAGAAAAAAAACAAGGCCTCCATCCAAGAAAGCGAGCTTAATTTTCAGCTGCAAGAAATTGATAAAGAAATGGTACTGGCCGAGTCTCGCCTAGTGGACTTGGTGACGTCTGTGAAACAAAAAAAAGAGGAGGCAACTCCTTTGAGGATAACTCTGGAGTTGTCTGAACTCATGAGTGCGGTGGAAATATGCAGAAAGCATCCCACGACTCTTGAGTCTGAAACTTGTCCAGTGTGCGAGACAAAAGTCGATCATAAAAGGTGGACCACTCTCAGGGAATCGATTAAGCAAAATGATTTAGTTGGGCAAAAAATTCGTCTTGAGAAGCTTGACCGTGAACTCATCCGTCTTGAGGAAGAAGAAAAAGCGCTTCAAAAGCAGAAAGTCAGTTTAAAAGAGGCATCTGAGAAAAAGCATAAGGACTTGGAAGTTCTCCGTCCGATCCTCACTCTCTCACTTGATAGCATGCTTGATTTGGATGAAAAGATTAAAACCTTGGGTCAGAAAAGTTGGGAATTGAAGCAATTAACTGAGACCGAGAATAAGCTCAATCTCTCGCTCAATAAGGCACGGGAAGATTTCTCAAATTTCAGAAAAGATCATCAGATCAAAACCAAAAACTTAGAAAATAAAGAAACAGAACTCTCTGCTCTAAAAGACAAACTTCAGGCACTCATCCCAGGTCCCCTTGACGAGAAAACTGTTCTGACCCTGAAGTCAGATCTCCAATTTTTAAGGGAACTTCGTGAAAGTGAGAGACACGAGGAAAAACTTCTTCAAGAAAAATCTTTTCTTGAGGAAACTCTGGAAAAATTGAGAACAGAAGTCACCGAGTACCAAAAGGATCTCGCTCTTTTGAGAACTTCTCTTGGGGTCATGGATCAGACTCTCATCAAAGAATTAAACGGAGAGAAGGCGTCGGAAAAAATTCTCACTTTAAATCAAAAAGTTAAAAATACCCTCGAAGAATGGCGCTCAGTTGAATCTCGCTCAAAGAAGCATGATCTCATCACGAAAGAGGCCTCGAGCCGCCTTCAACTTTTGAGTGAGCAGTCAAAAGATCTGGAGCTTCAATACATTAAGGCGAAAGAAGAGATTAAAAGGGCCCCTGCGCACCCTGAGACAAATCGGGAGTCACTGACTCGCCTCCTTGAGAATCTAAAGAACCTCACCCTTGATCTCTCTAGTCCGCCCGACCTCTTTATCCCTTTGAAGGAGATTCTTCTCTCCGAAAAAGAATTTTTCAAAAATTCCGTCACAACTCTTCGTGAAAATCTCGCAGCTCTGATGGCGCGCTTAAATGACTGGGAAAAGCGCCAAGATAAGATCAAGCTTCTGGAATTGAAATCAAAAGACATCATGGATAAGCTCTCGCGCTTGGAGCGGCTTGAGAGTGTGCTTGGAAAAGACGAGCTCAGAACGTTTGTCCTGTCGTTAGTCGAAGAAAATCTGATCCAGCAAACCAACGAAGAGCTCTTAAAACTTTGTCAGGGTAGATACGAAATTATTCACCAGTCTAGAAGTCGCATGAAACTCACTCCTGAGTTTTACGTTCTGGATAAGTTTCGCGAAGGTGGCCTTCGAAAGGTCGCGACCCTCTCTGGTGGAGAAACATTCATGGTCTCTTTGGCGATGGCGTTGGGCCTTGCGGAAATGACCCGCGGACAGGCCGAGATTGATAGTTTATTTATTGATGAAGGCTTCGGAACACTTGACCAGGACTCTCTGGAAGATGTGCTCGAGATGCTTAACCAAATTCAGACCAGAGGCCTCATGGTGGGAGTCATCTCGCATATTAAAGGCCTCACCAATTCCATCCCTCTTAATCTTCTTCTGAGTAAAAAACAAGACGGTACTTCGACTCTCTCACTCCAGTATAACTAACAGTCAAAATTTCCCTATTTGGTCTCATCCAATAGTGGAGATAATTAAGGCATGAACTCTCTCTATGAAATTGGTCTCGGTAAGTACGAGATGACGTCATTTATTCCCGGTGTGGGCATGATGGGATATGGCCAGTTTCACAATGTCGTGAAAGAAGTCGCAACTCCCCTGTGGGCACGCGCTGTGGTCATTCAACAGAATCATCTTTCTCCCGTGATCTTCATTCATCTTGAGCAGGCGTTTGTGACGATTGCAATAAAGCAGGAGCTTGTGAACAGGCTTCGCGAGAAATATCCGGAATGGAATCTCACCCATGCAGATATTCTTGTGACGGCCCAGCACACTCATTCGGCACCTGGGGGCTACTCTCACTACCCCTTTTATAATTTTACGATCGGTGGATTTCAGAGGAGAGTTTTTGAGACGGTCGTCACGGCCGCTCTATTCGCAGTTGAGCTCGCTCTAAAAGATCGTGCTCCTAGCACACTTTCTTGGGGTGAAATTGAACTCTCCTTAGATAAGGAAGTCGCCTTCAACCGCTCCATCACGGCCTACTTAAATAATCCCGATGTCATTGCTCTTAAAATCGATGATAAAGATAAGGCAGTCTCTCGTTTGATGGAAGGAATTTTCATCAAAGGGACTGATGGAAAGGTCAGAGGGATACTGAATTTTTTTGGCGTTCACTGCACGAGCATCTCGAGCTTTAACCAAAGAATTCACCATGACAACAAAGGGGTCGCAGCTGCCCTGTTTGAAAAGAAATGGCCTGGCAGTATCGCTCTCTTTATGCAAAGTTCTGCAGGGGACGTGAGCCCAAATTTCATCTGGGATAAGAAAAAAAAGCTCATGCGTGGAAAATATAAAGACCAGTATGAGAACGCTGAGTTTAACGGTGAGATTCAGTTTAAAGAATCAGAAAAAATAAATCCGATCAATAATATTCAAGGTGAGATTCGCTCCGCTCATACATTCACCAACATGTCTGATAGAGTCGCTCCTCCAGCTCATGGGGTCGGCTTTTTTCAAGGAACTCTCGAGGGCCCAGGAATTCCCCATTCGGTGGGTTCGATCTTAAAGCTCGTCTCTCGCTTTCACCGGCAGGCCCGTCTCATCAGGCACCCTGAGGATAAGAAATTTTATGAGGCGCACGGAAGAAAAGATATTGTTCTCGATAATCGAAGCGGATCGCTCCTCGGGATCATGCCCACCACTTGGAAAAAATTTCCACCCCTTCCTGATCCAACTGCAGAAAGCATCCGGAAGACCGCTAAGAAAGACGCACTTGTGACTCTTCCTTGGGTTCCAGGAACAATTCCATTTCAATTGATGGCCCTGGGAAATGTTCTGATAGCCGCAGTACCGGGAGAGATCACGACCATTTCCGCTCGTCGCCTGCGCGCCAGGATCCTTGACCACGTACGCTTGAGTGGATTTAAAAAAGTTATCATCACATCCTATGCAAATTGCTACATGGGTTACATCACGACACCCGAGGAGTACGATATCCAGTGCTACGAAGGTGGTCACAATATCCATGGACGTCGCACTCACGATGTTATGGTTGATTCTTTTTTAGAGCTCTTTGACCAGCTCTCTTTAAACATTAAAGAATCTGGTACAAACCCAAAACCATTTCCCCAAGATGAACTCGACCGGAGGTCGGTATGAATTTGAAATCTCTTGCATTCTTCTCACTTCTGATTGTGGGATCATCTATCGCGGCGCCGGCCCCAACTCCTCCACCAACAGTCGATGTTAAAATTTTGGCGTGGAACACCTACATGCTTCCAGTCCCATTTAAATTCGCCCAACAGAAGATAAGAAAAAATCTCATCGCCGAGGCCCTCGCCCATACAGACCGAGATATCATCATGCTTGAGGCGGCATTTAGTTCAGATTTTAGGAAAAAAGTGGGGGCATCTCTCAAAGAAAATTATCCCTACCAAATTGCCTTGGGCAAAGACAAAAAGATTACTCATCTTCTTTCTTCCGGCCTTTTGGTTTTAAGTAAGTGGCCTATCCGTATGATTGATTATGATTTCTATAAGAAATGCGTAAAGAGCAATTGCTATGCCGCTAAAGGGGTCATGCTCTTAGAAGCTGAACTTCCCTATGGAAAACTTCTTCACCTTGCATTCACCCAGCTTAACAAAAGTGGAGCTGAGAAGAGTGAGACCACTCGCTCCTCTCAACTCAATCAGATCTTAAACTTGTATAAAGCTAAATCTCGACCAGGAATTCCTATGGTTCTCGCCGGTGACCTTAGCATTGCTGCCGACTCTTCTGAATTCACTGAGGCCTTGAAGCTTCTCTCAATGGAGAATGCTCCTCTCAAAAACCCAGAAGTCGCTTCTCATGATTACGACATTCCTTGCTACAAGCGCACAAGCGAAACGCCCTCAAGTTGGGTCGACCACATTCTCCTAAATAAGGCCGGAACCACGACTCAGATTCTTGATCAACGAATTCATGAATTTTTTGGAGATATGAAAGGTGGAAACTGTCCTCTCTCCGATCACCAGGCCATCGAAGCGACTATACGTTTATGAATGATCTCTATGATAAATATAAAAAAGCTCTCGCAGAGCAAAGCTCCCCAGCACTTTATCTGGATTTAGATGCGTTTGAAAAAAACATCCAATGGGCAATAGACAACGCCGGTTCAAAGAAGATTCGTGTTGCCACTAAATCAATCCGTTCTGTTCATCTGATAAAAAAAGTTCTAGCGACTTCGCCAAAATTCCAGGGTCTCATGAGCTTCACACTCGAAGAATCTCTCTGGTTAAAATCTCTGGGATTTAAAGACATCCTGATGGGATACCCGACGATGGATAAAAAAAATCTCAACATTCTTGCTGCGGACCCTTCAGAGATTACACTCATGGCGGATCTACCGGAGCACATTCATTTCTTAGGTAAATTCAATGCGCCATTCCGCATCTGCCTCGATCTTGACCTCTCGATGGATCTACCATTTGTGCGCTTTGGAGTTTACCGCTCCTCTCTTCAGACTATTGACAGCGTTCACAAAATTCTTGAAGTCATAAAAACTTATCCTCAATTGAAACTTGTTGGGGCCATGGGGTATGAGGCCCAGATTGCTGGGGTCATGGATAAAGAATCCTGGCTTATGCGCTTTCTCAAAAAACTCTCCATCAATCAACTTCGCAAACGCCGTGCCTTCATTGTTAAGACAATCCAGGGTTCAGGATTCAAGTTAGAGTTTATCAATGGTGGCGGAACAGGAAGTATGAAGAGCACTCGTGAAGAAGAATGTGTCAGCGAGATCACCGTGGGCTCGGGCTTTTTTGCGCCCGTCCTCTTTGATCACTACCAAGACTTCACTCTAGCTCCGGCCATGGGATTTACTCTTCCCATCGTAAGAAATCCCATGAAAAATATTTTTACTTGTTTGGGTGGCGGCTATATTGCTTCAGGAGAAAATGTCCCGCTTAAAACTCCCACGCCCTTCCTTCCTCAGGGCCTTTCCCTCATCAAAAATGAAGGCGCTGGAGAAGTTCAGACGCCGATGAAATACTCGGGCACGCTTTCACTCTCTGTCGGTGACATTGTCTTTATGAGACACGCCAAGGCGGGAGAGGCCTGCGAGAGATTCAATCAAGTGCATCTCATCCGCGGAGAAAAATACGAGGGTGCGACTCTCACTTACCGCGGAGATGGAAAATCTTTTCTGTGATTATTTGAGTTCGAGAAAAATCGCTGTCCAATAAATAGTGCCATCAAAATTTTTTGCCTGACCAAGACCCGTGTGAGTGTACCTCGGATTTTCAATGATCGCGCGATGTCCAGGTGAAGACATCCAGGAATCAAATGCAGCTTGTGCTGTTTTTTGTCCCATCGCTATGATCTCACCACAAAGATTCCCCCCACCCAACGCTCCCTCGATCTCTGCACATCGCTCTGATGAACCACTGTGCCCGAAAGCAACGGTTTGATTGGCCATGTCCTGGCTATGAGTCTGGGAAGTATCCTGGATGGGCCGAGAATATGTGATGGCACTGGATCCAAGGCCATGACGGTGGTCATTCACCAGGGCCAAGAAATCGATCCCTGAAGCATCTAATACTTCGGTATCTGAACTTGAAGAAGAGTGATCACTTCCAAATATTTGTTTCAAGGGATTTAGTTTATTGAGAGAGTCACCCGAATGACCGCAACCCATGAGCACAAGAAGAAGAATCATGAAGGAGTATTTCATCTCTTCATCATGCCTTGAGAGCAATTTGGTCGTCAAAGAAAGAAGTTTTTGCCTTTTGTCAGAAGCTTTAAGTCGATAATTCTACGATAAATGCGAGAGCGAGTTTGGTAAAAGGAACGGCATGAGATACGTCTCCGGCGTTTTCAAGAGTATCATTCTCTGTATGGATATGGGGATTGTGATCGTTAAATTTTGACTCGAAAGGAAAAGACGCGGGATACCCATGGCCCATCCAAGATGCATGATCAGAGCACCCATAACCACACCGATCATAGCCCCACGGAACTTTCACGTATTCATCAATAAGCTTCCCCAGAAATTCATTTTGTTTTCGATGTGTGTAATCGGAGATGAGAATGATGTCTTTATCGCGCGATCCCTTAAACAAAGTCATATCAAGCTGTAAAACACCGATCACATTTTTCTTGGCCTTCTTGAAACTCTTCGCTACGTCTTCAGATCCCAAAAGCCCAACTTCTTCCGCAGCATAGGCCATGAGCTTAATAGTTTTCTTCGGACGAAGATCATGCTCGATCAAGAGACGCAAGACTTCCGTTACAGCAGCAATACCAGAAGCATTATCATCGGCCCCAGGGGCGATCTTGCCGCTTGAAATAGAGTCTGCATGAGCACCAAGAACAATGATGTCTTGGGGTGCTTCCGAGCCAGTGATCGTCAGGATCACTGTCGGCTGAGTGAAATGTTTGTGATTGAAAAGCTCAATTGTTATGTCACTGCGACCACCACTCATCTGTGCCCAGGTTGCATGGATGAGGCGAGAGGATTCAAGACCCTCTGGAGAAGTATAAAATCTCGTTTTAAAATTCGACAGACTCACAATGGTTTGTTCCATCTTATTTGCCGAAACATTGTCTACCATTGAATGAATGAGACCTTGAGAATCGAGGTCGTAATTGATGAGGGAAGGACTTTTATTATTTTTCCAGAAGCTCAGTCGCTCGATAGAGTCCTTTGCCTCGATTTCAGTTTGATGGGAGAAGAAGCCACCGCAACGATTGAGCTTGTGATGAATCGATTCAGATATATCTGGAACGAGCTTAGAGTCAATTTGGAATATGCTCGTCTCTGGTCCGACATTTTGAACTAAGGTCTTATTTGGTAGAGTGCCTTGAATTGAATTGAGGATCGATGAGTTCATCGATAACCAAACATTTCCCGCTTGGGCCCACGTGCTGAGGGTTAACAGACCTAAAATGAGGAATTTCATAACGAGAATTTACCACGGACCCCAGTCAGATTTCTAAGGGCTGAACCTAATTACAGGGGTGTTGAAAATTTAGGCAGGTATGAAATAAAGACCTTAGGCTCATCGAAATCGTTACATTTTTATACAATCACGATTCTTAGGAATTCAACTGACTCTTCAACGGTTATAAGCATAAAAAAATTTACAGGAGAATATGCATGAAAAAAATACTTGTTTCATTAGTCGCGCTAACATTCGCTGCAACCTCGTTTGCCTCGGTGGTTTCGTATTCATGCTCTGGAAAAAGTCCTTACGGAGAGAAAATCACTGCCGAGATCCAAGTGAATGGCTCAGACCTCTCTTTTAACGGAAAGGCAGCTCGTTACGATTCGACCTACACACCACGCGGAAGAAAAGACATGGTTCGCTTTAAATTTCCTGTGGCCGAGTGCTCAGATCTTTGTTCTTCGGGAGTTCTCGTTTCTAAGGATGTGCTCGCAGGTGTGAATAAAGTATTCCTCGTTCAAGAATGGTCAGGCGAAGGTTACCAATCAGACAACTATGTTTGTTTTTCAAAAACAAAATAGTTTAACTGATCTACGAATCAAATCTCTAAATCGTGAATAAATCAAATTAACCGGGGCTGGTCCCCGGTTGATTTATAAGAAAAAAATCTGTACTCTAGTCCCTTGAAAATCATGCATTCAAAATATTTTCTTTAACTCTGCCTTTTTACCATCCATATCCTTTTACCTATCTGCAACATAACTATTATAACATTTTCAAAGCATTAACATTAAACGAATCTCTGCAAGTTCCAAACAAAATGAACGGAACCATATCACTAGAAACGTTGCTAAATTTAACGAGGAAAAAAAATGAAAACCATAATGATCACTGCCCTTCTCGCTCTATCGTCGATCAATGCATTTGCTTCTGATTCATTCACCTTCAACGTTACTGAAGTCGAGTGCAGTGGGGTTCCGCAATGGATTCAGTTTAATATCAACCAAACTGACACCCAAGGAAACTACACCGGCAAGGGGATCGAAAACTATTTAGACTTTGATTTCAAATGTAAAATGTCTCCCGCAAAAGATAAACTGACATGCTCTTCGGCCCAAGGAGTGTCGGCCCAAATATCTATTGATGCCAATAATATTGTGTCGGCTATTTTTAAAGGCCACTATCATGGTGTTGTGAAGATCGGTTGTATTGCTCGGATGTAATGCGAAGATCATTGATCTATTTTAGTAATTTCTCAAACAAAATAGATTAATGCTCGGGCTCATCCACACCAAGATAGAATTCATCGCTCCTGCATTCTGTAG
This sequence comes from Bacteriovoracales bacterium, assembly GCA_038322885.1. Classification (GTDB taxonomy): domain Bacteria; phylum Bdellovibrionota; class Bacteriovoracia; order Bacteriovoracales; family Bacteriovoracaceae; genus Peredibacter. The sequence continues at coordinate 10,329 of JBBQGK010000012.1, read as the reverse complement.
GAACTTTGCACAACGGATCTTTCTCCGACATATAAGCAAACCGCTCACACGACCTATACTCTCCCCCAGAACCCGATTTGCAATTGCCGGTGAGAATCTTGCCCCACTGCTTAGGCGTTATGAGTGAGCGCAGGCTCGTGGGTCTCAAGATAATGACCACACCATCTTCACTTAAACCTGACTCCTCAGCTCTCGCTGGGAGCGAAGAATTTTTCAACTCCATTCCCCAGGGACAACTGGTCGCGAGACGCTTACTTGAGAGTTTAAATTCTTTAAGACTATCCAAACAGACCTTGTCTCCCGAACAATCGCAATCCATTTTTACTCTCAAGACAATCGCTTTCGATTTCACAAGGAGAAGAGAACGGTACTCAAAAAGAATTTTTCCCGTGCTCTCTTGAAGAGTAGAAAATGATTGGTCTGGTTCAAGATCAACTGGGTCTTTGACCACAGGACGACAATGACTTTGGAGATTGTGGGGCATGAACTTTATTATGTTGGGCCTACCGAAGAGTTTTTTAACATCTTCGCTTTCTGACTCCACTGCTTTTCGCATCGACGAACATTCAGCCGTGTTGCAAGAACATACGAGTTTCTGAGGAACGACTGAATTAAAAAATAACTGGGACTGAGACATGATGGTGTTTGTTTTAGGGACCACTCGGCATGCCCAAGGCGCTGCAAGTTCATCTGACGTCTCTTTGTACTCATCACTTAAACCAAGGTGATGAAGAAACTCATGAACGAAAGTAGAGCAAGGAGTTGTGTCGGCAAAATTCTCTGAATTATCGCGGAAAGAAGTAGGACCACTTCCCTCTTTTTGCTCAACTCCGGCCACAATGTTAATCACAGTTTGTGGAGGTCTTTTTTCAAAAGGAAGATTTTGCTCGACTTGCTCAGGCGAGAGGACTCGAATTTCCAGAGTCCTGTCATCCGCCGTTTTCATAAAGGGAGTAACTGAATGAAGGCATTTGTTAGCTGCGCTTAACATTTCATCCGGAGTTTTATTTCCGCTGATTCGTTTAAAAAGAATATTAACTGTCGCTAAATAATTTGAATTCGCCTTCCGCTCCAGAAGAAAATGATTGAGTTTAAACTCTCCCGGTGAAAGCTCATCGCAATCATCTTTCGCCTCGAGACGTTTAAAAATTCCTGACAGATCTGAGACGTCATCTGGAATTCCATCAACGCAGCTAAGAGCGCGTGAACTAGAGACTGATTCTCCAGAGATCTCCGAGAGAAGAGTTGAAAGATTCTTAGCGGCTTCACCAGTTTGTTTGCAGAAACTTTTATCGACAGCAGGGAGATCACCCACAGGGAAACATTTTTTGCGAAAGGTATTGATGCGACTTGAAGTGAGTAAGCCCTTTTGTAATTTCCAAAAAGATAAAAATTTATTGTCGGGCATATCATCTGCCGAGGCATGCCAAGAGAGGGCGAAAATAATTAAAAGATACGGTGGAAATCGCATAAGGATGTATCGGTATGCTCGCGCTTAAAGTTGACCTTTTTAGTCCCTCCTAAGGGTTACTGCTTGTTTCTTACACTAAAACCCATTTAACTCCCAAGTAATATCTATCACTTACCTCTTTCTTACAAAGAATATTCTTTTTCGCACCTCCTATACATTCCAGAAATGAAAAATGTAGAGTCCTAGAGATTTCAAATCCTCAAAGGAGACTTATGAAGGCCCTCATTTCCCTGCTCGCTCTCTCTGTGACAGCTTCTGCCATGGCGGCCAGGCCTCACCTTGATCTTGATACAACGTCTGCTGAGTATGAGCAGTTCTTAAACAAACAAATCAAAAAAAATCACAACAAAATGATGGAAGTTGATCTTGAACCAGAGATCATTCGTTCGATGAAAATAGGCCAGAGACTTTCTCAGTGGATTGCGAAAATAAACGAAACAAGAACGCCCACGACGTCAATCCGTCTCACCTCTCCGCAAACTCGTACGAGTCATCCGATCGATAAGCCCAGCATCTACAATCCAAAAATCATTGGTGCTGAGTACGATACTATTTTGACGACCTTACCAAATGATATGGAGGCTGTGCTCACTGGAACTGATGAGCTTCCTACAACTCCAGGCATGGACGATGCTGCTTTTATCTTGCTTGCCCGCACTGTGGATCGCAACTATCAGAGTGCCGCTCGCTACAAATCATTGAACCCATATCGCGAAGAATACAAAGGACAAGCTGCTCTTGATGTTCGCGGCTACTACTACCTCAATACAAATAAAATTACTGCTGAAGACCTGAAGGATGTGGCCTCAATTCCTGCTAACAAATTAACTTTGATCACAGAGGCACTAAGCCGCAACTGTCTCAACGGCAGTGGTGACCAGTTAGCTTGTGATAGTTTGATAGCACAGGCAATAAAAGTTAATGCTCTGGGAGAGGTCTACAAACAGACTATCGTTGCTGCAAGAGAGAACTGGTACAGCTTTTTCCTCATTGCCCCCGAATCAAAAAGAACTGACGTCACTTGGGTCGGGAACATCATGACCGTGCCTTTCAATACGCCAGAAATTGCAAAATTTATTCCTTATCTCCAAGATAATATCCAGGACGAATACCGCTTCAACGACTGGGCTTTGAAACTTGGATTCGGGACCTATGCGAACGGTCCTCGTTTGGTATTCAAAGCAGGAGAAGTTCCTCACGTGAATGGTCTAGGTGGAAACGAGATCACCATGGATTCGAACCAGCCGATTGAAGAGTACGAGTCTCAATGGACTATCCGTCACGAATTCGGTCACGTCCTTGGGTTCCCTGACTGCTACCATGAGTTTTTTGATGAGAAGCTTGGCGCCTTTGTTAACTACCAGCTTGATGTGACTGATCTGATGTGTTCACGGGCCGGAAACTTCAAAGAACGTATGTATACCGAGCTCAAAGAAGCCTACGGATCAAATTAAATCTTACTTTCCAGTTTGGGCCTTTCGGGGCCCTTTTTTTTATCCAATTTCAGGCATAGAGTTTAAAGATGAAAAAATACCTTATTGCTCTTCTTGCACTTCCCCTCCTCTCTCAGGCCCATGACGGCATGGATTGGAATAATGATACGATGGGATTTTTATCCGTCCGCTATGAAACGCCAGTCATGGCGAAATCGATGAAGCAAAATTTCAACACAAGACTCGACATGGTGTTCTTTAAAGAAAAACTGGCCCAATTATCTGGCGTAACTCCTGTTACGGTTCGAGGAGTTCAGACAACCATCACAGAAAGAAAATCAACCAAAAACCTCGATTCTACTCGTGAGTTCTTGAAGCAAGAATACGAAAAACTTGGCTTCAAAGTATCACTCGCCCCTTTTGCTACTGGCTCAAATTTTATTGCTGAAAAAATGGGAACAAAAACTCCGAATAAAGTGTTAATCGTTTCTTCTCATATCGATTCAGTGGGAAATGCCGGCGCTAATGATGACGGTTCTGGAACCATTGGTCTTTTGACTGTGGCCAAAGAACTCGCTCTCCACTCTTACGGAAGTACCATCCGAGTCCTTGGTTTCGATCGTGAGGAAGTTGGGCTCAAAGGCTCAGACGCTTATGTGGCCACTCTTCCGAACAAGGCCGATATCATCGGAGACATCCACTTTGAGATGATGGGCTACAATTCGAAAAGAGACGGAGCCTTTCACGTGATCGATTGTAACTCAGGAGTCTTCGGCGGAAACCGTCCGATCGACAACTCACTCTTTATCTCAAAACAAATGAAGCAGAGTATTTCTTCTCTTGATTTGGGTCTGAACGTTGTGGTTGCTTGCACTGACCGCTCTGATCACGCTTCTTTCTGGAAAAATAAAATTCCAGCGATCGTGATTTCTGAAAATTTCTTCGGTGGCGACGGCGACCCTTGCTATCACGCTGCCTGTGATGTTCAAGATGAGCGTCTGGACTACGATTACATGGGGAAGATTCTTGAGGCGACTCTAGATACGACTGAGAAGCTCGCTCGCTAATTACTTATTGAGAACATTGACAGTTGCGGGGGATCTCACCTGAGGTCCTTTTTCAGGTAGTCCCCAAATAACCACGCTCAGGGTTAGCACACACAGTATAAAGAGCTCGCGAAATGAGTTCACTTATAGTCCTTAGAAGGTTTGACTAAACCTGTCGGATACTTTCCTTAAAACTTTAGTTTTTTTTCTTAAAAATTGGTCACAAGATACAACATCACAAGCCCAAAACTGATCACAAAGAGAGTGTTACGAATAAAGTAGCAAGCTATACAAGCAGCCGTTAAAATCAAAAACCGTTCTTTGCCATTCAACCATTCAACCCTTCCCTGATAAAAAAAAGTTGCCGGTACAATCAGTGCAGGCAAGATGGCGGCAGGAATGTAGGTAAAGAGTTTTCGGATGTCTGGTGAAATCGTCATTTTCCCAGAGAAGGCGATGAAAGATCCTCTGATACAAATAGTTCCGGCCATGAGGAGGATAAGGTTGGTCAAAAAATAGTTATTTCCAATCATACCTTCCTCGCTTTTTTTATCAACACCCAAGCGATAGCTATGCTCAAAAGGGCCGTGACCATGAGCCCTGTCTTTAAGGGTAGACTATAAAATAACAGGGACAGGCCCGCACTAAAGAGTGCGACTGTCAGATGGGTCCTATCTCGAATAGTGGGAACTAAGAGGGCGACAAAACTTAAAGGGATGGCAAAATCCAGAGCAAGGGAAGATGGTGCAAAATTTCCAAAAATAAATCCTGCCATGACAGATAGATGCCAGGTCAGCGTCATGCAAGCTGCTGTTCCAAGGTAAAACTGAGTCGCTTCTTCATTGGTCTTAAACTTTTCTTGGTTGCCAGACATTGCTGCATAACTCTGATCAGTCAGACTAAAGGCACAGAGAAATTTTATTAAGGGAGATGCATCTTTGAGATACGTCGACATCGCTGCACTATAAAGAAGAAATCGCAGATTGATGATGAGGCCCGTAATGACGACGACAAAAACAGCAGCATTCAATTTCATGAGATCCACTGCCGCGAGCTGTGATGCTCCAGCATAGACCGTCATATTCATCAGCATCGCCTGAAAAAAAGAGAGTTTCGCCTCTGAGAAGGCCGATCCCATGACGGCACCAAAAGGAATGATTCCTGAGATGATCGGGAGGACGGAGCGGAAACCAAGTCTGAAGTGGTTCATAGGTATAAAGTTATTCTACTATCATAAATATGTCATTTTCTAAGAAGACCACTCCAAGATCTCTCGAAAAATACCAACTCAAGTTATCTGATGTCTGTTTTAAATGACTATGGATGAGTCAATGCTTGATGATTTGTATCTCGTCCTAAATAGACTGAATAATCCAGGGCGTATCTCAGACTTGGATATTTAGAGAAACAAGCTTTTGCTCTCTTGTCTTTAAAGAAGAAATTATTCGGCAAGGGAGAATTTTCAACGACAGTTTCATAAACGTGGGACCAAAAAACTTTATCGGCTTCTTCAATTTGAAGATTGATGTTTGGATAGGCAACAAATCCGTTCTTATTGGCGTCGGGATGCTTTGGTTCGTATCTTAAAACTGGAGGTGCATCATCACTAATAATGTCACAAAAACCATCTTTGCAATTCTGGGCCATTTTTCTTTTGTAGTATCCACCCTCTGCTGTTCTTGTTGTTTTTGAATTTACAAAGTTTGACGCTATTACATTGATCTTCTGGTAGAGGACGTTCAAATCCTGGCAATGGATATCGATTTCTTTTTCAGAAATAGCTTTTTGATGAGAACAACTTGCAAGCAAAGACAGTAGGATTAATTTTTTCACTTCGAATTTCCTAAAACTCCGCATTCTTCGGCGTCCTCGGAAACGGAATCACATCCCGAATATTACTCATGCCCGAGATGTACATCACGGCCCGCTCGAACCCGAGACCAAACCCCGCGTGAGGCACTGAACCATATTTTCGGAGATCCAGGTACCACCAGTAATTCTTGATATCCATCTTCATCGATTCCATCCGCGCCACAAGCTTATCGTAGTTGTCCTCACGCTGTGATCCACCAATCAACTCTCCCACTCCAGGAACGAGAAGATCCATTGCACGAACGGTTTTACCGTCTCCATTCATCTTCATGTAGAAGGCCTTAATGTCTTTAGGATAATCCGTCACAATCGTTGGACGCTTGAAGTATTGTTCCGCGAGAAATCTCTCGTGTTCGGTCTGAAGATCAATTCCCCAGGTGACAGGGAAATCGAACTTCTGACCTTTTGAAGCTTCTTGCTGGAGAATTTCGACGGCCTTAGTGTAAGTCACGGTCTCAAAAGGAGAGTTCATGACGTGCTCTAGAGTTTTCAAATTATCTGGAGAGTAACGAGAAGCTAAAAACTCGAGTTCATCTCCGCACAATTCGATTGATTTTTTAATGAGATGCTTTACGTATCCAGTGGCGAGAGCGGCGTTGTCTTCAAGAGTGTTGAATGCGGCCTCTGGTTCTACCATCCAGAATTCCGAAAGGTGACGGGCCGTGTTTGAGTTCTCCGAGCGAAAAGTTGGCCCAAATGTATACACGCGACCGAGACCACCAACAGCGAACGTCTCAGCTTCAAGCTGACCCGAAACCGAGAGGAAAGTCTCTCGTCCGAAGTAGTCTTGTTTAAAATCGATTTTATTTTTGTCATCACGTGGAAGCTTATCCATATTCAGAGTTGAAAGCCTAAACATCTCTCCGGCACCTTCAGCATCCGATGCGGTGATGATCGGAGTGTGAAGATAAGCAAAACATTCGTTGGTAAAATACTCGTGAGTCGCTTGGGCCAGAACGTGACGAAGGCGAAAAACGGCCGAGAATGTATTGGTGCGAGAACGAAGATGAGCAATCTCGCGAAGGTATTCGAGCGAGGTTTCTTTTTTCTGAAGCGGATAATCTTCCGTGTTGGCGCAAAATATATGAACGCGCTTGGCCTGCATCTCGACGGGCTGCTTGCCTTGGGCGGCAACTAGGAGCCCTTCGACTTCAACCGAAGATCCAAGAAGAAGCTTGGTCACTTCCTCATAATTTGGAAGAGACATATCTACAATAATCTGAAGATCTTTCTGAGTCGTCCCGTCATTCAAGACCATGAAAGAGAATTTCTTACTCTGACGGAGGGACTTGATCCAACCCTTCACCACCACGGTTTCGTTGACTGGTTTCTGGTCGAAGATTTTTTTGATCAAAAGATACTGACTCATAAATATTCCTTCTTATTTTCCGTAAACTTGTTTTCTGATCTCTTGCGCCTGGTCGGTTTGAAGTCTCGGACCAAATTGAGAAACAACTTTGCTTGAGGCCATGCTTGCAAGCTTCCCAGCTCCCGCATGAGTTTGTCCTTGGGTGATGCCGTAGAGGAAGGCCCCTGCGTACATATCCCCTGCACCATTGGAGTCAATCGCTTTTACTTTATAAGGTTCGATATCGATGAAGGTCGTCCCGTCCCAGATCACCGCTCCATTTTCTCCGAGGGTGATGACAAAACTCTTGGCGATTTTTTTAAGTTCTTCACGAGCGGATTTCATATCGGACTTTTCTGTGTAAGCGAGTGCTTCGGCTTCATTGCAGAACAAGAGATCAACTCCCTTGCCCATCATTTCATTGAGGCCATCTTTAAAAAACTTCACCATGTTGACGTCTGAAAATGTGATGGCCGTCTTCACGTTATTTTTTTCAGCAGTCAAGCGTGCGTGGATCGCGGCCTCGCGACCTGTGGGAGAGGTCACGAGATACCCTTCCATATAAACATACTTTGAGTTCTTGATCGCTTCTTCAGAAACTTCGTCTTTTGAAAGAGTCTGAGTGATGCCCAAAAATGTGTTCATCGTTCTTTCTGCATCTGGCGTGATCAGGACGAGACACTTGCCCGTGATTCCATTTTGGCGGGTTTGCTTTTGAAGATTGCTGTCGACACCTGAGCCCACGAGATCCTTGAAATAAAAATCCCCCAGATCATCATTTGAAACTTTGCAGGAATAAAATCCTTTCGCTCCAAACTGAGAAACGGCAATGATGGTGTTGGCAGCTGAGCCTCCACACTGGCGCTTCTTAACTTGAGAGCTCAAGACACTCATGAGTGCGTTTTGTCTCTCTTCATCAACCAGAGTCATGAGACCCTTATCGATGTTATGATCAGCAAAAAATTTATCGTGAACTTCAAATTCCATATCGACTAAAGCATTGCCGATAGCATAGACGTCATATTGGGCCATAAATACTCCTCGTGAGGAGAAGAGTTTAAAAGATTTTCAAAAGGCTGGCCACGGATATGCAATGCGTTTTTAGGCTCTTGGCCTCACTAAACCAAAAAAGGGGCCGGCTATTCTTTACCATAGACCTGTTTTTTGGGCCTGTTTCAGGTGAATATGGCCCATGAAATTTCTAATTCTTCCCCTTCTATTCATTTTTTCCTATGCCCACGGTGCCTGCTTGGAAGTGTGGAAAAATGACCTCGACCTTAATCTAAAAAAACTGAGTCCGGCATTGCAAACCGATCTCTCTGATAATTCGCAGGTCGTTAATATCGGGAGCAGTGTTGGAGATCTACTTCAGCATAATGAAATTCTTCCAAAAGTGAGATTTGAAAAGAAATTTATCCGCATTTTATCTAAAGAAGCATCTCGAGAAGAAATGGCTTTTTTGTATGCGGATTACAATGTTGATTCTGGTCTTCTTGATCTCAATGTCTTTAGATCGAAACTCGAAATCCATCTTGGAGATCAGGAAAATTTTTGTGTCTTGGACGAGGAACTCAGCGAAGTGAGACCCCTGTCACGAAAAGAAATCTTTCAACTACTCTCGAGCCCCAAATAAACATCATACCTTGTAGACTTCCCCTCGTAGATCAGGGGTTTTTCATCACTCAATGTCCGTGAAAGCCTGGGTCTTTTTACGACCAACCGTCGGGCATTCTTGAGCTTCGCAAGTTTAAAAATTTCAAGAGCATCTTGATCTTCGCCCACCAGGTTTCTAAAAAGACGCATCTCTTTTCTTGGTGAGGATTTTTGGTTGGCATCTTCAAACATGGGATCAAAATAAAGGGTATCAAAGGTTCCCTCTTTCGCTAAAAATTCTTTGGCATTTTCCGCCACAAAATGAAATCTCTCCATGTACTCATGCTTAGAATTTGCGAGAGCACTTGAGATGAGAAAACTCACCACAGGGTGCCTCTCAAGGGCCCAAACCTCGCAACCAAAAGCGAGCATGAGTAAACTATCTCCCAAAAGTCCGGCAGTCAGATCCAATACCCTAGGACGGTAAGGGCCTTTCACACCAATGGATCGAGCGAGAAGCTCCTTTTGGACGGAATTCTGTTTGAAATAATCTATGTGACGGTTCAATTCCTGATCAATTGAAATAGTAAAAGGACGCTCTTTAGGAATGTCTGAATGCAACCAGAACTGTCCGTCAATCCATTCAAGACTGCAGTCGATGTTCTGTTGATGGCAAGCAAGGGCGAGATTTGCCTGAAAGGTATTCTCAGGTTCGAAAAGTGAGCCATTTTTTAGAAGTTTGAGGGCCATGATGTGATCTTAACAACAAAAATCATTTTAAGGTAGGTTGACCATATGCATTTTTATTTCTTAGGTCTTAACAATTCATCACCTCAATCATAACATATTACGACGCTAAAATTTTTGTTCTCAATCTTCAAGGACGCCCATGAAAAGTTCTCATACTCCATTGAACTACCATCCTGAAACTCTCAAACGTGAATTGAAACCGTTTTACATCGGTGCCGATGATCAAGAGATCAAAGAGATGCTTAAAACACTCGGGCTCAATTCGCTCGATGATCTTTACTCACACATCTCTGATGATGTGAAGATGAAGAGTGTCCCGATGCCGAAGCACCTGAGCTATGAAGAACTCATCTCTCACGTAAATGTTGTGGCGATGAAAAATCACTCGAAACTTTCTTTCTTAGGAGATGGTTTACCTCAATATAAAGTGACCGATGTAGTGGGCCCGATCTGCGGGATTCGTGGTCTCACAACGGCCTATACTCCTTATCAGCCAGAGCGCTCTCAGGGAACTCTGCAGACCCTTTGGATTTACCAATCTCTCATGAGCCAGCTCACAGGATTTGAGGCCATCAACGCCTCTCTCTATGACCGCTCAACATGCCTCTATGAGGCGATGAGCACGGCCCTTCGCTTGGTGAAAGAATCAACCACCATTATCGTGGCCTCAACTCTGTACCCTGGTGACCTTGAAGTGCTCGAGACGTATGCCATTGAGACGGGTATGAAAATTATCAAGTCCCCGGTCAATGCTCAGACTGGAAAGCTTGACGTCGAGGCCTTGAAAAAATTATTAAACACAACTCCCCTGGTTGC
>JBBQGK010000011.1:0-55058 GCA_038322885.1 Bacteriovoracales bacterium | reverse complement strand
GAGTCCCATACCACTGGGACAAGAATATTTTTTGAGGTCTTCAAAGGAATATCGGCAATGAGATGAAGACCATAGTCTCCGGGTGATAAGATCCGAACATTCTGCAGCTGACCCTTTGTACTCGCAAGCAGTGCTGAAAAGCTTTTTCGAAACTGATTTGAGATGACTGGTCTGAGCTGATCACGCAGAAAAGTCTCAAGAGCGGATGGTTCACGAAAGAGACTCGCCACGAGGCTTGTAATTGTCTGGTCAACTCCCGATGGGCCCGAGCAAGTGAAAGGTGCTATCGTCCACTGGCCTCCAGGAAAATTTAGATCCACGGTTTCAAGATTGATATCATACGAGGTTCTTGTCTGATAAAAATTTGAGGTGATCGCAGCTTCGAATCTGTGAACAATAATGGTGATAGGTGAACAGGCCGCCTGAATTGAAACTTCAATCTGATTGCCTCCGACATTTCTTGTTACGACTTGGTTAATCGCAACTCCGCTGACCGTGATTCGCGAGGCGAGATTTGAACTCTGGGCATCGATCCCCACATGATTAATTTCTACTCCGTTCAGCCGACCATCGACTTCGAAATTAATATGGCTCGCAGTGGGATTTAGTTCGCCGACAGAGAAATGAACTCCGGATTGACTGCGGGTATAATTCAAAGGTGTATTCAATAATTCTTTCTGCAAAAAGTTCCACGGAATCCACTGCAGAACTTGCACTCTTCCGGCGAAGGCGTTTTGATAAACAAAGATAAAAATGAAAAGTGATAGAATAGTTTTTTGCATGAGAAAAATTCCCGGGTTTTAAATTTAACTTCGCAAAGCTTATAGGAAAATGAGTTCGAGATCACGCATAAGGGAAGCAAAACAATTAAATGAAAAGGAGTGAATAAAAATCAATTAAGAATTTTTCTTATGAGAGGCTTAGGGTATCTGGAAGAGGTCTTCGATTTTATATTTCATTCGGTCAAAAAATTCGAGTCTTAAGCAGAACAAAATTTTTTGGAGCAATGATTTACTCAGTAGGTCTCTAAGCTGACTATTAATTTATTAATAATTTGTGTCTTGGCATTAGGCAACGATCATAAATATCGTTGTAGCATCTCCTGTCTCTTACGGATCACTTCTTCAAAAAATTTAATCTTTTCAGAGTCTCGAATTTTAGGAACCGGAATCTTCAGTCGAACTGAAAGCTCAGGGTGACTTAAATTGTCTCCATCGATGACCCACTCAGATCGAGGCTTTTTAAGAAGAGAGCTAAAATCCTGAATCTGTACTGATGCAAAATTTTTAAGCTCAAGCGCTAGTCTATCAAACGGAAGTTTTTTGAATTTCAAGTAAGCAATTTGCCGAACTCTAGCTTCGACCTCATCGGCACGGTAGAAGACTCCATATCCAGTGTTCAAGATTCTAGGATCTGCAAGCTTGTCTTTGGTCTCAATCCACATGCTTCGGCCAGAGCGAACCGGGTTAAGGCCCAAGGCTAGTTTCCTGTCCGTTGTCGTGTGAGTAATTTCGTGGATATTAGTATCTGCCTTGCTTTTCTGGTTGAGGCCAATTGTATTTTCATTGGTATATGAAACGCCATTATGCTCCAGTTCATTCACATATTTTGTATCGTAAGTTTCTATCATCTTCAGGGCAAGGGCTCTGCCATCTTTGCTGATGGCCAACGGGAGAAGCGGAACTTTGGAATATTTTTCAGAGAGTAATTTATAAATCATAATTTCGAGGGAGTCCTCTGCCCAGAGGGCCTGTTCCGTGAGAAAAAGAGTCTTAGTTGCTGAAGGATTAAATGTGGCCCCGCCGTAATGAAGAAACTTTCCGGTCTCGAGGTCCTTGATTTCAATGATCTGAAGTTTGATCTCTTTCTCCTTCATGAATTTCTGAAGATCTTTCAGGTACGGCGAAGCGGATTCAGAAATCATCACGTCTCGAGCAAACGCTGCTCTATTTAGGCCTTCGTATATGTTCCAAGGAAAACCTCTGACTCTTTTTCCCTCGTTCCAGCGCAGAGGTACGTGTTCTTTGAAAGGTCCCTGTATCGGAATATTTGAAAAGGTGTTTTTTCCACCAAGGCATAAACGCTTGAGAGCGAGCTCGACGACTAAGCTGAGTTTTGATTCACCAAAAGCCATCACAGGGAAAAGGAATATCATAAAGAACAGAATTCTCATGCAATACTATCGGACAAAATACGGGAAAAGCTGCGGTAATTCTGAGTCTTAGCTGAGTACTCATGTCGGAATTGTAAGAGAGAACCTAACTTGGCCAATTCCAATCTAGACAACCCTTCAACAGACTGTATTTTTTGGAATAAAAAGAAGATACTCCGCCTATGAAAAAGCTCATCGAACAATCCGTCCTTTCCGTCAACTTATCCAAAACCATTTTGTACTCCATGGAATACAAAGCTCTCTACTATCTTTCTAAAAGCTTCTCCTATTTTGTGGAGCCTCCTTACCGAGAACAAAACAAGGCCCTCATCGATCACCTAAGAAACGGTGTCATCGATATCCACAAGGCCGATGCTCGGAACATCACCAACGGAATCTACCCGTTCAATGTCATCGTCCCTAAGGCCTCCAAGGAGCACGTTAAAAACTTCCCCAAACTCCTTCTCGATTCACTGCGGATCTCTCGGCGAAGAAAATTGAATGTTAAAAATGATATCACTCCAGAAGATCTGGGGGATGCCCCTGACTATCTTCACCGCAACTACCACTTCCAGACTGATGGATATTTTTCAGAAGAGTCGGCGAAGCTCTATGAGCAGCAAGTAGAAATTCTTTTTTCCGGAACTGCTGGACCGATGAGAAGACGTCTCATCCAGAAGATCAAAGAGCGCCCGAACATGAAGAGACCTCTGCGTATCTTAGAGCTTGGTGCCGGAGTCGGAACGGCGAGCGTGGATTTTGCAAAAAGTTTTAACTTTTCAACTTACGTTGTGTCTGATGTCTCGGCTCAATACCTTGAGGTTGCGAAAAAAAGATTGAAAGGATCTTTTGAGTTTGTAAAGGCCCAAGCCGAAGAGCTTCCTTTTATGGACGGTGAGTTTGATCTCGTTTTTTCTGTTTATCTCTTCCACGAACTTCCTCGCTCAGTGAGAGAAAAAGTTCTTCATGAAGCTTTTCGAGTTCTGAAAACGGATGGCGTTTTCGCAATCTGCGACTCTCTTCAACGGGATGACGACCAAAAACTCAATCAGGTCCTTGAACGTTTCCCGATCGTTTATCATGAACCTTTTTATAAAGACTACACAATTTGGGATGCAAAAAGTTCACTTGAGAAAGTCGGTTTCTCAGAAATCAATGCCGATCACAAACTACTCTCCAAATACTGGACTGCTACAAAAAACGGTGCTCATGAACATTCTTAAACGATTGCATCACCGGCCTCCTTACCTCATGGTCGATAGAGTTCTTGAGTATTCGGAGAATTCAATCACGACCATGTTCACTCCATCGGGCGAGGAATTTTTTCTCCAAGGACATTTCCCGGGAACGCCAGTGGTTCCAGGTGCGATGATGCAGGAGATGACAACTCAGTCTGCAGGCCTTCTGATCACAGAACTGTATTCACCGGTGCCTGATTACGACTCTGAAAAAACTCATGGGTGGGCCTTGGGGGTTTTAAGAGCGGTTCATCTGGCGAAATATAAAACGTTCGCGCGACCTGGTGAGGCGCTAACGATAAAAGTTGAGCTTCTGGATAAGCTCGAAACTTCTTTTCGCTTTAAGGCGCGGATTGAAAAAGAGGGAGAGTGTATTATGTTTAACGAATTCACTCTTGTGAACATCGATGAAAGCAAACTTAAAGGCCTAAACTAGGTGCTAGATTTTTATGAAATTTTTAATCTTCATTTTTTTATCTGAGGTCGCGATTGCGCAAAATATGTCTATTCAAACAAACAATGTCTTAGGTTCATCTCTAAAAAAATGCTGTGATTCCCCTAAAACCGGTTTTTACCGTGACGGTTCTTGCGTGACCGGCCCCCAGGACCAAGGAACTCACGTAGCCTGTGCTACCTTAACCAAAGAGTTCTTAGAATTTACTAAAAGCAAAGGCAACGACCTCATCACACCTAAACCTGAATGGAATTTTCCTGGACTCAAACCTGGAGACAAATGGTGTCTATGTGCCCTTCGCTGGCTTGAAGCGAAGAGAGCTGGGGTGGCACCAAAACTAGACCTTGAGGCGACAAATAAAAAAATGTTGGAGTATGCAGACATCAAGGATCTCAAGTGAATCAACAGCAAACTATTCCAACCGGTTTTGTGCTAGATGATTATGAACGCGAGTTTATATATTCTGAAATAGAGATAGCTTCGGTATGGGAGAGACTTCAGCGCCGTGAAACATTTACGAAGGGGCAAGTTCCCCCCTACCGAGTGGAGTTTGCCGCCTCTTCGCAAGAGGGAGAATTCGCTCCCGGTGAGCTTAACATTCATCATGGACCATTTTTAAGTGTTCATGGTTCGATAGGCGAGGTGAGTTCTACGTATCGAAGCCTCAATTATTTTTACGGGTCCTATGTCATAAGCTTTAGACTGGTGAGGCCTGTTCAATTAGAGTTTTTTCGAGACGGAAATAGGCTCAAACTTAAACTTCGGTCATATGTGCGACCATGGTTTAGACCTTTCTGGCGTTTTGGAAATATGATTTTGTGGTCGGGGTTTCGGATCTCACTTAAATAATCTCAGATAAAAAGAGATAAGAATTTATCAGCATCAAAATAAACGCAGGGATGGTCTCTAATAATGGATCTCGAACTCTTATTCTGGTGATCGTACCCATGAGCATGAGAAGGGCTAGCCCCAAAGAAGAAATCAACATCAATGGATGGTAAGTAAGTCCAATCAAGAGACCTGCTCCTCCTGCAAACTCTAAATAGCCTACAAGAGTTCGGAACCTTTCCATCTGATAGCGCTTAAATTCGAGTTTCATGTGGTTTGACACTAGGATTAAGAGTCCATAGAAAATAAAAGCGGATCCAGAAATGATTGTAAGAATGAGTCTCATGCTGATAAGCTATCACAATAGAAAGGAATTAATTCATGCAAAATACTCTTGTCGAGATTTTAAAAATAATTGTTTTTAGCTCGGTGCTTTTTGTTTGGTGTATCCGCTATCAGAACATTGTTGAGGAATTCAAAAAATACGGCTACCCGAACTGGCTGCGAGACCTCGTAGGCATTCTTAAAATTTCTTTTGTAATCATGATTATCAATAAAGATACAATGCTTGTTCAACTCGGGTCATCAGGAATCATTGTTCTAATGATGGCCGCACTTCTCACTCACCTAAGGGTCCGGAATAAGTTTTCTCTTATGGTCCCTTCTCTGGTATTGCTGAGCTCTTGCATTGTTATTTTAATATCTACCTTTACTTAATTTCCATACTCTCGACAACGATTTCGAGTTCTTCTACAGCATGCATTTCTTTTTTAGAATTGAGTTCAGGAGCTTTCCAACGAACAGGTTGAGCACCCGTGAAATTGATTCGAATTTCCTGTCCCTCGCGATCCAAATAAATAATTGAACCTGATTTTCTTTCGCTAGAACCTGAAACATATCCTTTATACCATTTTTCTAACTCACTCCCGCCTACGTATAACTTTTTAATCGTCATGTTATTATACTTAACTTTACCAGGTCGCTTCCTTTGCGCTTTTTCGTCATTGTCTTTGTATTCTACGATATATTCCCCGCTAGCAGCCATGATATCTCCAGAAAAAACACCATCAATTTCAAGCGAATATTTTGAAGGGGGAGCCTCAAATGATGAAGAACTGGATTCTTCTAATTTGATTCCATTTTCTTTAATAGCAAATGAGATACTCTTTAATTTAGTTATAGAGTCCTCAGGAATAGATAGCCCTTTAAGCTCATTGAGACTGGCAGGTCCTCGGTTTGCAACATGTGTGGAGCAGCTTATCGTTAGAAATGTGGTGGCAGCGAGTATAGGAATAGAGATCTTCATTTTTGCTCCAGATGATTGAAAGATTTCTTTCATATCGGCATCTGAATAAAAGACTATTAAGAAAGTTTACTATTTCTGGTAGATTTCAGACTAGACCTCTAAAGTCTTTAATTTGTTTGAATATTTTCCTGGCTATGTTTTCTTGAGCCTAATCGGTCCACGAACCAAGTTGGGATCAATTTTTTCTCCCTTCTGGTAAATACCGATAACACCGATTGCATTCAATCTTCGAGCCGCCGATCTCACTTCATCCATTCTTTGCTTATTCTTTTTATCTTCCGGAGGGAGTACCTCCGACGGACATATCGAAGACTCCTGAGATCTGATGGCAAGAAGTGAGAGGATCCGGTCTTGTAATTCAATCGTCTCTCCAAGCCAGCGTCTTCTATAAATTCCTTGTGAATCGTAAGCAAGGGCCTGTTTCTGCACATCAAATATTCGGTCCCGAGGATCAGTCCCAACCCCAGCAAGATATTGCCAGTTTCCCCAGTTGTTTTCCGGGTCCTCATCGATGAGCTGCTCTTCAAACCACTTCACCCCAAGCGTCCAATCGAGACAGAGATTTTTGGCAAAATAGCTCGCAACATTTTGGCGACCGCGATTAGACATGAAGCCAGTGAGTTTAAGCTCTCTCATGTTTGCATCGACGAAATCATCTCCTGTTTCGCCACGACGCCAACGCTCGAGGAGTTCAGTGTTTTGGATATACTCTCGTGATCGGTGCTGAATTCCTTCCAGATCAAAAAAACTTTCGCCGGAGATTTTGGCCAAGAATTTAAAATAATCACGCCAGACGAGCTCATAGATCAGGGCCTGGATTCCTTGACAGGGCCCCACCACTTTTTCCAGGGTACGAAGTTCATGGTAGATTCTTCTAGGTGAAAGCGCCCCCCACGCAAGCCAAAATGAAAATTTACTAGAATCATCTCGCTCGAGCATTCCATTTCTTGTTTCATGATAGTTTAGGCAAGCATGGGTTACATGAACATAATCATGGAGTCGTTGAAGCCCCGCTGATTCTCCACCTGTTAACCAACTCTTTTCCTGGTAAGGGGCGATTGATATCTTCTGATGGCGAGAGAGTTCATCGGGGACTGTCCAATTTGCTTCAGCAAATTTTTTAAACTTCGTAAATGGCTTCAGCAGATCAAGGCTTAGCTCTTGTTCGAGGCGAGATTCATAAAGAGTGAGATCTCCGAGTTCCTTCACTTCTATGGCACAACACTCTATCACTTGTGCGACTTCCATTCGGTCGCGTTGGTTCATCCGCCGATGAGTGATGATATGCTTAATCCCATATTCCTCAATCAGAGGAGGAATAGTTTCTAGGGCAGAGGTCTCACTGATGAATAGAGGAATACCGGCCGTGCTTAAGTTTTGTTTAAGTTCTGAGACGCATTCATTCCAAAACTGGAGTTTGAAATTTGACGATTCTACAAAAGGTCTACAGACCAACGCTACGACCTCATGTCCATTTTCCAAGCACCAGTTGAGACCAGAATGGTCATGGGTTCGTAGATCGCGATGGAACCAAAGCAAAGTTTTCATGGCGCAACTTTAGCATATTTTTCTTCAAGACTCACAATTTATGGAGCCGCTCCTTTTCTAATCTTTTTTTCGCAATATCGATGATGAGAGGCAGATTCTTGACTTTTGAGGTCATAAATATTTTCAGGGGACAGATGCGAAAGTGCTGCAATGATAAAAAAAGTAAGGAATACAAATACTTTAGTCATAAGTAACCTCCTTGTTCTTCATGATAAACGTCAAAGTAAAAAAAAACCTTCCTACTCTTGACATTTTTTTAAGAGAAATTATTTTATAATTCAGGGTTCTCAAAAGTATTGCATGAAAATCAAGGAGGGGTATTCATGAAGATTTTAAGCACCGAAAGTTTCGATGTTCGCGACTTTCACAAAAAAAATGATTCTTTCAACTTCATGGCAAATAAAAAAAGGAGGTCCAACGAATTTAAAAAAATCCTAGAAGAAAAGCTGATCGAGTCGAGTGAAGATTTTGACGAATTCCGTATCCTGCTGCCCAAATATGGAAACTTTTGGGACAACGGTTACGAAGATAAAGAGTAAGGAGGAAAAATGTCTGAATTAGTCATATCAACAAAAAGTCAAATTAAGCGGATTGCTCCAAACGCCAAGGATATAACCGTCAAGATAGAACGAGATCACCAATTCTATCGCTCGAAGATTCACGTCCATATGCTTGGTACGGTTCTACATGCAGAAAAGAAGGCACAGACACTGTGGGAGTCGCTGGAGCTCTCCTATCATGCGATCCTAAAACAAATCGATAAAGTAAAAGCTAAGAAACAAAGAAGACGAGGCCCAAGAGTTTGGAAGTGGCAAATGACAACAATGCCCCCGCCCTAAAAAAATATCATCAATCTTGACACTTTTTTCTTCTTTCATATTTTAGGTTTGTTCTTTTATAAAAAACAAAGGAGTCACTATGAGAGCAACAATTTTCCCAACAACAGGTGTTCAATTCAAACCAGCATTTTGGGGAGTAGAAAGAGATTTAGCCGATGTGGTAAATAAAATTGAATCGATTTGGGATGAACAGACCCCCAAGCCAACGATGACGAGGGCAGATGTTAAGGACTCAGAGAAGGCATACTTCGTAACCATCGATATCCCTGGTGTTGGTAAGAATGACTTGAAGTTAGAAATTGAAGAAGACCGGATACTGATCAATGGAGTGAGAAGAAATCATCTCATGGCCGAGACTGAAGAGACTCTTAAAGTCTTCCGAATGGTGACACTACCTCAAAATGTAGTTAAAGAGAAAATTCAGGCCCACTTGGAAGATGGAGTTCTTTATTTGGCTATGCCAAAAATCGAAAAGGAAAAACCAAAAAGAATTGAACTGTCTGAGGATTTTAATAATGGTCTCTGGACTAAGTTTCTGGGAGACAAGATTAAGTTGAAGAGCTGACTCGAGCTTGATTCTTTTTACTTCGAGGGGGAGAAGATCGTTCTCTTCCCTCGAAGTCACCAATTTAGTTCCTAGAGGGAACGAGCGCATTCATATAAAATCGATAAAAGTAATACGAATCTCTATCATGCTGCAAACGAATCGCAGGTCCTGTTTCAGTACCCTCAACCATGAAAATATATCGAATTGTAGAACCTTCATGTTTAATTTTAGGCCGATGATAATCGATGAGATCAATTAATCTGTTGATGGCAAAGTAGGGGGTGTTCTGATTCATCCTGTAGACATATTCACCATAGGTGAAGTGAATAGTTTCTTTTAGGCCACTATGACCATTTTTATTTAAAACATTTTCAAGATAGTCATGAAGCTCGAGCAAGCCTCTTATCGTTTTCATTAGGATCTTTTCGGAAGAAGGAAGACTGTTTTGTATTTTAAGCAATGTTTGAAACGATACATTTTAGAATCAAGTGCTAAATTCTCGAATTTATGAATCGGATGCCAATCTTACTCAACTTAATAAGACTGGCACTCGACTTTATTGAAGATTTGGAAGTTCTTAAGAACTCTATTCTCGCTCTTTTTTTTTATTTCTTTAGGCGATCAGATTTTAATCCATCCGTGCGTTTCAAACAAATGCGTCTCATTCGTCATCGGATCCAGTGAAATGAGATTTAACCACTCATTTTCAACAAGATTCCTGACAAGTTCATGTTTGTTAATAACAACAGATAGTTTTTCTATTGAAGCCTCAATGACAACCTGAAGTCGAATCGGCTCATGGATGTAAGTGTCTTTGTATTTTACGGATTGAGCAGAAAGTCCAACTTGAAGATCACTTGAATTTCCCTGTATGACTCCTATCGTACCCACAACGTTATGGGTTGTCTTATTCCCACTCCCGAATTTTTCTGAATCTACTGTCGACGCGTAATATTGCATATTGATCCAGTTGGTAACAATCATAGGTGCAGTCATGATCAATTCTAGGATGCTCCCGTCGGAATCTTTCTTGGCATCGTAATCGTGAAGGAATGATCGACCTCCAAGGTTCATGTTTTTAGTTCTTTCTCGGCGTCCAACAACAAAGGTCGCGTTACCAGCTAGTCCCCATTCAGGTCGAATCTCTGACCAGTCCATCGCTTTGTTATGAAGTTCTTTCAGAAGACTCTGATCATTGAGGCCTTGGGTAAAACTTAGTTTTTTTGATCTTTCCATTCTCGCTGATTTTTCTGCGTTTTTAAATTTGGGTTGCAACTGACTCAAGAGGTTTGTGAAATCCATGCTCACATCATTTGGGATATCAAACTTTAACAGATCAGTAGTTGTCTGGTGAACACCAGAAACAAATAGTGTTGTTTGGGGAATGGCGATTCCTTTGAGAGATATCCCAGCTCTCACCTTTGGATCATTCAAAATGGATGCAAGAATTCGAGAATTAGCGAGACCACTGTGCCCAGCACAAGCACCGCAGTCCAATCCACCAGAGTACGGATTATTGCTCGACTCGCTCCCGTGCCCCATCAAAAAAACGAGGGGGGCAAAGCGTTTCGTGAGTCCCATGTTCTTAAGAGCACCGAATCCCATCGAAACCATCGTTTCTAGATCAATATTTGAGATGTCCGGGCGCAGGAAATCTATCTCTTTTTGATCTAAGCCTAGATTTTGGACGTTGAGATCTGGTTTCGTTATGCTGGCGGCGTTCATCAACATTTTCCATGCAAATGTAGCACCCATCGCTTCCACGAAGCTAAAACAAGAATTCGTTGCAGATTGTATGTTTTTTTTCATTCGAATAGAATTCGCTGCGCTCGACTTCTTTGTCTTGAGTTTTTCATTAAGAGAAGAAAATTTAGAAATTTCTGAAATTGTGACCTTAGAGTTCAATAAGACTGGACACTGTTGATCGGCCTGGTCGTGGGCGAGTCCTTTGTAATCTACCGTTAATCCGAAAAATCCAGCAAACCCTAGAGTTTCGACGTTTGGCAGCTCCTGCTCTATGTGACGACGCATAGTCTCGCTCCTTACATCGATACAAAAAACGAGCTGTGCGTCTGGTATTATTTTTTCATCTTCGGGTCTAGGTTCTGAAGTCTTCATCGACCCAAGAAGATTTCGACGATAGGCGTTTTCACAGGCTAGAAGCCAAACGTACCGAAGATCAATAAGTTTGTTTTCAGAACGGATAATTGATTCTTCTTCTTTGAGTTCCAATCCTGGAAGTTTTTCTAATAAGAGCAAATCATAAGCCATTCGTATCGCGAGCAGATCAACCATTCCTCCTATCTTTAAGACTTGAGTTTTGTTTTCTGTTCGCACAGCTTCGAATTCAATTTTCTGGATGAAGGCGGCCCAACCGGCTACAGAACATAACAGTCGATAGAAATAATCTTCAAGCTTATCTTCATCGATGTTTTTGGCCATAAGCTCACCACTCATCATCTCGATCGCCTTAAATGGATCATGGGATAGTTTAGAAATGATACCTTCAATTTTAAAACCATGAGTTGTAAGGCTTAGATCATGAACGGCGATCTTTTTCCACGCTTGGAAGAGCCGTAGATTTGAGAAAGGCATCTTCCAAGTTGATTGTCCCTCATCAAAGTAGGCGGACAACCACTTTGAAACTTCTTTAGTAATTAAACCTGTGAGATCTGTTGAGTTGACTTCGTCATAGTGATCAGAAATGGATTTGTTTTTGAGATTTATCGTAGTCTCATCTTCTCTAAGAACCGAGATCACGAGATCTGGAGTTAAGTGAATAACTTCGGATGAAGGACCTCGAATCTTTATTTGCTGAATAGCAAATTCAATATCGGCAATTGAAATTTCACCCTGATCCCACTTTTGTTTAAAGAATTTTTTTTGAGGAAGGAGGGTTGCTCCGGTGGACCCTTGTACAAACTCCATCGTTTCCAGAAAAGGTTTATTCCTTAATCCAAAAAAAGGATTAACAGCGACATAATCTCGGAGATCCCACATCGGTGGAATTTTTTTGATCGCATCCTCTATGGCCTTAAGTACCAGTATATGAGTTGATTGAATCGGAGTCGTCAATCCTTGTAGCGATTTTTCTATTTGCTCTAATATCATATGAAACTCCAATTTTTTATTATTTTCCGAAGTAGAATCCGTTGTAGACTCTCACGTATAGTTTTTGGCCAAATTCCGTTTTGCTCAGCCACACAAGATTATTTTGAACAACGAATAAAGCAAAAAACATTAAGCCGATGATAATGAAAATGATCTTATCAAAAAGCCCAAAACCAGCTTCTTGTGTTGGTATGATGGTGGTCAAAAGAATGCTCATCCCTTTAGATAGGATAAAATAGGTTGATCCGATAATGAGCGCTTGGCCGAAACTAGAAACTTTTGAAGCGCCACTCAAGATTGTTTGTGCTAATGCAAGTCCAAGAATAAAAGTAAGGAGGGCCATTCCAGGTCTATGGTAAAGTTCGGATCCAAGAATCTCCCCAAAATAAAAGAGAATTATTGTACAGAAACTAGCACTCAAGAAGGGTTTCCAGAGGGTTGATTCCACCCTTTGAGATTTAGAAAAATATCGATTGATCCTTCCGAAATCAGAGACTGAACCTGCACTTAAGAATGAATAGGCTTTATAAAAAGCGTGTCCAATTATATGAAGTGTTGCGATAGAAAAAGCTCCTAGACCACACTCAAGCATCATAAAACCCATCTGGCTTATAGTTGAGTATGCGAGACTCCGCTTAACATCTGTTTGTCCAATCATAATGAGAGATCCGAAGACGGCCGTAAAACCTCCCACAAGGGCAAGAAGGTCAAGGACCAGTGGGAGTTTGATGAGCATGGGACTCATTCGGATAACGAGATACCCTCCAGCATTGATAATCCCTGCATGCATGAGTGCTGAAACAGGAGTTGGTGTCTCCATTGTCTTGGGAAGCCAAAAATGAAAAGGAAATTGAGCTGATTTCGACATCGCACCAAGGATCAGGAGAAGTCCTGCAACTGAGATCGGTAATTTTGAGTTTTCAACGAAGTTTGGATCGTTCATGAGAGAAAAAATCACGTCGAAGTCTAAAGATTTAAAAATAGTATAGAGAAGCGAGAAACAAGATAAGAGAAATAAATCTCCTAGTCGACTGATCCAGAACTTCTGAGTCGCGGCTTCAATCGCCTGTGGCCGGTCTTCAAAATGGATCAGAAGCTGGTGAAGAAAATAAGAAGTACTTACCCATGAAACGAAAAAGACAGCGAGATTTGCACTCATCAACATGACGAGCACCGATGTTAAAGTCAGCGCCAACATTTTCAAAAATTTTGGTTGGCGTACATCATCCTCCAGGTAGCGTATTGAATACCTGATGACCACTGATCCAATCACCATCACGACAGTTGCTACAAGACCTGAAAGAGTATCGAGGCTTAAACCAAATGTGGCCTTGGGGAATGAGTAGAAATTCACAATGAGAGGAGTGGAAACTAGCGAGCTATAGACAGTTGCAGAAAGAGTTCCTATTGCACCCAAGTAGATGATGGGTTCAAAAGCCAATTTTCTCCGGTAGAAAATTAAGTAACTGATAAGACATGGAAAAATAACGATAAAGAGTAATAAAGCTTGCTGCATGGGTCCCCCAAATTAAGAGGAGTTTAGCTTGATAATACTATATACGCAAATGTTTTCGTGAATAATTTTGCGCTAATTATGTTTCACGTATTTTTTTACATGTTATTACGGCAAGATAGAAGTTATGAAGCAAACAACAAAAAAGAATTGGACGTTTTTTAGCAATCACTCTCATGTCTTTTTTCTCCTGGCTTTAGAGAAAGATCTCGTCTTGCGCGAGGTCGCTCAGAAAGTAGGGATAACAGAAAGAGCAGTCCAAGGGATTGTTGCAGATCTTGAAGCAGAGGGTTTTATAACAAGAGAGAAAGTGGGGCGTAATAATGTTTATAAACCCAAATTATCTAAAAAATTGCGACACCCTATCGAATCTCATCTTTCATTGGAAGACCTTATTAATCTTTTGAAGAGTAAATAATAGGACTGCATTCTTTAAAAGGGGCAAAAGAAACTGAAATTTCTTTTGTATAGGAAGCGGAGATAAATGTGAGCTCCTGGTTTAATTCAAGAAGATTACTGAATTGATCTTTTATTATTGTGATCACTAAATCCTGAAGTGGCCATGGATGATGAGATACTGTTCCTTGAAAAATTTTCCCTTTTTTTTCTAGGAAAAGATGATATCGCTCCAATACCCAAGTTTCAAATGAGCTCTTTGACCTTATAGCTCCGGTGGCGGCCTTTAGAGAGAAACTGTACTCCCCACGACTATGTTGAAAAAAATATTCCTTATCCTTGATTCTAGCAGAAATCTGCGAGTATCGGTAAGGAAGGTGGAAGAAGTTTTGTGCGATTTTTTGACCAATCAGCGAATCTGTTTCGAGTGTAAAGAAATAAACTCCCCTGATCCCATTCACTGTCACGTAGGTTCTTAAGTTCAGCTCCCATAGTTTGGATACTCCAGGAACCCAGGGAAGAAACGGAAACCGAATCCGGTCCATCATGAAAGGTACAATCGAGACAATCGCATTTCCCTCAAAAAGATCTAACGTGAAGGGAACATGCTTCTGAAGTTCAGTCGCAGAAATTTTGTAATGGAGAAAGACCACATCCTTCCATCTTTGGAAAATGAGAGGCCCTTTATCCTGCAAAGAGAGAGCGAGATAGACTAAGACAAATTGAAAAAGAGTTCTCCCCCATAAAACGATGGGGGATGAGATCCCGAACATCTCTACCTGAAAAATGGAGACGTAAACGTGAACCGGGACAAGGCAGAGAAGATACAAAGCGGAGTATCTCGCTGAAAAATCTCTCGTCCTTTTGATGATCAGACCGGCAGCCAAAAGAAATTCAATTAGTCCTGTGATGAGGATGGCCCAGTATTTATTAAAAAAGATATCGGGAACCGCTTCGTTAAATACATGGGGGGTTACGACATGGAAAACCCCTGCCACTAAAAAGAGCGAACTAAGAAAATAAAGTTTTATCGCGTTCAAATTTTGCTCTTAGTAGTTTGTAGAAGGAAGGCCACCAAATGATATCATTGAATAGGATCATGATTCCGAAAGAAAGAGGAAAACGATTTGTAAGGAGGGCCTGAAGGAACCCGATTGGTCCAAGAATTTTACCAAGAAACCCCACGAGAACAATGGGGAAGTGGGCGATTGGGTCCTTCGCTGCGATCCAGTATCCGATACCATAAACTCCGACAATCATCCCCACACATTGCCAGATCTCTGGATAATTTGGTCTCTCCAGCGAAATGAGATCAAAGAAAGCGTTCGGAAAGAGGATGACCCAAGCACCCCAAACAATGTTGTAAATGGCCGCAAGTTTCAGCGCTTTCATCTATGCCTTTCAGTTAAATTTGATTTCGGAAGTCAATTCAGTCTTAACCGACCTAAGAATAAAACCACTTTCTAAAGTTTTATTCGCAAGAAGCTGTGCCTTTTTCAAATCCGTAACTCCGAGTAGATGAATTTTTAAATGGACTGATTTCATACACGGCTTTTCAGCCGTGTCCTTATCGACAGTGAGAAGGGCCTGAACCGAAAGTGATTCGTAAGAGAATCGGGAGTATTCAGCGAATACCTTAAAGGTTGCTATAAAACAGTTTTGGAGGGAAAGCAGAAAAAAATCTTCGGGTGAAAAAGTTCCACCCGGGCCTTCGAAGGATTCAGGAATTGAGCAAGTCGTCTTAAAGTTTGATGCTTCAATCTTCCACTGGGATTGGATGCCTGAAGTTGTTTCTGCAGAGGCCTGGAATTGAATAGGGTAGTTGATCATATTTTTCCTTAATCGATGGATTTCCAAAGTCTGTCAGTTTCAGACGAGGTTAATTTATCAAGACCGATTGAAAATTCAGTCACTGTTTCTGAACCGGTCTTCTTCACACCTCTCATCATCATGCACATGTGAGAGCCTTTGATTCTTACTGCGACAGCTTTCGGATCTATGACCTCAAAAATTCCTGTCGCAATTTCTTTCGTGAGACGCTCTTGCACCTGTAGTCTCTTCGCAAAAACTTCCACGAGTCTTGGTATTTTAGAGAGACCCAAAATTTTATCTTTGGGTAAATAAGCAACACTGACCTGGCCCCAGAAGGGAAGCATGTGATGTTCGCACAGGCTGAAGAAATCAATGTCTCTCACACTGACAAGCCCTCCTTCGCCTTGAAAGATTCCTTCGCCAACGACTTCTTTAGCCGTCATCTGGTAACCGCCACAGATCTCAAGCATCGCCTTTGCAAATCTTTTGGGAGTCTTCTCAAGACCTTCACGTTGTAGATTTTCACCAACTGACTTAATCAATAGCTCAGCGGCATACTTTAGTTGATCTTCTTTCAACTGGTACGGGATAAAGACGCTTTTATCTGATACTTCGAGAGTTTCGTTTGAATATTTCATACTTCACATCCTTTTTACTTAAGGCATGATTGCACAGGTTTTGTTCATATCCATCCTGTGCATAGGTTGTGCTATAAGTATTTCAGGAGAAATTATGAATTTGACTGCAGTTGTTCGTTTGATCGGGATTAATGAAAACACCCTCAGGGCCTGGGAGAGGCGCTATGAAGCGGTTACACCTTCCAGAGACGCCCAAGGGAGAAGATCCTACTCGGATAAAGAAATAGAGAAGATCAAGCTTCTCTGGGCCCTTGTGCATGAAGGGCATTCCATCGGACACATTGCAAATCTCACCACTCCTAAACTTAAATCCATGTTGATCAAGAGCCTCTCCCCCCAAGTCACGAGCCTTGGATCTCATAATGCTACTGCCGAAAAATTTCTCAATAGCATTATCAATTCACTAGAAAAATTCAACCTCGAGGCCCTCCACAATAGTCTCCAGAGAGCCAGGTTTGAAATGAGCATAAAGGAGATTGTTATCGATCTTATTAAGCCCCTCATGGACCGAGTAGGAAGACTCAGCGAAGTGGGTGAGTTCAGCATTGCCCAGGAGCATTTATTATCTTCACTTTTAAGAGATTACCTCGGGAGTGTTCATCAATCTCTTTCTCCCTATGATTTTGCCTCAAGAACGAAATCGAAGTCGGTATGTTTAACAACTAGAGAAGGTGATGTGCATGAGTTCAATATCCTCATGGCGGCTATTCTTTCAAACGTCTATCAATTTCAGACTTACTACCTGGGACCTAATATGCCCGTCGAAGATTTGGGACAGAGTTGCCTGAGAGTTCATCCAGATTTTCTGGTGCTTGGATTTACTCCACTCCCTCCTGGGCGCGAGATCATAACTCCCCAAGAGTACTTAACTCGATTGGATCAAATGCTCCCTAGAAATATTACATTTTGCTACGGTGGCCCAGTGGACCTAAACCTTAGTACATTGTCAAAAGATAGAGATGTAATTAAGTTGAATGGTCTTTTAGATTTAGATAAGTTCTTTGCAACGGCGTCCCTTACCTAGGAAAAAGATGAAAAAAATAATGATTTGCTTGAGTTTACTTTTTGCAAGCTATCTCTATGCAGGAGATCTACCTACTGCAAGGAATGTGAACGTCTCAAGATACGTAGGCAAATGGTACGCCCAATATGCACTGCCTCAGTTTTTTACCTGCAAATGCATCGGACAGACGGCTGAGTACGAGATCATCGATGAAAAAACAATCAGCGTTTTAAATACCTGCCTGAAGAAAAAAGGCGTCTCGACGATTTCGGGCAAGGCCGTGGTCGTGAACCCCGGGGACAACTCAAAACTCATCGTTACTTTTGATAACTTCTTCACCCGATTATTCCGAGTGAAGGGTGACTATCAAATCATTAAGCTCGATGAAAACTATGAATACGTCCTGGTGGGCTCTAACAATCGAAAGTCCCTTTGGATTCTGTCGCGTTCAAGTTTGGATTTACCTGAGCAGGTGAAGCTTGAATTTTTTCAAGCGGCAAAAGATTTAGGTTTTGATACAGGGAAGCTAAAAAAATCTCATTTCTGACATCTCATCCTGCCGTCTTGAAAACAATCTCAAATTTAGTATTGGGACTCTTCTCGTCGTATTTAAATGTTCCACCTAAATTTTCAATCAAAGACTTCGAAATACTCAGTCCAATACCTGTTCCTTTGCCGATCGCCTTCGTGGTGTAGAAGGGGTTGAACATTTTATCTCGAACATCTTTAGGAATTCCGAGGCCAGAATCAGTGACCGAGATAGTAATAAATTTATCGAGAGCCTTTAATTCTATCTCAATCCATTTGTCTGGGTTTAACTGGTCTTCGAGCGCATCAAAGGAATTGTTGAGAAGATTAACTAATACCTGAGAGACTTGAATACGATCGGCCTGAAAAGATAAATCCCACGCTTCAGGTGTACCGATCTCTTTAAAGCAAATTCCATTTGCACGGAAACGATCCTGAGCAAAGCTCATCACGTCCTGAAGAATATTACGATAACAGCAGGGCATGATTTCAAGGTCTGACTTTCTAGAAATATTACGAAGGCCCAAAATAATTTTACTGATACGATCGACAGTTTGGTCAATCTCCTGCGCAACTTCTATAAAATCTTGCGGAGAAATTTTTTTCCGCTTGAGAAGTTTATTCATATAGGCAAGAGACATCTTGATGATGGAGAGGGGGTTATTAATTTCATGAGCAATTCCTGCGGCCATTTCGCCAAGCGCAGACATCTGGGAGGCACTGACTAAAAGTGCTTCCTGCTCTTGGATTTTAGTTTGATTATTTTTAAATTCAGTGATGTCAGTGTAAATTCCGAGGAGTCCGATAATAGAATTGGAATTGTCCCTTAAGGGGACTTTACTGGTGAGTAGAATTGTTTGCGTCCCATCTGCGCGCAACTGCGGTTCCTCGATGTTGAGTAGTGCCTTCCCTTCGGCCATAATCTTTAGATCGCACTCTCGGAAGAAGTCAGATTCTTCACGGGTCCATGGCAATTCGTAGTCACTCTTACCAAAAATTTTATCTGCCGAGTCTAGTCCAGCATTCTTTGCAAAGCGGGTATTGCAACCAAGGTAGTTCAAATCCAAATTTTTCCAGAAAACTGAATAGGGAATGGAATCGAGAATAGTTTCGAGAAGGGTGTTTTGAGTTTTTAGGATTTTTCTACTTCTATGCTCTTCTGTGACGTCTCGAAAAAAGGAGACTTTTAAGTTTGTACTAGGGCCCATCTTCGATGCGATAGATCTGCGTTCAACGTAAACATTTCCCTTAAGATGGAGGACATCCAGGAGTTCATCTTCGAAGTGTTCCAGATTTTCAAAGGTCCTGAGAAAATCTTCTGGATCTTCAAGTTTTTCCAAAAGCTTGGCTAAGACTGCCGAATTGTCTTCGCCGTTCATGAGCTCTTCGTCGACTCCCCATATTCGACCAAAGCTCAAGTTATGGAAAAGGATCCTCTTAGAGTCAGCGTCGATGACTAAGACACCCTCTACCATGCAATCAAAAATTTTAGGAAAAAGGAATGCATTCATTTTTTAGTCCTCACCAAGATCCCCTAAGAGTTTTTGATAATCACTCATGAGATCCGGGCCCTGTTCTGAGGTCTTTGAGTGAAAGCCATGCTTAAAGCCATGAGAGATCACTTCTTCAAGACCATCGAATTGCGGTTTGTTGAAAAAGTCGTAGGCACCGTACTTTGCGACCTCCATCATCATCTCTTGGTTACCGTGACCGGTGAAAAAGATAAAAGGAACATCGTTTTTTTCGGCACGAATCTTTTTAATTACCTCGATACCATTCATTCGCGGCATGTTTACGTCACAGATCACACAGCGAATCTCTTGTGATTTCAAAATCTCAAGGGCCTCGATCCCATCGGCCGCGGTATAGACTTGATCAACATATTCTTCTAGGTTCATCTTTAGACGCTTGAGGAGAAGTGGTTCGTCGTCAACGATTAGTAAATTTCCTTTAGACATGAGATTCCTTTATAATTTAGAGTTACCTTTAAACGTTCTTTTTATTGTTGGGGCCTCAGAAACTTCTGTTCTCTGCGCTGGTGTTTCAGCCAGCGGAGTTTGAACTACCTCTTGGATGACTTGAGGAAGTAATGATTTTAAGTAAGTCTCCATGGCCTCAGGCCCATAGTCGGTTAGAGGCTGGCTGATGATCGAGTTGATAAATTTTCGTAAGGTCTCAAGACCTTTTTCATCAACCGCAGTAACAAAGCCCATGTAGTGAGTCGATTCTTCCCTCATTGGCAGGCGCATGAGCGAGGGAACAAGAATAACACTGAACTTGAATGGAAGTTGAAATTGAAGCAGCGTAAACATGGGAAGTTCTGCAGGGCCATAGAAAGTGATCTCATGCTCGGTGAGAGTTGTAATAAAAACTTTCTGTGGAATTTCGACCACTCGTTCGGAAGAGTCTAAGGGAAATAGGTAGTTCTCTGGAAGATCACTTTTTCTCTTGGTGAAATAGTTCGAGCTCATCTTATGCAGGACAGGTGCTGTTAAAGGACCAGTGGCGCATACAATACTTGGGTAATGTAAAAGTTTTTGAGTGGCTTCAGTCGTTGAAGGATTTTTGGTTGAGATGATGATTGGTCTTTCTGTTTGGGACTGGGCCATGAGAGTAAGATTGTTTAAGTCATCAAGCCCACTGGACTCATCAGGTAAAATTTCGATGTCATAGAATATAAGATCATAGATCGTCGTGACCTCTTGACTGAAGCTTGGGTAAAAGTGGATTCGAACCTTTTCATGATCTACAGATTGAAAGATTTCTTCAAAAAGAAATTCATTATCCGAAATCACAGCTATGTTTAAGGGCTCATGCTTTAGAAATCCTTGATGTAGGGAGTTCCAAGTTTCAAGAGTATCTGGAAGAAGTGTTAATTCTGGATCTTCTCCTCCCCAAGCGTTTGCAAGAGGAAGTTCTACCTCATATGAATTTAGCATTGTAAAAAATGGCTTAGGCTTCAGAGGGCCTTTAACCATAAAACTCTTCGCCCTAAGATCAGGGAACAGGGGGAGAGTGAATTGTATATCTTCTTGAGACAGTTCCAGGTCAGTTTCAAGAATAAAAGAACTCTCACTGATGGAGCGAACTGTCGAATGGACTTGCGCCATCACTGAATGATCAATCTTTCCTGCCTTCGCATAAGCTGGAAACGAACCAGTGATTTCGTAGGCAATATAAAGGCAGTCGCGAAAAAGGGACTCACTCTCGCAGCCTTTAACAAAGAAAAGATTGAAGCCCGCGGTAAAGTAATTCTTTGCACGCTCGAGTGCGTCGATGTCTGGAAAAAGAGCGACGAAAAGAATACCGCGGTAGGGTTGATTTCGTTTTATGAAGAGAACTTCTTCCAGGATTTCTTGGTTACTTGTTGAATCAGTGACGTCGATTATAACCACTCCTGGCCGATCCTTTACACACGTTCGAATAAGCATCCCTTTTGTATCGGGATAACACTCCAGTTCTCCTGGATGGTGTGGATGAGAGAGAAATTTCCGAAGTTCTTGGATAAAATCTGGATCGCTGCCGAAATAGGAAATGCGAGATTGTGGAATCATGTTATTTTTCCCGCAAAGCCACTAACTAAGGCCTTGGTGTTAGCAAGGTCATAGCTCGTGAGATTTATGCGATCTTTGAGAAATGCCCTAAGGCCCTCAAGTGGAGTCAATTTTCTCGAGATAAAGTAGTGGGTGAATCCGTCGTTGAGGGCAACGATCTTTGCCAAGGGATAAGTTTTGAGTGAGTTGAGTCCATTTGGAAATCCGGTACCGTCGGAGAGTTCATGGTGTTGGTAGACGATCTGCCTCACACTTTCAGGAATGAAGCTATACTTTGCAAGCATCTCAAGCCCTAATTGCGGATGCTGTTGATAGAGTTTGAGTTCGCCCTCCTTCATCGTCGAAACTTCCTTCTCTCTTAAAAGGGGAGAAAGTTTAAGTTTACCTATGTCATGAAGGAGCGCTCCAAGAGCGACGGATTCGACTGTCCTTGAACTTGCCCATTCAAGATTCTTGCAGGTCATGATTGAAAAAAAACTTACAAGGAAGAGATGGCCATAGGCCCCGGGATCAAATTCTTCGTAGCTTCTCATAAATGAGTGAAGCTCTGGCTCTTTTTTGATGAGAGAAAACATGTTTTCGCAGATCTTTTTTCCCTCGTCATAGACATTGGGGTGAAGCCCACTAGAGAACACTTGCTCAAGATATTTTTCCACCACACTTTGAGTGAGCTGG
Source organism: Bacteriovoracales bacterium (assembly GCA_038322885.1). Lineage (GTDB taxonomy): Bacteria > Bdellovibrionota > Bacteriovoracia > Bacteriovoracales > Bacteriovoracaceae > Peredibacter. Next base: position 32,916 of record JBBQGK010000011.1, on the reverse strand, counting down.
ACCTTCTTCTCAATGGATCCCGATTGAGTTCCTAGAATTTTTTGGAGTTTTTCACTGATGAAGTTGATGTAGGTGAGTCGGTCACTGGTCTTAAAGTAGATGTAATCAAGATTCGCATCTTTGTACTGTCTGAGTCTCGAAGATTCAAAGGTCTCACCTTGGTGAAGAATCTTTACGTACTGATTTTTTCCGAGACGAATATAGTGGTCATAAATAGTCGTGCTGCCACTGAAGAAGCCAGAAAACTTGATGCGGGTAAACTCTTGATCCTGCGCCCTTACTTCTTCAGCTGTCTTTTCATCTGTACTCGCCTTAATATCTTTCCAGGATTCGAACTGAGAATCAGCTTCGATACATTTAAGAAGTTTTGCTAAGACGAGCGGCCTGTAAAAGAATTCACTCACTCCAAAGCGGCGAAGATCACTCTCGGTGATGTCAAACTCTTGGAGGCGCTTCGGACTTTTGACGGTGAGAATTATCTTGGTTGAGGGCGTATTGATCTTAAGATAGCGCAAGAGTTCGAAGGACGAATGGTTTTGCACTTCAAGGTCGATGATAGCGATTTGAAATTTTGTCTTGAAGGCGAGTAGTTGAGCGTCCCGACCATTGGCCGCGGTTTGAATCGCGTAGGGTTTGCCTTCAAAAAAGCTCGTCAATTCTTTGGTCCTATTCTCTTCCGGCTCGACAATTAAAATAGATAGACTCAATCAGACACCTCTATTGAAATCAATGTCACTTAGTCCAAAGAGATGACATTTAAAAATTAGAATAATCTTAACACGCAGCAGAATTGTGCCTCGATTTGAATTGTAAAATATTTTTCACAATTCAATAAAAATCACAGTCATTATCAGTTATTCAGGAGGTTAGTTTTTTTCTCTCAAATGCCTCACAATCGATCTAGGGATAGGTTCATGTAAACAAGCTATTCAAAATTTATGGTGTTACGATCTCGAAGATTTCCTCTTTATCCCAAGGCCATTTTATGAGTAACGAATCTTCCAATCTTTTAAAGTCCCTTAGTGGTGAGATCATGGATCTCTGGGAGAAGCGTGCATTGGAAGAAATCAAGGCCGCTCATTTTCAACATACTTTGGCATTGAGGAACTCACTCCCTACCTACCTCACCCAATTAGTGAATGCCCTCTCCACATCCATCGATAGAACTTCAGCAAGAAAACGTTTTGATAAAGATGCAAGCACTCGCATCGGTAAAAAACATGGACGTGAAAGAGCAGGCAGTTCCCAATACACCATGGATCAGATGATCCTCGAATACCATATTTTGAGACAAGTGATCTGTGACGTTCTAGAGCGAGATGCAAAATTAAGTGATGTTGATATGGAGGTCATCGTCTGTTCGATCGAGCAAGCTGTTAACGATGCGGCCACGCAATTCAGTGATAGTCTCAGACAAATTCAAGAGCAGTTTTCTAAAACACTTGCCCATGACTTGAGAACTCCTATCTCTGCGGCCAAGCTCAATGCTCAAATGATCATAAAAAAAGACAACTCAGATCCGTTTTATAATGAGAAAGCGAAAAGAATTATTCATAACATGGATCGCATTGATTCCATGATTTGTGATCTATTGGATGTGAGTCGATTAAGAGCAGGTCAAAGCATTCCCATGGAATTTGAACAATTTGATTTAACCAGCGCTCTAAATGAAATTGTCTCGGCAAATTGTCTTGAAAAAGAAGGTTCCGTTATCCTGCATGCTGATTTTGAATGTATTGTTCATTGGAATAAAAGTGGAATCACAAGACTTTTTGAGAACCTGATTAATAACGCCATCAAGTACGGAAGTGAGAATGATCCCATTGTTGTCACTTTGACTCAAATAAAAGATAAAATATCAATTGAGGTTCACAACGAAGGTGAAGCTATCTCTGCTGAAGACCAGGAGACCCTCTTTGACCCCTATAAAAGAGCAAAATCGACAGAGGATCAAAGTGGATGGGGGCTCGGTTTAACAGTAGTGAAGGGGATGGCCGAAGGCCACAATGGATTTGTAAGGATTAAGAGTGAGGCAGGATTTGGAACGTCTTTTATTTTAGATTTGCCTAGAGATCCTTTGGCAAAAGATGCTAACTACGAATCGGTTAGAGAGGCCGCAGAAAATGTGAGAATTCAAAATTTGGAAATTAATCAAAACAATAAACTGATGTAATCCTGACCGAATTGCTTTTAAGCATTTTCCCCAATTTGCCGATTCGGCTTTAATGAAAGCATTTTTCATGTGCCTCTTTATTTTCTCCCAACTCCACTCCAGAGCTAACGCCTCAGAGTGTGAACAGTATTCAGGACTCTCTTTAAAGGCCGAAGTTTGTTGGAACGAGGAACACAAGGCCTTTCTCTCTAAAGATTGTCTCACAAGAGATTGTGACGCTCTCATGGACATTAAGCTCAGGTTCCCTGCTAGTCATCCTTCAAGAAAAATAAATCTCGAAACGCTCGCCTGTGTAAAGGCGGGAGCAAAATCCGTGGTCTTAAAAGATCATGACAAAGATGAGCTAAGTTTTTGCCAATTTCCGGATGGATCACTTCGAGATGTTCCCTCAGTGGAGTTGCAACTCCCTTGAAAATCATATTTTTAATTTTTATCTTTGCCCTCACTCAAAGCTTTGGCTTCGCCCAAGATTGTGCCGAAGTGAATCTCATCACAGAAAGAAACTCACCCTTCAATCAGATTCCAGTCTACGATCAGTCGGGAAGTGGGATGTGCTATGCCTATGCGGCTTCTGAACTCATGAACTATGAACTCATAAAAAATGGTGATGCCACAACTCCGGTGGTTCATCCCTTTTGGGCCGGGATCAATCAAGGGTTGATGACAAATGATGATCGACTCCGTGGAGGATCTGCTCTGGAGAGTATCCGTGGGATCTTAAAACGAGGCAATTGTTCATATGATTCTGTTGAGAACGCTATCGGTGCTTTTGCACGGACAGTAGGGGTGACAGAAGCGAGGATCATTGCTTTCATCGATGATTACGGACGCCTTCTCGGAGAATCTTTAAGAACTGGATCTCTAAAGCCAGAACTGATTCGAGCCGCCTTGTCTCTAGCTGCGAGAAAAAATTTGAAGGGATGCACATATCTGGATTGGACAAAAATCTTTCCGGAGATGGAGAAACTCACCGGAAATTCTATTCAGATCGCAGATGGTCTCCTTGCCTCATCTTGCCGAGAGGGATCACTCCAGAAATTAAATCTTTCCATGCCGAAATCTCTGGCGAGCGGGGACGATGCGGGAATGGAGAAGAATATTATGGCGGCCTTGGATCAAAAGCATCCTTCCGCAATGACATTTTGTTCGTGGGTAACAGATAGAGCATCTTCTTCGAATCTTAGAAACGTGCAGACCAATGAAAATAATTACCGCGTGTTTATCGATGATTCACCGAATGTTTGTGGCGGTCACGTCGCGATGATCGCTGGAAAAAAAATGATGAATAATCAATGTAATTTTCTTTACTACAATAGCATGGGGTCGGGTTGGAATAGTTATAACCGGCACCTCACCTGCCTGTGTAAGAAGAGATCCACAGGGGAGTTCGTGGATAATTGTTCTGCGAAAACTCACAGTGCGGGACTTTATAAAGTCGAGGCTTGCTGGGTACCGGCGCAGAATCTCGTGCCGAATATTGTAAGGGTAGAGCACTATTAGTCTGCTCCGAACCTACATTTGTTTGAATTTATGGGTTCTCATACACTATACTCAAATCCACCTATGACTTCCCTCTTGAAAATTTCTTACCTTCGCCTGAAGTATCGTTACTTCCCAGATGATGCCCAAGCCTTTTGGGGACAAGAACTCCTCGAGTCCCAGGGTCTGGGAGCTAAAGTGGGACAACTCCTCTCACAAGGTAAAGTTACGCCGCTACCCAAATCGACTGTGACAAAGGAGGCAGCTCAAAAGCTTTTTTCTAAATCTTTTCAAAAAGAAATTAGGATAGAAAAAGAGGCACTGGCCGCATCCATGGGACAAGTATTTCATGCTCGCTTAAACGATTCAGAGTTAGCGCTTAAAATTCTTCATCCAGGAATTAGAAAAAAATTAAAAAAAGAAATCGATAATATTTTGGTCCTCGGTAAATACTTCTCCAAGGTCAAAGGATTTACTTTTGATCAAGGTACTTTTCACCGCTTTCTCACAGAGACATTTCAGGAAGAAACAGATCTTCTTCGTGAGTCAGTGTCGCAGGATATTTTTTTTGGAGTTCTCTCTGGCGACAAGCGCTTCAGAATTCCACGTGTTCTTCGAGAATTCTCGAATGATGAAATCCTCACCCAGGAATGGATCCCTGCGACTCTCGCGCGTGACCTCACCGAGTTCCCTAACTTTGATATCTTCCACTTCTTTTTTAAAACACTACTTTCAGAGCAGATCCTGCACGGAGACTTGAACGATCGTAATTGGGGTTTTAGTTCGTTGAATGAAGTTGTGGTCTACGATTTTGGTTGTAGTCAAAACATCTCCGACAGACGAATCAATGGACTTAAGAAGCTCATTCTAAATCAGGATGTGAAAAACGCTTTCCTCGAGTTTGGAGTTCGTCTTGAGGCCACTTGGTTTAAAGGTAAAGAGCAAGAATTACGAAATGCTCTCTTCGATCCCTTGTTTGCACGTCCCATTCAGCCTGATTGGTCTTACAGCAAGGATCTTGAAGCCGCTTTTGGCGATAAAATAAAGCTCCTACGTGAATTCACAGATCCCTGGGTTCTTTTGATGATGAGAAGCCTCTTTTCTCTGATTCGTCTTTATCAGTCCAGAGGATTAGAAATAAGCCTTGGAGAATATTGTCAGTCGTACCTTCTCTTTAAAAAGATGAAGGAGAAGGAACCTGAGATTCATATTGAAATCTCCCTCAAGGGGGTCCAAGTTTTTTTCATCGAACTTGCTTTCTCTTCAGTCAAAGACCTCGATGTCCACATCCCAGCAAGTGTTAAAGGACAAGTGAACGTGAAAGAGATCATGGCAAAGGCATTATCTAAAGGTCCAGTGGCGCAGGATCTCTTTGATGTTTTGGTCGAGGATAAGCGGTACAGGGTTTGGGTTGAATAGGAATTTCTGAAACTTAAACTCTTGTATTCTTTTCACACGCCGTAATCTTAACAATCAAAATCAGGCGCTTTGGTCTAGTTTCCTGCCATTCACTAACTACGAACAGGAGTCCTACATGAAAAACACTTTAATGATTACTGCACTACTCTTTAGCTCAATCTCTTTTGCTGGCGTCCGTATTAACTGTAAAGGCACGGATAGCTCGACAGCAAAAACCCAGCGGGTCACTCTTACCCAAGTTGGCGATACAAAAATGTCTGAACAGGCACGTTATGATTTCGTTCTAGAAGTATCGAAGGCCGATTCAAGAGCGATTCAGACAAAAGAAATCGTGGCTCTTAGTTTTGAAGACGTCATGGTGAAGGCGAATAACCGTGCCAAAGGTATTCAAGTTCTCATCTTTATGGATGAGCCAACTGATTCATGGATGACGATTGGATCTCAGAAGCTTGACCTTGTATGTGGCGCCATTAATCTCTAAGAATTTTTAAGGGCCCGGCAGGGCCCTTTTTTTTTATTCAGACCTTAAAGACATCACAACAAAATGAATAGGCCTCCTCTGAATCTGACGGTCCAATTAACTTTCGACTTTCATCAATCATATTAAAAATTCTATTTCTAAGATGAGAATAGTCTTTTTTCGACATTGTAAAGACCGAGCTATAGTGAATTGACTCCTTTACATGCCCTTTTTGAACATCGAGTATGGCCCTATTCCTCCAGTTAAAATGGTTCATCTCCGTCATGTGTGATTCAGCAGGTAAATGAGAAGGCGCGCGAAGATAGCGCCACTGAGAATTCTCGTTAACAATCAGACCCATAGACTCTAACTTCTTTAAAATTTCTATGAGCTTTGGCATCTCAATATTGAGCCTCTTGCTAATCATCTCGGCGTTTTGAAATTCTGGACAGCTTGTGATCATGTGAACTGCTAACCACATCCATGATGAGTAATAAATCGAATCAACCTCTTGAACATTGTCTTGTTTAATAATTCTGTCTGAAAGTTTCTCCGATACATTTTTTTGTGACTCAATCTGGAGCTTTAGAAATTTTTTTAAATCTGGATTAAAGGCTCGGGCATAGGAGAGAAGGTTCATGAAATATTGAGTCTCAGAGCTGTTCAAATTTAAAAAAATGGCAATATTAATTCCCTGATCCGGAGTCAGTTCCTGCTTACCTTTTAAGGCCTGAGAAAAATAGGAAGGGTGGCACTTGGCAGATTCGGCGAGTATGCCTTGGTAGCCACGAACCCCTTTTTTTGTCTTAATATGGGCCGATAAATAGTCTTTATAATCATCGTAATCATATATATTCATTCTATTTGTATAAAACATTAACTAGTTTTTGTATATATGTATAATAAATACATTGCTATGCAGAAATGTTTGTCCTATAAACCACCTAACAAAATGACTCACTAACAACTTGGAGAATTTATGACATCAAAAATCTTTGGAATTATCGTTTTGGCCTTCGCTCTTCAGTCAGTAAGTTTTGCTGGCGAAGTAGGAAGTGGAGGTCCTTCAATGACTGAGAATCTCAAAAGCAAATTGCAGCTTCAGTCGGTTATCAATGCGATCAACGGTGTAAATTCAGTCATCATGGCGATCTCTCAAGAAGACAACGGAATCTTCCTTGCGACGGTTCGCGAAGGTAACTGTACTCATCACGATCTTTATAAAGTGAAAGCTACCAGAGTAGCGAATTCACCACTCGTTAAATTTGTTGCAACTTTCGTAGATATGGAAGGCAATCCAGTTTGTAATTAATTGTTAAATTGTTGGAAGACGTTTGAGAAAACCGAGGCATAGACCTCGGTTTTTTTTTGCAACTTGAGAGTGTCTAAGTTCCTCTTGGATTTTTGAAACCTTGCCATCTTTCTACTCCAGAATATATCATTTCATTATGATAAATAAACAAAGTCCCAATCCTCTTTGGACCCTTGGTCAAAAGATCGTTTCACCTGTCGACAAGATGGTAAGTTGTGATATCTCGCAACTGTCTCCACAAGACGCTTACAAATTATTGATCGGATCCATCGTCCCGAGACCAATCGCCTTGATCTCAACTATAAATTCCGAGGGTAAAGGAAACCTTGCTCCTTTCAGTTTCTTCAATGGAGTTTCAAGCAAACCTCTTTGCATTATGGTCTCAATCACGAGAAAGGCAGATGGCTCAAAAAAAGATTCACTACTTAACATTGAGGCGACTGGCGAATTTGTGGTCAACACAGTCGCAGAGTGGATGATCGAGCCCGTCAATTACTGCGCAGGAGAATATCCTTACGGAGTGAACGAGATGGAAAAAGTTGGTCTCACACCCTTAATATCTGAAGTAGTGAAACCGAATAGAGTTAAGGAATCACCCATTCATCTAGAATGCAAAGTTCACAAAATGGTCGAGATTGGTGACGGTGCCGGAGGATCAACAGTGATCATAGGCGAAGTCCTAAGAGTTCATGTTCACGAGAAGGCCTAACAAAATGGCAGAATTCTCCTTGAAGAAATTCTGCCCATCTCCCGTCTGGCCGGAGACTTTTATGGTTTGACTCCAGACACGTTTGAACTTAAGAGACCAAAAATTTAAAGCATAATTTTGACTGCTATACTGACAGCGATGCAAAGGAAAACGGGCTTGATGATTTTTGTTCCCATCTTACCGGCATGTCTTGCCCCGAAGTATGCGCCGATGATTCTTTTATAGTTAGCAACGACTCCAATGATAAAAGAAATGAGTTATCAATTTCACCGAAACTAAAAAAACTTCGCCGCACAAATGAAGATCTTTTTACGTTCCTTCTTCCTCTGCGCTTTAATCAAGTGGATGGTCTTAGGGAACTCTCGCTCATGTCTTTTGAGAACATTAATGAGAGCGGTAGCGTCTCTCTCAGTTCCAATGATTCCTTTGAGCTTATCGACGTCGGCGATCGCTTTTAGATATTTTTTGCGCTTGTGCCGTTTATTGATAGAGACATAAGTTAGTTTCGCCTCTAGTTGGGACTTGAAGATTATAAGGAGCTTTCTCCACTCATGAAGGTTCGCCTCACTGTCGTTGACCCTGCATTTTTTATAGAGGTGGTACGATCTTTGGTAAGAGGCCTTGAGATCAAGGGAGGAAGTTAGCTTAAGTTTTCTTTCGCTTAAACTTCTAAGTTCGGTGATGGCGTGATGGATTTTTAATTTTCTTTGTGCTGAATCCTTAACCGTTCGCTTCGCCTCCACGGGAATAATTTTTCTTAAAGGCCCGTGTTCAATCTCGTTCTTATTTTTTTCCAATAGCTTACGAGTCGAGAGGAGCAAAACGTCGTCCTCTCTGAATTTTTCGAGATTTCTTCTTATCTCACGAAGTGTCTTGAGCCAGAGTTCTATCTCCTTTGATTTCTTGGCGAGCAAAAGAATCCCACGGCCACGCTTGCAGGCAACTCTGATGGTATGTAACGGATCTTCACTCTCACCAGCATGGATCAGAAGGTTTTTAAGAAGTGGTGAAAGATCTCTTGTTTTCATTTTTTATTCATATCTCAACTGATCTCTTTAGGCATGATCTTGATCAGGACTCTGATGAATATTCATCTAATCTTCAGGGAAGGAATCTTAATAGGCATGGTAATAAAAATAGGCCAATGGAATTTAAACTGAACCAGGAGCTCTCATGTCATTTACTTCCGAAAAAGTTCATTTGAAGAGACTCGAAGACCTGAAGCTTTCATCAGAGGCAAGACTTATGAAACTTAATGGGGAACTTCGCAAACCAAGGGATAATTCTTTAGGGGAGTTTACTTCTCTCATTTCAAATCAATTGCTGATTAGCCGCTTAATTGAACTAGAAGAAAATAATATAATAAATCTAGATCATGAAATTCATCAGGCACGGATTTTTTAAGACATTGTCTCTTTAGTGCATGATAAGGCCTGACTAAGAAGTCGATTTTTTCGATTTCTTAGTCAGGCCTTGAAAAAAAATTGAATTAACCGTTACAACATTTACAAATAATGATGATCGTCGAAACCCAACCCACAAGAAAAGTCACAGTCCGAAGGTAGCCGATCTTCATAGCGTAGACGATGTAGTGAGCGAGGCGAGCGAAGAAATAAATTTGAAGGCAGAGAAGAACAGTTGAATCACTCGCATTATCTTTATTTTGCATTAAGAAGAGAAGTGTTGCGGGAGCAAGGAGAACGAGATTTTGAACCGCGTTTGTGTGAGCGGCTTTAGCTCTTTGTGCCCAGTCAGAAAGTGGCGCATTTTTTGGATCGTAGTAGTTCATCGCACCAAGAATGCCTTGTTTGAAAAAGAGGTTTAGGATGTAGGGGATCCACAACAGGGCAGTTTGAAGAATAATGAGATTGAGCCAAGTCATTTCTGGTTTCATGGGGGTTCCTTTTGTTACTTCTATCTTGGCATAACAATTGAAAAAAAAGATAGGCTTAATGACGTACTCTGACACTCAAGCATCGGAGATTGGTGGTTGATGATAGTCGTAATATGCCCTTAGAATAAACCGATACGTCTTCATGACTTTCCTTCTCTCCATCTTCTTATCCTTTTGCGCTATTGGCTTCGAGCCAAAGCAGCACATCGAACACTTCCCTTGGAAGGATGCACTCACTCCGGTCAAAATCATCACCTTTGAGGGAGAGCCTAAGCGAGTGGAGAAATTTTACGAGGACCGAAAACTAAATCTCAGTATTCGAAGAGTGGAAGTTGGGGACAGGCATTTCGTCACGCACGACAGTCTGCTGCAAAAAGACGAGTGTCCCGTTGTTCCTTATAAACAAGCTCACTCTGATCTAGAGAATAATATTGGTAACCTTAAGTTAAACGCTCATGGAGACTACTTTCTTTTTCAACCCAATCATCGGATTCATAAATCTTGCTTAGAAAAATGGGGCCGAGTAAATTTCGTTGCCTCATACCAGAGTGCCGTGGGTGCCGATATGAGCTGCCTCGATGAACTGGGGAAACGTCCTGTGACAATTAAAAATCACGCGGGCGTGATCGCGAATAACCTTCGGGCACTTTGGCAAAAAAAGCCAGTCTCTATTCAATGTAACGAGGTCATGAATTGGACAGGTACGGCCGGGCACGCTTCGACAGGTCCAGAGGACAAGATGAAAACGCTTCCGGGTATTTCTTTTCCCTACATATCAATTTCGTCGAACGATCCTAAGGTGAAAGGAAATCCAACTGAAGACGAGAAGCGAGAACTTGGTTTCACTATTTTTCACGAGGGGATTCACAATCTTGGATATAAACACGGAGCCGGAGTGGAGTACACCTACGCTTGCGAGAGTTGTTGCAAGAAGACGACGAATAAAAAAGCGAAAGTTGCTTCGTGCAATATTTGTATTGGAGATTATGCATCGGGAGCGGGTGATAAAAAATATCTCGCTGATATGCTGGCCTGGGGGGCGAGCTTTGACGTCAGTCTTCGGGGAGACTTACCGATGAAGACGGCCGTGAATTATATGAACGAAACAAATGATCGAAAATTCGGCATGATCGCACTCGCGAGATCAACGTCCGATATTTTTTCTCCAGTTGGACTAGAATTAATGCAAGAAGTGAAAGTGAAAATTCCGGATTCAGATTTAACGCCGGAAGAGCGTTCGATGATAAAAGATTCAGATAAAGATCGAGACCTATTTGGCATACTTGTTAAGTTTAGACCTGAAGCGAAAGTGATTGCCCACTCCTATGTTAATTATTACATGGACCAAAATGCTACTACGGCCATTAACAATATCGTGGCCAATAAAGGCATGCTAACCAAGTTCATGGCCCGTCCGGAAAGCGGGAATGATACCTATATTGCGAGTGCTATAAAGGACAGTTTAAAAAATGTGCTGGCAGGCATATTCTTGAAAGATTACCCCAAGAGAAGTCCAGATTCGACTAGAGCGAGCAATCTTCTCACTGAGATGAAACTTTGGTGAAATGGCCTAACAAGCCTAAGACAAATTAAGGTTCCCCTTATCACAGAGCTGAAATTGATGTTATATAGTGGCTCCTAACCGAGGGGCCCCTATGTCAGCTGATATTTTCCTTCACTCTTTTCAGTCTGTTTTACCACTCCATCATATGCCGCAAAACGCCATAAACGACTGGACGGTGAGCGCCCATTTAAAAACTCAATCGTTTTGCCCTGTTTCTCTGGAAGAGGAACGCTTTATTCCGATGATGCGAAAGTTCTGTGTGGGAGAGAGTTTAATCTCCCAGCGCTACTATGAATGCGGAGAGGTTGATCAAAATTGGGATGAACATGAAATTTATAAGATCACCAAGGAGACTCCTCAAGGAGCTGACATTGGATTACGAAATCGTTTCTTTGAGAAGGCCTCGCGTAGAGTCTTCTCTGAGTTCTATGATAAAGGTGATCTACCAGGCCATTTGATCCACGTGAGTTGCACAGGCTACGTCGCCCCTAGTCCCGCTCAAGTTTATTTCAGTGAAAAAGATAAAGTCCCTGCGATTACCCATGCCTATCACATGGGATGTTACGCCTCTTTGCCCTCGGTTCGCATGGCCCGCGCTCTTGCTGTTGATCAATCCGTAGATGTGGTTCATACAGAAATGTGCAGCCTCCATTTGGATCTGAGTCATCACACGCCAGAGCAGATGGTGGTGCAAACTCTTTTTGGAGATGGGCACATCAAGTACACGCTGAGTCCGAATCATACCGGAGCGGCATTTAAAGTTTTGCATGTGGAAGAAAGTCTCGTGAAAAATTCTCTGCAAGACATGACCTGGATCCCCGGAGCCTTTGGGATGCAGATGACTCTCTCTAGAGAGGTTCCAACAAAAATTCAGGCGGGCATCCATGAGTTCATCGCTCGCATGATGGATCAATTTCCTTTTGACCAAGAGCAAGCGATTTTTGCGATCCATCCCGGTGGACCAAAGATCATCGATGCCATTCAGAAGAGTCTCAATCTTTCGGAAGAGCAGATTGGGTCTAGTAAAAAAATTCTTTTTGAGCGCGGAAATATGTCGTCAGCGACTTTGCCTCATGTATGGCAGCACATTCTTTCAAACAAAGAAAATAAGGGAAAGAAGGTCGTGAGTCTCGCCTTTGGTCCAGGTCTTACGATGTTCGGGGGACTGTTTGAGGTTGTTTGATCAAATTTTAGCACTGCCCTTTATCTTGCAGGGACTCTGCATGCTCGTGGATGAATTTTATTTTCATGAGAAGCGGGGACTCGCGAGATGGGAGAGTCTGGGGCACCCGCTGGATTCGCTTACAGTATTTGTGAGTCTTGGATTTCTCTTGATTGCCTCACCTGTTGAAGGAAATGCCGCAATCTTTTTAGGTCTTTCAATATTTTCCTGCATATTCATTACCAAAGACGAATGGGTTCACAAAACCGAATCCACCGGATTTGAAAACTGGCTTCACGCCGTACTTTTTGTCTTGCATCCGATTATTTTCTTGTGCGCGGGACTTTTGTGGTGGCGAGGAGAAAATTTTCTTTTGCAAGTTCAAGTCGCGATTGTCGGAGTCTTTATGCTGTATCAACTTTTACGCTGGAATATTTCATGGTCAAAGCTAACGTAGACAATTCTATTTACGAACTTTACGGAGATCGCTGGTATACAGCGTTTGATGATCCTATCGCTCTTTTGCGCGCAGAAAATAAGGTGAAAGCACCCTGGATTTTGGAGCGGATTAAAAATACCGGAGTTGATTCTCCAAGAGTTCTTGATGTTGGTTGTGGCGCCGGGTTTTTATCAAATGAACTCGCCAAAGAGGGCATGCGTGTAACCGGAGTTGATCTCTCGCCGGAGAGTTTGAAAGTTGCATGCGATCATGATGAAACAAAATCAGTGAAATATGATGTGGCCGATGCCATGAAGCTGCCCTACCCGGATCAGAGTTTTGACGTGGTGACGGCGATGGATTTTCTTGAGCATGTTGAAGACCCAGCTGCGATCATCAAAGAAATCTCAAGAGTGCTGAAGCCTGGTGGGCTTTTTTTCTTTCATACTTTTAATCGAAACTTTTTAGCGTACGTCGTGATCATCAAGCTCGTTGAGTGGTTGGTGAAGAATACGCCGAAGCATATGCATGTACTGAGGTTGTTTATAAAACCTTCCGAGTTGAAGAGCTATAATCGGGATGCCGGTATGAGGACCTTAGAGATGACCGGGATCAGGCCTGTACTTGGGACGATAAAGTTTGGGAGTTTATTTTCGGGAGTTGTTCCTGAGGGACTCCGGTTTCAGCTGACTAATAGTTTGATGTTATCGTATCTAGGAGTTGGGAAAAAAAATGATAGCCCCATTCATTAAACTCTCTCAACTTTACGACCTTAACGATTAAAAAACTCAATACCAATGGAGAATCAAGATGAATATTTCTGGAAACACCATTTTAATTACTGGCGGCGGCTCTGGCATCGGTCTCGCCTTAGCAGTGGCCTTTAAGAAACTAGGCAACGAGGTCATTGTTTCCAGCCGCACACACACAAAACTCACCCACGCTCAAACACTCGGTCTGCAAACCTTCACTGTCGACATGATGAGTGAAAAAAGTATTAAAGAAATGGCGATGGAGGCGATCAGGAAATTTCCAGCACTCAACATCGTTATCCACAACGCTGGGATTATGGTTAATGAGAAGGTTTCTACAAGTGATACTTCTAAAACTTCTGAAGATACGATACTCACGAATTTACTTGGCCCCATCCGATTAACAAATGCCCTACTTCCGCATCTTCTTTCTCAAAAGTCCTCAGTCGTAATGACTGTCACTTCAGGTCTTGCTTTTGCGCCTCTGGCGATGACCCCATCGTACTGTGCATCGAAGGCAGCGATTCATTCCTACACTGAGAGCTTGAGGTTACAACTTCAGGGAACTTCGGTTGAAGTTAAGGAATTGGTTCCCCCTTATGTTCAGACCACACTCATGGGAGAGCGGCAGGCCCTGGATCCAAATGCTATGCCACTTGATGATTATATTCATGAGGTGATGGAAATACTAAAAACAAACCCTGAAGCTAAAGAAATTCTTGTTCGAAGAGTTTTGCCACAGAGAACTTCTTCTTATCAGGGGCCTGAGAATTATCAGAGTTTTTTTACGGCCATGAATGAGCGTTTGATGAATGTGCGGAAAGATGAGTGGAGTAAATTATAATTACAACATTTTTTTAAATTAAAAAAGAGCCCACGTCTTTCAACGTGGACTCTTCAAAATTTATAGTGCGCCTAAAAGAACAATTGCGAGTAACGGATTTGCCATAACCCCAACAATCGCTACCGGTGCAGTGACAATCGCGCCAGTTACAAAGAGAGTCATGAGAAACGCTTTTTTGGTTTTTTGCATGGCCGCTTCACGACCTACCTGACTCGCTAGAGCTTCAACTCTTTTCGATAATTCAGGAAATTTGGCAACAGCGTCTGAGAGATCAGCACTTGATGGCAAGACACCACTGCTTACGGCTTTATTAAAAGCAAAGATTAAAGGAGCATCGGCGATAAGAGTTTCTTCAATCAGTGCAGGAGTTGCATCTTTTGTGATAAATATGATCGGTTGAGGAACCGGAACAAGTTTATTGCTCTCAGGAAACATAGTGACTACGTCGACGGACGAAGTCTGATCAGTGTTTACATTCCTTCCATAGTAATCTTTTTGGATCGTGGCTCCGAGAGAAATAGTTGCACTCGTTGAATTCAAAAAGATGACCGTTGCATCCAGCGCCTTCAGATTCGACGCACGCATTCCTTCAAGAAAATCGAGCACGACTGGATATTTACCAACATGATTTTCACCAGATGAAGTTAATCCGACATCATTATGAAGGAACTTACTGTAAACTCTTTTATTTGTTACAAAAAGAAATGAAGAATCGATATCACCTGCATAATCAGTTCCTGATACTTTAGAACCATAGATTGAGTTTCTTCCAGAAACGGAAACTTTATTTTTATCTAGGTTGAATCTTGTGTCGTATGCTGCAAACTGACAACTGCCATCAACGATGTTATGAACCGCAGCTCTCATGACATTCTTTTTGTTGTTAAGAGAATCGGGACAGATCGTACTACCATTTAATTGCTCCTCATTAAAAACATAAATCCCGTAAGTCTTTTCCAGAAGATTCGCCACACGGCCAATGGTTAATTTGTCATAGTCCTGTAGTTGTTTATTGATGATTCTCTCGCGAGCATCAATCTCTTTTGGTGTGAGCTTGAGGTATTCGATGTTTAGCTTTGTTTGGCCAAAGGCCGTGAGTGATAAAGAGGCGAGAAGCAATGTTGAAAGAGTTTTCATTTTAGTCTCCGTTGTTGTTAGTGATGAGATAGTAATAACTCTGGTCAGAAATTTTTCATAGACCTTGAGACGCATAGTGTTAAGTGGGCCATTTAACGGGTAAGGATGGCGCCGGTGATGTGTGTAAGTCTTTCATTTTCCCGCCTGTATCGACCGGTATCGCCTTAATTTTGCTTCAGGAATGTGTTTCGGGCTCCTTTATCCACAGAAGGACCTGTATCTTTTCTTATGTCTGATTTAATTCAAAATAAAATAGAGTCTGCCATCGTTCTTCCTGGTGCCGTTGCTCGTGGGGCCTATGAGGCCGGAGTTCTGGATGCTCTCGCGCAGAGAGGGGTAAAGATTAATCACATCGTGGCGACGAGTTCAGGGGCCCTCAATGGACTCGCGTTTGCTGTTGGGGTTCGAAGAGGGAAAGAGAAGCAGTTCGCAGCTGAGCTCGTTAATTTTTGGATCACAAAAGGATGTTGGAAAAAATCATTTAACTTTCGACCCTGGAATTTTTTCACCGGCCGGGGCATCTCAAATCAGGACTGCTTACGCAAACTCATCAAAGAGATTGTGAATCACGACCAATCTCCATCACCAAAGCATCACGTAGAGTTTAAAGTTATTGTGACTCCTTTAAATGGTGTTGAGGGATACGTGGGAGAGAGGTGCTCAACGACTTACGAAGAAATTTTAAGTTTCAAGGATGAAGATTTTGATACGGAGGAAAGTTTAGAGAGAATATTTGATGTTGTTCTTGCTGCTTGTGCTTTTCCGGGACTTTTTTCTTCTGTCAGTATTCCTAAGCTTGGAAAATGTGTCGACGGAGGTGTCGTGAATAATGCTCCTATTTCTTATGCAGTGGAGAATCCGAATGTTCATCAGGTGTTTGTACCAATTCCATTTTCTTCGGTGATGCCAAAAAATGATTGGAAGGGAGGGTTTACTCTTTTGAATCATCTTATCGCGATTCTTATCAACGAGAGACTCTTTCGTGATTTAAAAAATGCTCATGTTATAAATTGTCAGTCATTAAAGTTGGATGAGATGGTTAAAGAAGGATTTTTGAACTTGGAGCAAGCAAAGAGAATCAGATCTGATCTCTCTATCACACCGAGTGCGATTGTTGAGATAAGACCTCGGGCTCATCTTAACTGTAGTCCGTTTACGGCTTTTTTCTTTCGAAAAGAGAGAGAGGATTTAGTGGCGGAAGGACGGAAGGCCGCTCTGGCTGCGGTTGGGGTTCATTGAAGCAAGAGAGCGATTGGCCCCCTTGCTTCGACTTCATTATTTCATTTCGATAACAAAATTCTCGCGACTTCTTCTCACCTTCTTCAAATTCACTAGCCAATCTCCTCCCGCATCCCTGAACCCAATCGGAAGCATAACGACACTGCGAAGTCCCTTTGATTTCAAATTGAGAATTTGATCCAATGCCGCTGGATCAAATCCTTCCATGGGCGTGGTATCAATTTTTTCTTCGGCAGCGGCGAGCATGGCACTACCCAAAGCGATGTAGGCCTGTCTGGCCGCATGTTGGAAATTGATTTCTGGGTCACGCTGTGGATAGGTACTCAAAACT
Organism: Bacteriovoracales bacterium; assembly: GCA_038322885.1. Classification (GTDB taxonomy): domain Bacteria; phylum Bdellovibrionota; class Bacteriovoracia; order Bacteriovoracales; family Bacteriovoracaceae; genus Peredibacter. The sequence goes on along the minus strand of JBBQGK010000011.1, from coordinate 16,002 downwards.
TGCTTACGATAGTTTTCCCAGCCCTCATTTTTAAAGCCTCGTACATCGTTCACAAGATCAAACATCATGTTGATTCGATCAGCTGTGTAAGTATCCCAAGCGGCGAAGACGAGAAGGTGAGAGCAATCACTCACGACACTTTGGTTCCAAGCGATAGCTTTAATTTTATCTTTGATTTCTTGGTTCGTGATAACGATAACATCGAAGGGCTGGAGTCCGCTAGAAGTTGCCGTTAAGCGAGCGGCTTCGAGAATCGATTCAACTTTATTTTGAGGGACAGTTTCTTTATTCATTTTTTTAGCAGCGTAACGCCAGTGCAATAGTTCTGTGATGCTCACGGGGATTCCTTATGTAAAATTAGATTTATTTCTTCATTCGATTGTGAGTGTAATCAAAAATATTAAAGTTATCAAAATAATTCTCTCTTAGGAAAATATTAGCTATTTTGGTAGAGCAGATTTATTATTAAAAGATGATTTATCAAATTCTCTACGTCTCTGAAAAAGATAAAAAATTTAGTGATGAAATGCTCGATGATATCATTGAGAAGTCGCAGCAAAACAATAAAAAATATGGCCTTACAGGGATCCTCATCAATAGCGGAAATTTTTTCATCCAGCTCCTCGAGGGCGCAAAAAAAGACGTTGAAGATAGGTATACGGTCATCTTCGCCGATCCCAGGCACCGGAATGTGCGTACTATTTTGACGAATGAAGCGACCGAAAGACTCTTTCCAAATTGGTCCATGGGTTTGGTGAAAGATCCTCCTGAGTTAAATATGCAAGAGATCCTTCCGTATCTGTATAAAGAAATGATGGACGAGAAAGAGGGAAGAACGAAGATTCTAAAAGCGCTCAGAAAATTCAACCGTTGGGAGATGTAGAAACATACATCGACTGACATTTCTTTCAGCGTGATATAAAACGCAATCCGACTAAAACAGTACTCTTATTTATCCTCGACGATGGAAAAGAGATTCAAATACCATTTATAGAATGAATAAATATTTGTTTCTTTTGGCACTCCTTTCATGGAGCGCACTCGCACAAAATTCCGAGCTTGAAACGGTGACTCATCTCTTCAATCTTGGGACGACATCCCAGGAAAACTTCATCGACTTTGTGAATACTCACAACTGCGAAGTTGGTCTCACGAAGGGCTGTGATAGGCCTATGCCACTTTTAGATTTAGAGAAGATGAAGGTACTTCTAAAAAAAGTGGGGATCTGGAAGCTCGAAACGATCAATGCCTATTTGGATCACACGACTCCGTTGCATTCAAAACCACTGAAAGTGATTCAAGGGAATTTTTTTGCATTGAAAGATCAAGGAAGCTTCATTGAGGTGACCTTAGATCCGGCCCAAGAGGAGTCCCAAGCCTTCATTGCGAAGATTCGCATGGATGTGATCCTGAGATTAGAGTTCTATGATTATTTTTTTCGTCTGACGTCACTTTTATCGAAGGCCTCAAAACTTAATTCTCTTCTCTCTTTTGATACGAAATCCCAAGGCAGTGTCCTTCAGGATTATTACCAACAAGCGATGGATGCCGATTTCTGGAAAACCACTCGTAATGGAGTAGTGTTTCTAGAAGCGGAGAAAAAAATTCGAGGAGAAGTGACTCTTCCTCACGGTCAAAAGAGTTTTGATCAATACTACGCAGTTTCGTTTACTCGGGAAAGTGTGGTCACAAAAAGTGCCTCTCAATTCATGACGAGTCTTTTGAAACTTGCGGATTTGTCGGCCCGCACCGGCGGGGCCCACATTTTTGAAGTGATCGCTGGGAAGCTCAGTCAATTTTTCGGGAATGCTGTGGGTGCTGTTCAATTTCGTGACGGAAAACTTAAGCAACTCGCAAGCGATCCAGAGTTTGTGAACGGGATGAAAAGAAAACTGAGATCGATGGACATCTTAATTGAGAAAACGCCGTTTCGCCTGACGGATAAATTTATTCCAGGTTATTACGGTCACGTCGCGATCTGGCTTGGAAATCCTGAAGAATTGTTTGAACTCACGGTGGAGTTTGAGGGACGGATGATTCAACTTCTAGACCATCCTGATGTCACTCCTCACCTTGAAGCCTTGTCACAAGGAAAGATGGTTCTTGAGGCCCTGAGGTCCGGTGTCCAAATGAACACCTTTGAGCATTTCTTAGATGTCGATGATCTTGTGGTTGTGTCGCAAAAAAAAGAATTCGCCTTGACCGGTGAGCATGTCCTCAGAGCGTTTCAGCAAGTTGGGAAGCCTTATGATTTTAACTTTGATGTTGAAACAGAGGACGCCATCGTGTGCTCGGAGATTGTGTATACAGTCTTTCCTGATACGCAATGGCCCATTGACCGAGAGGTTGGGCGTTTCACAATAAGTCCTGATCACGTTGTGTGGAAAGCAGTTCAGGATTGTTTTGAGATGAAGGCACTTTATATCGACGGGAAAGAGGTATCAAGTGAGCTTCGTTGGACCTTAGAGAAAAATTTATTAAAACCTGGTGGCATCGATCACACGCCTGTCGGGAATTGCGAAAAATAAGGCAAAAAAAAAGCCCTTGCGGGCTTTTTTTTAAAGCGAAATCCTAGTTACAACGTCTGATCTGGTATTGGTACACGATCCCTGCACTCACATCTGCCGAATCCACCGTCGCCATGGCATCAGTCAGTCGTGAAGCGTTTCGGATCATCATACTAGCGTTTACTCGCATATTCACGTCAGCTCCGCAGGGAGACCACACTACCGCTTGAGCGGCGAGCTTGTTGGTGAAGATATAACTCTGATCCTGGCGTCCGTTAAATGTCTGAGCAAAGCGCGGGCCCTGCATTCCGGCAAAGAAGTACTCGGCCTGAAGCTGAGCCATTGCGCCCTGTGGGAGAGAGACAAATCCGCGGTAATCAATACCGATGATCGAGATACTAAAACCATTTGGGATATGAACAGGGATGGCGACATTGCAACTCTTGCGATCCATGGTGCGACCAGATGCGGGACCTGCTTCTGTCACGAATTGATCGAAGATGATGGAGAGTGATTTTTGGTCTGGCGAGAGAGTCGCTGAAGCCGTTCCATTTGGACAACCAGTTCCGCCTGTGACGGGGAATCCAAGAGCGATGTCATCTGCGAGAACATTCATCGAAAGAGCAAGAAGAGAAACAGTGGCGAGATTTTTTGCAAATGAATACATGTCCAGCTCCTTTGAAGCTTGTTTGTTAGAAAGGGCCTCGGGCCCCTTGTTACGATTAATTTCAAGTTACCCAAAAATGAATTTGTTCGTGAAGGGGCAAAATTAGTGGTGTTCGAGTTTGGCGCCCACTTGGTTTTTTGGATAGACCAAGTGGGCGACTAAAGTTTTCGACCTCTTTTCAAAAGGCATCGTGAGAATTACTTATGAAGAAAGGAGTCCACATGAAACTAACTCTCATCTCTTCACTTCTCTTTGTTTCTTCTGCGGCTTTCGCACAGATTAACTTTAATAACGTTACTTATAGTGGTTCAGGTTGTGCCAAGGGAACAGTTTCAACGGCCGTTTCTCCGGATGGGTCAGCACTTTCAGTTCTCTTTGATGAGTTTCGCGCCGAGGTGCCAGACTATCAGAGTGCACCACCTCGAGGAAGAATGGGAGGAGGTCCTACTCATTCGCTCAAGAGTTGTGCTTTAAGTTTTACGGCCTCTATTCCTGCGGGAATGAAGGTTGATACGCTTGAGATCTCTCTTCAAGCAAGAGGGGCCACGATTTTAGATCAAGGTGTATCCGCGGCCTTTGTCTCCATGCTTGTTGGGTATAATGGATTGGCCCGTTCTCGTGCGGCGAACACTCTGGTTGCGGCAAAAAAATGGCGTGGCCTTGGTGAGACAAATGATTCGTGGACAGAAACTCCAACGGCGCAGATTGCTCTTCAGAGCGGATGCTCTGGAGCGAATGTAAAAGATATCCGTTTTGATTTGAAGAATCACGTGATCGCAGAAATTCTCGATGGTAATTTACAAAAGCACGGCATGATCACGTTGGACTCAAATGATGTCAACGGGATGCTGAAATTTACACTGCGAACCAGCCCGTGTCGAGGCCGATAAGGGCCACTCTGGCACCGTAAAGTTCATCTCATCCGTGTATTTCTTCTAAATTCTCTCAAGGGGCGAACTATGCTGTTCAATATTTTTCCTTCTTTGTTAAGGTCAAAGAAGGAGATGGAATGGAACTATCAACTGAAAATGATCTCATTCAAAGTTTGCAGGGTATGATCGGGAACTATCTCTCGAAAAACCCAAGTCTCTCAGTGAATGCCCTCGCTCAGAGATCTAATGTTCCTGTCACATCTCTGCGACGCTTGATCAATGGCCAGCAAAAAAGCGAGATTGCCCCTCACTCAGTTTTAAACCTTGTGACTTATATTCTGCGAGAGAAAAACTTAAGTCTCATCTTGGATAAAGTGGAAGTCAGTATTGCTGACTTCCTTCGCAAGCATTTCGGGAATTTCATTTTTCAGTCTCCCAAAAACACCTACGATATCGAGCTCAATGTCGAGCTTCGCGACCAGACCATCTATCTCATCTACAAGCTCGCTGCTAATCACAATGGGACTGACCTGATGACGATTGTGGAAAACTTTGGCTCTCTTGGAAAAAAGAAATCAGAAGACATGACAGCTAAAGGACTCTTGATTGAGGAAGGCGGGCGCCTTCATGCTCGAGAGAAGAATTTTTCTCTTGATCCCTCGATCGCTGCTTCTCACTTACCGGGGCTTGTGAGTTTTTATAAACCAGAAACCATGACTCAGGGACTGAATACGTTTTTTAGTATGAGTGAGTCTCTCAAAAATGAGGCGATCCAGGAACTCAAGGCCCTTCAGCGAGAGTGTGCAAAAAAAATGAACGCCATTATTAATGATCCAAATAACTTTGGTGAGATCCCTTATTTCACCATCAATCTCGCAGAAACCATGCTTTCAGACATTTATCCAGGAGACCTGCAATGAAAACTCTTTTTATCTTTATCCTGATGCTCACAAGCTTCAGCACCTTCGCGATCACTGAAGCTCAGAAAATTGAGCAAATCCTCGTCAACCGTGGATTGTCTTCGGACATCGTTCGTGGCCATGGCATGGAGATCTACATGGGTGAGAACTCGGGTCACATTCCGTTCGCCAAGCTAAAAATGGTGATCACCGATCAAGAGCTCATCATGAAAAATGAAATTGAATCAGTGGACATGAGTGGGGATACTATTTCTTCAATTAAGTCGGTTCGCTTTGGTGGGAAGTATATTTTAAATTCTGATATTAAGGCCGTGGTCTCTGATCGATAGGTTGAGTCTGGCCGCCATCATTGGCGGCCAGTTTTAAACTACTCCCTCACAACGGGTAGCGGACTAAATCCCATAAATTTGGTCAATACTAATTCAACCAACATGGCGTTCGGCCATCCAAAATCTTTGCGCGTAAATTTCATCGGGTTATTTGGATTAAAAGATTCGTGAAGGACGTGATCACCCGGATCACTGTTGATGATCATTATTAATGACTGAAGAAATTCCACTTCAATCGAGGTCGTAAAGGCCTGTGCCAAGAGGGCAAGAGGCCAGACCATGCCCTTAGGCGTATGTGGACTCCCGACGCCCGAAGCAATTGAACCCTCAAAATAAAATGGATTATCTTTTGAGAGAATAAAGCGCCGTGTGTTCTGGTAAATCGGATCATTCAAGGACGTAAACCCAAGCAAAGGACTGCCAAGCAGACTCGGAAGATTTCCGTCATCCATTAAATTATAATTCCCAAGGCCATCGACTTCGTAGGCGTAGATATCTCCGTATTTTTCTGTATGAATGATTCCGTATTTTTGAATCCCTGAGATAACCTCGGCCCGGAGTTTTTCAACGACCAGAGCTTCTGCGACGTCAGCATAGACAGTGCGCTCAATTTCAGAAAGAGCAAGGAGCGCCTGGGCAAGCATCATCTCCGAAGGGATAAGAAAATTATATTGGCAGGCATCGTCTGATGGACGAAATCCAGACCAAACCATGCCTGTCTGGGCCACAGGATTTCTAGCAAGCTCTCGGTGATTATAGCGAGAATTCAAAGTGTGATCTTGCTCAAGCAACATCGTCGATAACGCTGCTTCGAAACCTTTTTTTACATCAACGGTGAAGATGGATGCGTCCCCAGTATATTTCCAATAAGTCCAGGCCAGGAGAATGGGATTGGCAAGGGAGTCGAGTTCATACTTCTCTTCCCAGACGCTGTAGTCTTTTTTAAAGGCATTGGCGTAGGGATCAACGGCCATGGATTTAGCCTGACGAGTGATCACACCTTTCACGAGATCCGCGACGGCAGGATTCTCTTTCGCAAAAAATAAATAGGGACGAACCTGAACGGATGAATCACGCAACCACTCGGCCGGGATATCTCCAGTGCTCACGTAGACAGTTCCGTTACTCATGGGAATGAACTGCGTATCAAGATTCTTCGTAGCACCTGTGTAGAGGGCCTGAAGATTTTGATTTGCAGAGGGAAGATTCATTTGCGCAATTTGCGAGAGGTGCGGAAGTTCCTCAGTTTGAGCGAAGGCTGAAAATGAAAACAGCAACAAGATGAAAAGATTTAGCATTACTGGCCTGCGACTTTTGAAATGGCCTCGGCCGCGAGAGGTGCCATGACTGCGTATCCTGCAGCATTTGGATGGACGCCATCGTTTGAATAAACTTTCGGCAGTCCACCATCAGCTTCAGTCATCGCCGAATGGTAATCAATAAATATAAATCCACGACTTTCGGCATATGACTTTAACCACGAATTGAATTTTTTTATGGATTCAGCGGGAGCGATGCCAGGTCGCCAACTGAAAGCGCGAGCAGGCAGAATGGAGCCGATCACAACCTTGATGCCATTCTGCGAGGCCTCTTCGCACATGGAACGAAACTGATCTTTCATCCAATCAAAGGAAGTAGGCCCCGTATTTCCGGCGATGTCGTTAGTGCCGGCCATGATGTGTACAATTTTGGGTTTAAGATTAATAACGTCCGCGCGGAATCGAAGGCGCATCTGTAGAGTGGTCTGACCGCTGATGCCTCGGTTCAGGGTATCAAGAGGATTTAGACCGATGATTCCTTTTGCCCACAACTCAGTGATTGAATCTCCAAACCAGATCACGCGCTCAGGTGTCGCAGCAGGAAGAGCAAAGTTTAATTTTTCGTATTTACAGAGGTTACCATAATCTTGGAAAGTCGCTTGTTCTCCGGCGATAAAATCACAAGGTTGATCCTTGATTCCGACCGATATAGTTTGCGATTGCGCCTTAACGGTTTGAAAGAGTGCCATGATGATGACGTGCAATAAAAAGGATTTTTTCATCCTCTTGATTTAGCTCATAGCCTCGGGTGTTTCTACTAAATTTTTATGGGCCAATTGGTAAGATCTTGATACCACATCTAAGGCGGAAATTTTGCCTGAATCGAAGCCCCAAAAGGTAGCTGGCTTTGATATGATTTTTTGAGAAAATTCTCTGTAAAATTTTTTATTTTCTTCGTTTTTATGGCCTCTTCGATCTCCACCAAATGAAGTCAAATGGTAAACTCTGCTTTATCGAATTCACTAACGGCTCTACTCAGTTAAAGACATCCTAATTAAGCGCTTCTTAATTCTTGTGCATAAGTTTTGTGAAACTTGATGCAAATTTCAACTCGTGTATAGTTTTAATTAAGATCGGGGGATCAAATCATGACGAAAAATATAAAACTTAACATTGTCGATCAAGATGGCTGCCTAACGGATGAGAGCACTGAGCAGATCCTCATTCATACTGAAGTTCTTGAATGTGCCTGCCCTCAGCATCTTCTCAAAGTGATTAAGTCCATTAGAGAATTTCAGGAATATGAAACAGGATGTATCATCAAGTATCCTAAGGATGAGAGGATCCACTCTTGGTTGTTGGAGGAGTCTAAGAAACTCGAGAGACATGCTACTGAAACTATGATTCAACTGATGAAAGAAGAAAACCTTGTTGATAATGATCTTTTCTTTTGTGTGCCACCAAAATTTGAAGGCGCATAGCCACATTAAATCATTTGGCCCAAATTTAATTCCGATTAGTACATAAAGAGAGCAAGGTTTAAACATCTCAATCCGAGGAGGATGAAATGCTTAAACTTCTTTTTCTTTTTTTGCTTCTATCAACATCCGCTTTTGCCCGCACACTCATTCTCAGTAAAAACAACTCTAGCTCAAGTAACCTGCCGCATGCTGTTTTCTTAAAAGACTGCAAAGTTTACAGCGAAGGGTATGCTGTGATCACGACCAGAGCGGGTTCCGGCCCGACAATAATTCGCAAACAATACGTCTCTTACCGCCGAATTCTCACCATTGAATCACTCGTTAGAATAGCTATCTTTGGTCGTATCGTTACAGTTGGAGCTACCTGTGATGGAGGGAATAAGCTTTTGGATGGTTATCTTAGAGGAACAAAAATTTTATTAGATGAAGACATCGATTGCGGTAATCATAAAGTAAATCAAAGTCCGGCCACCCCGTTCCTTGCGAACCGATCAAGAAATATTTGTGGCTTTTAATTTTTTTAAGGAGTTCAAATGCATATCCCTCTCATCGAATATTTAAAAAGTATTCCAGGCTTCGTAGGCATCAGACTAGAAGAAGAGTTGCCTTATGAAGTCTTGCGCATGGCCGGAGAGTTAGAAATTCGCCATTATCCTGCTTTCACTCTCGCACGGACAAAATGTTCCGGTGATTACAAGAGTGCCTCTGAGATTGGTTTCAAGACTTTGGCCGGGTTCATCTTCGGAGAAAATACAGAAAAAAAAGTAACTGAAATGACCACGCCCGTGTTCATGGATCGCTCGGCCGATGAATGGACCATGTCTTTTTATCTTCCTGAATCGATGGCGAGCCTAACTCCCACTTATCCCGGAATAACAATTCAGAGCATGCCATCCAAGACGGCAGCAGCTTTCCGCTTTTCTGGAATTTTTAATGAAGCGAGTATGGAAGAAAGTAAAAAGGCTCTCCTCGAAAATTTAAAGACCCAAGGTCTGAAAGCACAGTCAGAAGTTTGGTGGGCGAGTTTCGATCAGCCGATGTCTCTACCGGTGACCAAGAGAAATGAGGCCTTGGTGAAAGTGCAGACCTTGTCTTAAAAAAAAGGAAAAGTTATGTGGCAGACGCGTGGTGGTTTTCAAAATCAAGATGTCGGTCGAACTCAATTTGATGATAACTATGGGCCAGAGTTTGGAATCGATTACGCGCGCTTTGCCGACATTCCTGATGAACTTAAAGATCAAAAGCTCAAAGAGCTTATTTTAGCAAGGATGCCTCTGTTCGAAAAATTTGATCTTCATGTCAGAAATGGCTTCGTTCTTTTCACCGCTCCTTCCATGAATGAGATTGAGAGGAAAGAAATTCTTTTTTCTCTTCGAAATATTGAGGGAGTGGTGGAAGTGATTCCAGATTTTCAGACTCATCTCTAAGGAGCGCCTGATTGAATCCATTCACGAATGACGGCTTTTTGTTCTTCTGAAACAGAAGTAAAACCACTTTTGATCGGTGGCATGAACTTTCTTGCTTCCGGCTTCAAGACAATCATAAGTCCACTATCGTCTGGATTGCCGGGAATCACAATCTCCGATAATGGGTCCAAGAAATCATCTTTGGTAACGAGAGGCCAGCGAGCAGCATTCCCACCAGCCGAGTGGCAACTCAGACATTTTCGATCGAACACAAGTTTTTTAAGCGATTCAAATTTGGGTTCTAAAACTGGGTCATGGTCTACAGGACCGATTGTACCATCTATCGAAGCATTCGGCCCTTTCGCCTCAATCCAGGCAGCAACCAAAGTCATCTCTTTTGAGCTCAGAGAATTGATCGGAGAGCGTGGCATCGTTTTTCTTATCAGTACGGTTTGTTTAATCTTCTCAAGATTCGCATACGCTTTAGCGTAGGTATCCAGCGGGAGCTTAGACTGACTGTCATGGCAGGATAAGCACTTCGTGGAAAAGACTTTGGAGTTCACTTCATCATAGGAAATAGATTGCCTAAGGGCCTCCGTTACAAGCGGGAGGGCATCTGGCTTTATGCTGAAGACGAGCTGACTCGGTCTTCCGCATGCAACAATAAATAAGAATAACAAAATAAGTTTCATTCAAAAACCCGCGGTTTCATCCGCGGGCCCAAGGTTGTTTACTGAAGGATCGAGGTGCTAAGAATATCTCCGGCCGTCGAGAGAATCAGTTGAAGTGTCTTTGTGCTTGAGCTTGCAGTGATGAGGATCACGGCTTCTACAGACCCATCTTCTTTAATGTTTTTCTTGAGTGAAATTTTAGAAAGTGTAGGTGCGAAGGCCATGACTTCTGCAGATGTTGAATCCATCACCGAGTGCAAAGCCGCTTCAATGAGTTCTGACCCAGCCGTTTCAGTCCACTGAGAAGCTTCTACAGGAGCTTGAGCTAAAACTTTGCTTGAGAGAAATTTTCCAGACATGTCAAAAATTAATTCTGCTTGGTTCGCACCCGTACCTACCGCTGCAATCACTCTGAAGGCCGGTCCTGTATGATCTGTGTGAGGAAGAGCGACCACTTCGAGGGAACTCATGTTACTCACATAAGACTCATCCATGCGGCCAGTGTCCACGAGCCTGCCGATGCGGTGAGAAGCATCGTGGGCGAGTTTCGCATTGCTCATGTCAGTGTGATCGTGCTGAGCAAAAGAGATGTTGAGGAAAGTTAGTAAACAGGCGAAAAGGGCAATTTTCATAAGGTCTCCTAGAGAATATTCAGTTTCATCGAATGTTAACGTATGAATCGATTGAGATGTGACACTATCTCGAAAAAAGACTTCTGGCTGGAGACAAAAGGTAACTTTTATATGTTTTTTTCTTTCACTTTCTAACACGCGACTTACGACCCGATATCATTCAGGCTATAAGCATCTGATCAACTACTTTTTCTTGAAGGAAGACCCCCATGAACAAGATTTCATCTCTGACTCTGGGCCTCTTGTCTATTTCGGCTCTTGCCCATGCCGGGATTGGACCAGTTTGTACTTCGGGAGATAAGAATGTTTCTTTGGAGACAACGCGAGAGGCATCATCGAACAGAGAGGGAGACACCGTCCTCGTGAAATTATCGCGACCTGGAAAAGTAGACGCTTACTTAAGCGTTCATCCGCTCACTTTGCAAAGAAACGCCTACATTTTAAACGGAATTGGCTATGGAATTGGCCGAGGTAATTTTAAATTATCTTTAGGGAAAATTAATTCGAATCATCTCTATCCAAAAGCAAAGCTGAGTTATCAACATGAAAAAGTGGCGATCTTAGATGGCTCAAGTCCTGAGCCCGAACTTGAAAAATTCGATCTCTCATGTTCCATGGGACCCGAGATTAACTTTGAAAATATTTGTTCTACAATTTCTGACCAGGATCAGCTGGACAGACTCTTATTGAAGGCTTCAGCTCAGGGTGACATCGACCTCGCCGAACAGATGTTGGCCTGTGGAGCGAATGCAAAAACTCAGAACTCAATGGGATGTTCTCCACTGATGCTTGCTGTGAGTGCCGAAGGGCTAGACTGTCAGGACCCTCATGATATTCCTTCTCTCATTGATCCTCTTCGTTGGAATAAGGGACGCTACATTTTCAAGATGCTTCTCGAGGAAGGGGCGATGAGTGCATCGGTCGATGAGAAAGGGCAAACTATCGTTCACAAAGTTATTGCTCAAGGCTTCGATGATCTCATTTCAATTCTTAAAGAGTATAACGCTAAAATAAATATTCAGGATACTGAAGGTCTTTCTCCACTGATGTTGGCCGCAAAAAATGGATATGCTCAAGGCGTGAAGGCGTTAGTCGAGGCGGGCGCGGACAAGAGTTTAAAAAACCTGGAAGGCAAAACAGCTTATGATTTAGGAGAAAATCTTTTGCCGCAAGCGAGAAAACTTCTTTTAAACGTCGACTCCGATGGCATTGTGATTCAAGGGGCGAGTACCGGTTGCTCTCCTCTGAGAATCAATATCCCTATGGGTGTTTCTACAAAAATCACTCTGAAGGCCGGGCCCAGTTCAACAATCACGATGGTTCAAAGTAAGCTTGGAATAAATTTAAAAGCGACAGCTGGAACCTCGGCTTCACAAACCATTCGTTTCGATGGAATGGGAACCTATAAGTTCCAGTGTGGCGTTGATGGTGGCACGCAAGTCACGGGGCAGATTACGTTCACCATGTAGTTCTCTCTAGCAACTTCTAGATCAGCTTCGTATGCCGAAGCCTCAGCGAATTTGCGATGACCGAGACGGAACTCAGACTCATGGCCAGGGCCGCGATCATGGGATTTAAGAGCAGCCCAAAGTGATAAAAAACTCCTGCAGCAATGGAAATCCCGATAACGTTATAGGCAAATGCAAAGAAGAGATTCTGTTTTATATTTTTCATCGTGAGGTTGCTCAGTTCTCGCGCCTTCACGATGCCCAGTAAATCACCCTTCACCAGAGTCACGCCTGCGCTCTCCATAGCAATGTCAGTTCCAGACCCCATGGCAATTCCAACGTGGGCCTTCGCTAGTGCTGGTGCATCGTTGATTCCGTCACCCGCCATTCCCACAAATTTTCCTTCGCTCTGAAACTTCTCAACGGCCTTCATCTTCTGATCCGGAAGAACGTCGGCCATGACTTCATCAATCCCTAAAATTTTCGCCACGTAGTTAGCGGTCTTAGCGTTGTCACCTGTGATCATTACAACTTTGATATGATCTTCGTGAAGTTTTTTAATTGCCTGAATTGTTGTTGCCTTAATCGGATCGGCGACACCGATCAGTCCCACAAGTTTTTTATCACTTGCTACAAAGATCACGGTCTGACCTTCTTCTCTTTGAGCATCGGCTCGGACCTTTAATTCTTTGAGATCAACGCCGTTTTCCAGCATGAAAGCTTCATTCCCAAGGAAGGTTTTTTTACCCGTGACTAAACCTTCAACTCCTCTACCTGTCACGGAATGAAATTCTTCCACAACCTCGATTTGAATGTTCATCTCTTTGGCCTTGTTCCTAACGGCCAGGGCCAGTGGGTGTTCACTCTGCGCCTCTAGGGCCCCTGAGAATTTAATCACATCTATTTCGGTGAAGCCTGCACCTTGAAGAACTGAAACAACTTTAGGTTTTCCTTCAGTCAGTGTTCCGGTTTTATCCACCACGAGGAGATCGACTTTACGGAGAGTCTCTATCGCCTCAGCGTTTTTAAATAAAATGCCTAGTCCTGCTCCACGACCAGTGGCCACCATGATGGCCATCGGAGTAGCGAGTCCCAGAGCACAAGGACAAGCGATGATCAGCACCCCAATAGCATTTACAATCGCGTGGGCCATGCGGGGATCGGGTCCGAAGATCGCCCAGACTATAAACGTGATGATGGAAACAAGGATCACAATCGGAACAAAAATGGCTGAAATTTTATCGGCCATTTTCTGAATAGGCGCGCGGCTTCTTTGAGCATCGGAGACCATCGTCACAATTCGGGCGAGGAGAGTTTCTGCTCCAACTTTTTCGGTTTTCATCGTGATAGATCCCGTCCCATTGATCGTCGCTCCGACAATCTTTGAACCTTCTATTTTTTCCACCGGCATCGGTTCGCCCGAGATCATTGATTCATCAACAGAGCTTCTTCCCGTTAAGACAATTCCGTCGACTGGAATCTTTTCACCGGGGCGCACGCGCAGGACATCTCCTACGTGAACTTCTCTAAGATCAACTTCTTCTTCCTTTCCATCTGGATAAATTCGGTGAGCCGTTTTCGCAGAAAGGCCTAGGAGTTTTTTAATTGCAGAACCCGTCTGGCTTCTTGCTCTAAGCTCCAGGACTTGTCCCAAAAGAATAAGTGCGACGATTACGGCAGAGGCTTCAAAATAAACGGCAATATTTCCATGATGATCTCTAAAAGATTCCGGAAAGACTTGTGGAGCAAGAACGGCGATCACGCTATAGATGAACGACACACTCACACCCAGTCCAATTAGGGTGAACATATTGAGACTTTTATTTTTAATTGAAGAGATGGCCCTCTCAAAAAAGGGAAGGGCCGACCAGAGACAAACTGGGGCCGCAAGCAAGAGTTGAACATATGCTGGAAGAGATTTCGTACCAAAAAAATGCGAACCCATCTCACCCACAAATAAGGGTACGGAGAAGGCAGTGGCAAACCAAAACCTCTTGGTCATATCTTTTAGTTCAGTCGTATCTTCTTCAGCGGAAATTTCAAGAGGCTCAAGTGACATTCCACAGATCGGACAATTCCCCGGGCCTTTTTGTCTAATCTGAGGATGCATGGGACAGGTATAAATCGCATCTCTTGAGGCCACCACATCAGACTTATGCCCGGTATGACAGCAGCTATGTTTATTTTCGGCTTGATCACTTTGTTGCATAAAAAGTCCTTCGTTAGTGCTGATCATACTGGTGACTTGTGTCCGCTATCAATTTTTTGATCAGATATTTGGTTTGTCTTGAATTTATTCTGCACCATGACCTGAAATGATCTGACTCTTAAACAAATGTCCTACACTATTGAAGTTTTTCTTAATGAAACTCATGATCTTCCGATAGAATTAATCATGCTCATAATTGACCACGTTCAAAAAAGTCTCGGAGGGAAAACCATCCTCAAAGATCTCTCTCTTCAAGTCGCACAAGGTGAACGAGTGGCCCTTCTTGGACTAAGTGGCTCAGGTAAGACCACTATTTTAAAAACTGTTTGTGGGCTCATTCTTCCTGACCAAGGGAAACTGACGTTTAACGGGCAACCCATTACCCCAGAAACACTTCGAGGCATTCGACAACAGATTGGCTACGTCGTTCAAGACGGAGGACTTTTTCCTCATCTCACTTTGTTTGAGAATCTTGCTTTGGTTGGCCGGGAAGCTGGCCTCTCGACAGACACTATTGAGGCCAAGGCGCGAGAGCTCTCAGGCCTTACTCAATTAAGTTTCACACTGCTTCAACGCTTTCCTCGTCAAGTTTCTGGGGGCCAGAGGCAGCGTGTGGGACTTATGCGAGCTTTGTTTCTTAATCCAAACTATCTTCTACTGGATGAGCCTCTCGGTGCCCTTGATCCGATTACGAGACGCGAACTGCAAGTTGAACTCAAAGATCTTTTTATCAAATTAAATAAAACGGTTCTCCTTGTGACTCACGACCTCTTTGAAGCAAAACATTTGGCGGACAGAATTATTCTTTTGAATGAGGGGACGATAGCTCAAGAGGGCCGCATGGAAGATCTGATCGAGCGACCGGCAAGTGAGTTTGTTCGCCGCTTTGTGCAGGCGCAGGTGGAGTCGTGAACATCTTTTTTATCCTGTTGATATTATCTTCTCCATTTCTCTATGCGAAGCCGATCATCGTCGGATCAAAGAAATTTACAGAATCTGTGATCCTCGCCGAAGTTGCTAGGCTTTCACTTAAATACGATCACCTCGAAGCTGAGCATCGCCCGGAGTTTGGAGGGACCACCATATTGTGGAACGCTCTCAAGAGTGGCGACATTGATCTCTATCCAGAGTACACGGGCACTATAGTTGAAGAAATCCTTCGCAAGAAGGTCGACTCATATGAAGAGATTCGCGAACTCTTGGCTCTCGAGGGAATT
Organism: Bacteriovoracales bacterium; assembly: GCA_038322885.1. Classification (GTDB taxonomy): domain Bacteria; phylum Bdellovibrionota; class Bacteriovoracia; order Bacteriovoracales; family Bacteriovoracaceae; genus Peredibacter. The sequence goes on along the minus strand of JBBQGK010000011.1, from coordinate 384 downwards.
GGAATGAGTCCTAGGCTAGGATTTAATAATACCTATGCTTTGGGCATGAAAAGAGATCGCGCGCGGGAACTAGGGATCACAAAAATTTCTGACCTTACTAAATTTCCGAAGCTTATTTTTGGTCTTAGTAATGAATTCCAACAGCGTAAGGATGGCTGGCCCGGTCTTCGGCAAAGGTATGAGCTTCCTCACCGAAACATACGTGGTCTCGATCACGATGTGGCCTACCGAGCGATGGATCAAGGGGACATTGAAGTTGTAGATCTCTACTCAACCGATGCGGAGATCCCATATTACGAATTAGTTGTCCTTGAAGATGAGCTTGATTATTTCCCGCGCTATGATGCGATTTATTTGTACCGCTTACCCCTCAAAGATAAGATC
>JBBQGK010000010.1:0-57763 GCA_038322885.1 Bacteriovoracales bacterium | reverse complement strand
AGTATGTTCACCTCGCCAAAGAGTCAGGAATCGCAGCAACCCTCACGGTTGATCTTCCGGTCGAAGAAGCTGCGGACTACATTCGGCTACATCGTTCGGTTCAATTAGAGACAGTTTTTTTGGCATCTCCCACGACTGGAGCCGAGAGATTGAAGTCCATCGCCGAGGCATCCACGGCCTTCGTATACTACGTCTCCCGGACAGGAGTCACTGGAGAGAGGGTGGAACTTTCGGAAACTCTCGGTCAAGAGGTCGAAAAAATACGAGAGACGATCAAACGACCACTGGCGATTGGTTTTGGCATTAGTAACCCCGACCAAGCAAAAGCTGTTTCTCTTTTTGGTGATGCGGTTGTGATTGGTAGTGCCTACATGCGGATGATTTTAGACCATCATCAGAAGGAAGAGCGGGAGATGCTACTCAGAAAATTTACCAGGAGTTGCATCAGTGCGATAAGAGAGTAAATACGTAACAATATTTCTCGATGATCTCATGATCTCTATTTATGAAAAAAACAATCTCAAAGGCCTCATCATTTTTTGGAAAACCGATCATCCCGGGGGATAAATCCATCTCTCATCGGGCGCTTATTCTGGGAGCTTTGGCATCCGGAAAAAGTGAGATCATCGATCTGCTAGAAAGTGAGGACGTGCAGTCAACGGCAAGCTGCCTTTCGAAGTTGGGAGTTGTCTTCAAGACAGAAGGAAAGAGAACGATCATTCAGGGCATCGGAGATAGTGGTTTGAAGTCGCCACAAGGAGTTTTGGATTGTGGGAATTCTGGAACAACGATGCGAGTGATGATGGGGGTCTTAGCAGGAAGTTCATTGACTGCGACGTTAGTGGGAGATGCATCTCTCATGAAGCGCCCGATGAAGCGAGTGGCGCATCCGTTGAGACTCATGGGTGCAAGCCTAAGCCTTACCAGTGATGACTACGCTCCTTTGACAATTATGGGTAGAAAGATTCACGGCATTGAGTACGAGCTTAAAATTGCGAGTGCACAAATCAAATCCGCCATCATGCTCGCTGCTATCTCTGGAGAGGGAAGAACAATTCTCAGAGGCGAAATTGGAAGCCGCGATCATACGGAGAGGCTCTTGCCGCATTTTGGTTGCGAGGTAAATGTCACTCCTCAAAAAATTGAAATTGAAGGCGGTCAGAAATTAACGGGCAACGTTTTAAAGGTTCCCGGGGATCCTTCGACCGCTGCTTTTTGGATTGGGGCGGCCAGTATGATTCAAGGTGCTGAAATAGAAATGGAAAATATTTCTTTAAATCCGACCCGCATCGGGTTTATCTACGCTCTTCAGAAAATGGGAGCTGATATCGAAACTGAAGTGACGACCCTTTCACCAGAGCCGATCGGTAAAATTCGCGTGAGGTTCAAGAAACTAACAGGAGTCGTGATCACGAAAGATGAAGTACCGGGTCTGATTGACGAGATACCGTTGATTGCTGTTCTGGCGACCCAATGTGAGGGTGTCACCGAAGTTAGAGGCGCTGAAGAATTGCGCGTAAAAGAGAGTGATCGCATTGAAGCTGTGGCGCTTAATTTGCGCTCCATGGGTGCCAAGATCGAAGTCTTCCACGACGGATTTAGAATTCAAGGCCCTCAAAAATTAATCGGAGCTGATATCAAATCATTCCATGACCACCGAATTGCCATGGTCTTTAGTATCGCGGGACTTGTCGCGGAGGGGGAAACAACGATTCACGATGCTGAGTGCGTGGCCGTGAGTTATCCAAAATTTTATGATACTTTGAAAGAGCTTACGAATCACGAAATCGGAGAACGATCTTGAAGAATGAAAAACTAAAGCTGAAGATAGGTAACAAAACCCATCCCATCATCATCGGAAAAAACGCCATTTTGGCTCTTCCGGATCATATTCCCCATGATACATCAAGGGTTGTCTTGATCTGCGACGTTAGGTTGAAAAAGATTCTTAAAGAAATTTGCATAATTTTAAAAAAGACAAACTTTCCTTTGTCCGTGATCTTAGTGAAGGCGGGAGAAGGACTTAAAGACATCGATTCTGCTTTTCCAATCTATGGAGAATTGTTGGCGCTGAAGGCCGATCGAAAATCCATTCTGATCGCGATTGGCGGAGGATCGGTTGGAGATGTGACAGGTTTTATCGCTGCAACATATCTTCGGGGAGTCAAATGGATTGGAGTTCCTACAACACTTCTCGCTCAAGTTGATAGCTCTGTCGGGGGGAAGACGGGGATTAATCATCCGATGGGGAAAAATCTTATTGGGGCTTTCCATCAACCCCAAACGGTCATTTGCGATACGAGCTTCTTGGCCTCACTAAGTTCTCGTGAAATCAACTCAGGTCTTGGTGAAATCATAAAGTACGCTTTAGTTTTCGATGCTCCTTTCTTTTCGTGGTTAGAAAAGAATCTTCCAAAACTTTTGAGCCTCTCACCACTTGAAACGAACTATGCCATCAAGAGATCACTTTCTTTTAAATGCAAGGTCGTCTCGATCGACGAGCACGACGTTTTAGGGATTCGCGAGGTTTTAAATTTTGGCCACACATTTGGACATGGCCTAGAATCGGTAACGAATTACAAGACCTATCAGCATGGTGAAGCTGTGATTTTGGGGATGCGGTTTGCGGTGGCGTTGTCGTACATCAAAAATAAAATAAACAACAAGAAAAGAAAAAGGATCGATCTTTTTCTGCAGAGGATAAAAGTCCCATTAATGACAAAAGAATTAAAGGCTGAAAAAATATTCAAGGCGATGAAAAAGGATAAGAAATCCGAGGGAGATTTTATTCGCTTCGTTTTGCTCGATAAAATTGGCCGCACGCTCTCTGAAAAAGATATTTCACCAAACGATTTGAAGAAGAGCTTCGATCTCATCACCTCTTCTGTTGAGAGGAAGTTAGTATGAGTGGCAGCAGCTTTGGACAAGTCTTCAAGGTGACAATTTTTGGAGAATCCCATGGGGAGATGATCGGCGTGGTAATCGATGGATGTCCCGCGGGGCTTGAGATTCAGATGGATCAAATCCAACGGGAGATGGATCGCAGGAGGCCAGGCCAATCTAAAATTACCACCCAACGAAAAGAGTCTGATCTCGCGAGATTTGTTTCCGGTGTTTTCCAGGGGAAGACGACGGGATCTCCTCTAACGGGGATTATCATGAATACCGATCAACGCTCAAATGATTACTCCCATCTTGAGAGTAAGTACCGGCCTTCGCACGCGGATTTTACTTACGATCAAAAGTACGGGCATCGAGATCACAGAGGCGGCGGGCGTTCCTCAGCTCGAGAAACCGCTTGCCGGGTTTTGGCCGGTGCAATCGCAAAACAACTACTCAGTCATTTTGGCATTCGAATCGATGCTTATGTTTCACAGGTTGGTGATATTGAAATACCAAAAGGCGCAGTTGATCTGAATAAGATTGAAGATTCAATTCTTCGTTGTCCCGATGAAACGAGCGCAAAAAAGATGATCGAATTGATTGAAGTCGTAAAATCTGAAGGTGATACAGTCGGAGGGGTCGTTACTTGCATCATTCGAGGAACACCCGTAGGTTTAGGAGAACCCGTCTTCGATAAGCTCCACGCAGATCTAGGAAAGGCCATGTTAAGTATCAACGCCGTAAAAGGTTTTGAATATGGTTCAGGTTTTGAAGGTGTGAAACAGCGAGGCTCTCAGCACAACGACATCTTTGAAAATATTGATGGCAAAATTGTCACGAAGACCAATAACTCTGGTGGAATCCAGGGAGGAATTAGTAATGGGATGGAAATTAATTTTAAAGTCGCCTTCAAGCCGGTGGCGACGTTAATGATGAACCAAGACAGCGTCGATGATCGAGGCCAGTCCGTGACGGTTGAAGGCAAAGGTCGTCATGATCCCTGTGTGGTGCCTCGTGCGGTTCCTATTGTTGAGGCGATGGCAGCACTCACCTTGGCCGATCATCTGTTACGAAATATGACCGTTAACCTTGAGAAAATTTTATGAATACAAATATGTGGTCTCCAGATAGTTGGAGAGAGAAAAAAAGAAATCAGATTCCGACCTATCCTGATGAGAGTAAACTCACCCAGGTCGAAGAAACACTGACTTCTTATCCGCCGCTTATTTTCGCCGGAGAGGCGAGACAACTCAAAGCGAGGCTTGCCCAAGTTTCTCAAGGCAAAGCTTTCCTCTTACAGGGAGGAGATTGTGCCGAGAGCTTCAATGACTTTCAGGCCAGCACGATCCGAGATAATTTTCGTATTCTTCTACAGATGGCGATTGTCTTGACCTTCGGCGAGAAGCGGCCCGTGGTCAAAGTTGGTCGGGTCGGTGGACAATTCGCAAAACCAAGATCCAATGACTTTGAGATCATCGATGGCGTTTCTTATCCATCGTACCGAGGTGACATCATCAATGGGTTTAACTTCGACAAGGTCTCTCGCACCCCAGACCCAGAGAGAATGATACGGGCCTACGTCCAAGCGGCGTCGACGATGAATCTCCTCCGAGCTTTTTCTCATGGAGGCTATGCAGATCTTAACCAGGTTCACGCTTGGAATCTCGATTTTGTAAAAAAGAGTCCACAGTCCCTCAAGTACGAAGCTTATGCAAAGAGGCTCGATGATGCTCTGACTTTCATTGCCGCTCTCGGCATCAATAGTGAAAGTACTCCTCAGCTGAAAGAAATTGAATTTTATACTTCTCACGAGGCCCTCCTCTTAAATTATGAGCAGGCTTTGACAAGACGAGATAGCACAACCGCTCGCTCCCAAGATGGTTACCCGGGAGACTGGTATGATTGCTCAGGCCACATGCTTTGGATCGGTGAACGGACTCGGCAGATTGACGGTGCACACGTCGAGTTTTTAAGAGGAGTTAAAAATCCCATAGGATTGAAGTGTGGTCCCTCAATGACGAGCGATGATTTACTGGCCCTTGTGGATACACTTAATCCACTCAATGAACCCGGTCGCTTGACCTTAATCACTCGTTTTGGAAGTGAGAACGTGGAAAAAAAACTAATTCCACTTATTCGAGCGGTTAAAAAGGAAGGGCTAGAAGTTATATGGAGCTGCGATCCGATGCATGGAAATACGATCACGACTGATACTGGCTACAAGACTCGGCATTTCAAAACGATTTTAAGAGAGGTCACTGCTTTCAAAGAAGTTCATCAAGCAGAAGGCACCTACGCCGGAGGAGTTCACTTTGAGCTGACGGGCAAAGACGTGGTTGAGTGTATTGGTGGTGACCAGGAGATTACAGCTGAATCCTTAGCTGGTGGAATGTATGAAACTCTCTGCGATCCTCGCTTGAACGCAACTCAAGCGCTTGAGTTGGCGTTTCAGCTATGTCATGAATGACGAAGTTTAGGAAAGCAATTTAGGGAATTTAAGTACGCCTGCTCCGATAAGATTTTTACATCGAGGCCTTTGAGCTCAGCAATTTTCTGCGCAATGAAGGGCAAGAAATAGGGCCCATTCTCTTTTCCCCGATGAGGAACCGGAGTGAGAAAGGGAGAATCCGTCTCGAAGAGAATTCTCTCCGGAGGAGTTATCTTCACCACTTCTTGCACGCCCTCAGCTTTCTTGAACGTGATGATGCCGTTAAAGCCGAGGTAGAAACCTTCGTTCAAACAGAACTGAGCAAGCTCGGTGCTGGAGGTAAAGCTATGAATGACCCCTTTGCGCTTCAAGCTCGATGAAAAATTTTTCAAGATAGATTTTGTATCCTCGTCTGCATCACGCGTGTGAATCACCACGGGCAGATCGTGATCTACAGCGAGCTGTAATTGATTTTCAAAAACTGATCTTTGAATTTCCTGGGGTGAGTTGTTGTAGTGATAATCAAGACCAATCTCTCCCACCGCCACCATTTTTGGATGAGCAGCGCGTGTAGAAATTTTTTGTGTATCCACTTCGGTCATTTCTCGAGCGTCATGGGGATGGATACCTTGCGTGAAGTATATTTCTGGGTACGTATCAGCGAGCTCCATGACCGTGTCGAGATTCCGTGGAGCAACTCCGATGGTCACAACTTTGGTGATGCCCGCCTCTTTGATTTTTTGCCTGATTTCCTCAAGGGGATAGGCCTTGAGGTAATCGAGGTGACAGTGAGTTTCAATGAACACTATTTTTTCTCACCTTTTAAAATATCATCAAAAATGGCGAAGAATTGATTCGAAGGAATGGTTCCTTCAATCTTCTTACCGTTTACGATGAGGGTCGGAGTAGAACGAATGTTGTACTTACTAGCTTGGTTGATCGCAGTGATAACTTTATTTTTTAAATCATCTCCTGTGCAATTTGTGAGGTTATGATTCTTAGCGATTTTTTGAAGAATTCCATTTCCAAGTTCACTCTGGCCCGCGAAGATTTCATCGTGAACAGCGGCGAATTGCTTTTCATCACAGGCCGCGAGCATCGCTGCATCACAGGCATTCATGTGCATGGCACGCTCGATGTTTGAGTTACATTTGTTATCGAGAGGGTAGAAAAAATACTGAATGCTAATTTGCTTTGGATATTTACGGATGAGTTCCGGTAGCTGTTCAGAGACTTTCGAACAAAAAGGACATTCAAAATCGGAGAATACACTTATGCGAATAGGAGAATCAGAAAACTTCTCCGTTGCCTTGTAGATTTTGTATGGTGACTCGACGTCTGGATCACCGAGGTCTGCGAGTTTCCTGTACTGCTCGACGATGCTTCCGTTCAAAGAAGATTTCACCTTTTCTTTATCTGCCGTCACTTTGTACATCATGAAAGATCCACCGATGAGGAGGACTGCCCAGAGAGCAGAAACTTTCACATCAGGGATCCAGGTTTGAGCGCCGTATTTCCAAAAGAGGAAGAACGCAATTCCTGAGAGGATGTAGTACACAGTGCAAAAAGGACACAGAGAGCCCAGAACAAAAATAGAAAAGAAGAAAAGGGCCAAGCTTCCGATAAAGTTATACTTCGCTACTGCACTTGAAGTTCTTTCAAGCGCCTGACTTGGCATGAGCGCAGAGAAGATAAAGAGAAGACCCACAATGATCCCAAAAAAAGCGATCGGTACGCCGGCAATATTAGAGATCATCGAGTAAGTCGCTGTTTCGCAATTTAGAAAACTTGAAATATCACAGAGACCTTTTCCACCAGAGATTGTCGTTGGATAAAGAACTTCGTAAAAATGCGAAGTGAGATAAATCGATACCCCGATCATGCACGCCGAAACGATGATAAGGAGAAAATTTGTAGCAGTGAGGCCATTTGTGGTGAGACCTTTTTGTCCCACTCCGTTGTCTTGTTGCATGGACGTTATCCTTTTATGTAGAGATTCCAATTTCTTTCAGATGTATGCTTACCACGGCGATAGCTATGAAATTCTTCATTGCAATGAGTGCAGATCGGAGTTGTCTCGATCAAGAGTGTGGGAAATTTTTTTAACAAAACTTCGCGTGCCTCTTTCTGAAGATTGAAGAAAAGATTTCCATTTCTTTCGGTGAAATTGAGACTTGCTGGGAAATGATCTTTAAATTCGAGTGTGACCTCAAAACAGCATTCATGAATCGATGGGCCAATTAAAACTCTTTGCGGTTGTAATTTTTTGATCTCATCTCGGTGGAGGATTCCATGAGCTAATCCGCGCCATCCAGCATGAAGTACGACCGCACCATGCTCACCTTCAATCACGATCGGCATACAGTCCGCGGTCTTAATCGCGAGAGGTTTATCGAACTCATTCCAATTCACAATCATACCGTCGGCATCACAGGGAAGATTTTTTAGGGGAACAATATCGATTCCATGAACTTGTTTGACGTGATGGAAATCCATCTCCGGCTCTTTGGTCCAGGTCTCAAATCGGCCGCGATTGAGGTTTTCAGAATAGGCGACAGGCATGGCACTATTGTAGCGCTAAAGTCGAAAGTGCGTCTGAAAAAATTCTCGGTGGTGGAGCGGAAAAAAACAGTTTTTCTCGAGTGATGGGATGGATAAATCCGAGTTCTTTGGCATGAAGTAATTGATAAGGATACTCGCTCAAGCTTTGCGAGATTTCCGGCGGTAATCTTTTTAGCCCTGAGTCACCACTGCCGTAAACCAGATCGCGCATAATGGGGCAGTGTAAAACCTGAGAGCAATGAACGCGGATTTGATGAGTGCGACCAGTTTCGAGTTTAAACTCTATATGGGTCACGTATTCAAATTTCTTTAAAACTTGGTAGTGAGTAACGGCCTTCTTTCCAATTTGTACATCAATCGACATTTTTAAGCGGTTGGTCGGATGACGGCCAATCATCGAGCGAATCGTTCCTGATTCTGCTTTTGGGCATCCCCAGATCAGGGCCTCATATTTACGGTCGATGTCATGAGTTGAAAAAAGTTCTACCAGACCTTCGTGCGTTTTTTGGTCTTTCGCGACAACCATCACACCAGATGTTCCCATGTCTAACCTGTGGACAATTCCTGGGCGCTTTTCGGAACCGATGCCTTTAAGGTCTGGGCAGTGGTAGAGGATCGCATTCACGAGAGTTCCGGTGTAGTGACCAGGAGCTGGATGAACGACGAGTCCGGCAGGTTTATTCACGATGATGAGATGAGAATCTTCAAAGAGGATTTCGAGCGGAATATTTTCGGGGACGAGTTCGCTCGGAATAGGCGGGGGAACTTCAATCGTGATAATTGTTCCCGCAGCTGGCATTTTATTTAAGCTAAGCGAGACAGTTTCTGAAGAGATTTGCTCGTCTTCGAAAAGACGTTTGATGGTCGAGCGAGAAAATTGCGTGAGCTTGTTTGTTAGAAATTGATCTAGGCGCTTCCATTCTTCTTTATCAGAAGCTGAAACAGTGATCGTGAGATCCGGTTCGTTCTCGATCAAGGCATCCGGAATCACGTTTTCGATTTAAGCTTCTTGAAATAGAGAATGAAGCTCGCTGCCACTGCCTCGGGATTAAGCTTTAAAACCTTGGCGTATTGATAAACATACCCGCGAACGTAAACGTCGACGGGAAGTTTTTTTAGATCTTCATTTTCAAGAGCAATGAGGTGAGTTTTTGAGATTCTTGTCATCTCGGCCATGCGTTCGATAGTGACTTGCTTGTAGTCACGAACTTCTTTGAGAAGAGTACCTGTCCACTCCGTGCAATCCCGGATTCTAGCTTCGAGCTCAGTGTTTTCTGAGAACTCGAGTCCAAATTTTTTCTGTGCACTGATCTTAGAAACTTTTGCTTCGATCAGGTTCGATCCAAAGTCTTCGTATTGGACTGAATCTTTCGGACGACTGTCGATCGGGTGAACAGTATGAATTGTTTGGGTGTTCGTTGGGTTAGAGATTCCGCTTTGATTAAATCCACGAAGGCGATCGTACTCACGACGCTTTTCTGGAAACCCAATTACTGAATAAGCTTCTTCGATGAGACCTAAAATAGAATCACATTCATCTTTTGTCATCAGTGAGTAAAGAGCAACAGAATCACCGGAGTAAGCATTTCTAGCACGGATGTAGGCCTGCTCAATTTGGGCCGGAGTCGAAAAAGGTTCGATCTCTAAAACGTCGTAGTAATTCTTTTTTTCAGAATCCATTCGTTTCCTTTACGATTCGATGAGACGGTTTACGATGCGGTCGAAGTTCGTCACAAGCTTTGAGTTTGGATACTCAATCAAAAGAGGCTTACGCTTTCTTACTGACTGCCAAACTGATTGGTCATAATCCAAGTAACCAGGAAAGTTCATCTCGATCCCGAAATATTTTCGACAGATACTTTGAATAGAGTAACCGATATCGATATCTGCTTGAGAGCGAACCTGGTTGATAATGAGGTTTGGTCTGAAGAGAGACATTTCCGCTCGAATCTTCATCCCGATTTCTGGATTGAATTCAGAGATCTTTCGAATGAGCTCCGCGGGTGAAGTTTGTCCACCGGAGGTGATCTTTGAATTCATCGCTTCTAAGATAAGTGGCTCAATCTCAGAAACTCCATCGATCATTTTTAGGCGACGAAAGAAAACTGATTTGATGAAACGGTAAGTGTTCTCAATTGAGGTTGGTTCCGGAAGGACAACCAGCACACCTTTATCAGCAGTGATAAAAAAATCAATGGTATTGAAAGCAGTCCCGGCACCAAGATCAAAAAGAATATAATCAGCATCGAGCTCATGGAGCTTTCTGATGATTTGATTTTTGTGCATGTGTTTTAAGTTCGCCATGCCGAGCTCGTCTTGAGCACCAGAAATAATTTTTAAATTATGGATCGGTGTTGGTACGAGAAGATCTTCAAAATTGGTGACTTTTTTTGAAACATAATCGGAAAGAGTTGTTTGCGGAATGGGAAGCCCAAGACACGTGTGAAGATTCGCTCCACCAAGATCGAGATCAACGGCCACCACTTTGTTGCCCATCAGGGCCAGACAAATGGCCACGTTAGCAGAAACCAAACTTTTACCAACGCCACCCTTACCACCACCGATGGCCCAAATTTTTTTCAGGTTAGCTGAAGGCTGTGCGTCTGAATCGAGATTCATCATGTTATTTTAGTTCCTATTATAAAAGTATAAGGGCCATATGTGGTCTTTGGGAAGAGAATCTGTGAATGATTTCTTAGAGATAAAGAATCATCACCAGGAGTTTTTTCCACTCGCTTCTAGACGACAGTTATTGAATCCATTAAAGTGGTAGGAATTTGAATTTTATAACCGAATAAATTAAATCTAATTCGTTGATCTTATGAGCACACAACAGCCGCCAAAATATCATTCTTCGCTGGATCAGGTTCGCCATAAGCGTTCAGATCTTCATTTGCTCCGTAAAATTTGGCACATCACCATTGGTTCTATTGCCATCGTGACCTATTTGCATTCAAGCCAAGACAAGTTTTTCTGGGGTAAGCTCATCCTAGGCGTTGCGATTGTAGGCCTTAGTATTGATTTAATTCGTAAAAAAATTCCCAAACTAAACTTCATTGTCATCAAACTCATGGGCCCTCTCATGAGAAGATCAGAGCGGGAAGGGATTACTGGACTGCCTTACTATGCTTTAGGATGCTCGCTTGCTTTGTTTCTTTATCAGCGCGATATCGGGATTATCTCCATGCTCTTTTTGATTTTTGGCGATCCGATTTCTTCATTTTTCGGAGTACTCTACGGAAAAGATCGGATTCTTCCGAACAAGTCACTACAGGGTGCGGTTGCTGGTTTTTTTACCTGTTACTTGATTTCACTTTTTTACCTCATGAACACAACGACTCTCGGAATTCATATTCTCACGTTTTCTATTATCGCGGGCCTCATTGGTTCACTCTCAGAACTTTGCTCCACGTTCAATATCGACGATAACCTGACTATTCCGGTTCTTTCAGGACTTGGACTCACCGTTTTGAATCACTTTATTCCTATCTATAGTTAATTTCTCATTCGGGAGATAATCCTCCTGATGAAGAAACTCATACCTTTTTTTATTTTCGTCTCTTTTACAGCACTAGCTGATCTGCATCTTGGAAACCTTCCTTTGAAGATGGTTCCGTGTCCAAACCACGCTTGCTACATTTCTGAATCGTGTCTCAAAGAAAAAAAATCTTGTGATGCTATGAAGGCCTATAAAAATCCTGCCAAAGGAAAAGTTGGCGAAGGTGGATCTAATCCCGGATCAGTTGTTTGCCGTGAGCATTTTAAAGGGCTCGTTAACATCGCCAATGATGATCTAGGAAACGAGGACGGGATTTGTGTGTTCAAGGATAAATCAATGATCAGTTTATCGGGTGTGTGGAAATGAAATACTTCTTGGTTTTAATTTCATTAACTTCATACGCCTGGTCTCAAAGTTGCAATCCACCAGGAATTAAATTTCCTGTTTACGATCAGGATGGATTGGGAACTTGCGCTTCAAACTCGGCCTCGTTACTCATGCAATACAATGTTAGCGGAATACCTGCGGCCCCTTCGTATTTACAACTAAGTATTGCGGCCAGTGCTTCGAATACAACGAGCTTTTTCAAACCCGATTCTGCAGATACGTCGACAAGTGGAAATCTATTCGTAAATGGAAACACTGTTTGTAATGTTTTTAACAATGCCGCTCAGAGAGGATTTTGCGATTCAAATTTGTTTCCATTGGATTTTATCGGAACTGCAGATAGTTTTGGTTCTCAACGAAAGTCTCTTGAGTTCCTAGCTGGAGTTTTAAGCCGAAATCAACCGCAGATGGATGAGCTGAGAAGAACTCTTGCAAACCCGGAAACTCGAGACGATGCGATCAAACGACTTGCGTATTCTTTGTTTAAAGATTCAGAGGCCTGCAAGGTCCCACCACGCCAGATTATGGCGAAAAGATTATGGGCAAGGCAGCGTTCGGCCTGGTTATCAAAGATGGCGAGTTTACCTCCAGCTAAAAAAACGGAACTCCAAGCTGTCATGGCAAAAACGTTCAACGTTAATGGTGAGCCGAATCAAGCTGCAATGAATTTTGCTTATGAAGATATGTTTCATTCGGATTTTGCGACCAAACTTTATCGTGATGAAATAGATAAAAAGCGCTCAGGTAGTGAGATCAGTGGAATCTACAATGAAAATGTTTTCGGCGTTCATTGGGGTTACCGCGTAGGCCTTGAGAGTCCAAATTTTCTTTCTAATCCATCGGCAAATGTAGGTGATATTCGAAATGATTGGCTGGGACTTTCTGCGTGCACGGGCCCTTCGGCTCCGAGAGCACTTGGAATTTACCTGTCCGATCCAAATTGCCCAGTCCCCAATGCCCCAATTCCAAATGAACTGCTAACTTTTGCGTCGAACATTGCTCGTGAATTGCTCGCACCTCAATATGATCCTCAGTCAGCTATTGTGGCCATTGTTGCTCCTCAGTGTGCTGCTCAAGCACGCACGCGAAGAATTGATAACTACAAATGTAATCAGATAGACACCAAAGGTGATGCGAAGTCTATTCCTGCGAGGGAACTAGCCAAGCAGGAGCTCTGTGCTGGAAGGGCCTTATCTTTTAGTGTGTGCTCTGATTTCATGGAGGCCCCTGCTCCTCAGTATTCTAATTACTGTGCTGGTAAGACTGCTTACCATGCATTTACCGCTATTGATGTGAGACGGGCCGAAGGTGGAAAAGTTCAGTATTTAATCCAGAACTCATGGGGTAAATCTTGTAAGTTTGCTGATGGTATTAATCAAAAACCTGCCTTCAACGGACTTGTTCAATGTGAAATTGGATCTGATTCGGTTCAGTCAGGTCGCTTCTGGATCGATGAAGATTTTCTCTTCAATAACACTGTCGATATCACCACTTTAAAAATGGGTAACTAAATGAAAAACTTCCTGATTATTTTTTCCCTTCTTCTTAGTTTATTCGCCTATGCCGATGAAAAAAATTTAGAAGTCGGAACTCAGGTCAAATTTAATCATGCTGTTACAAAAGAAACTTGTCCCGGAAATGATGGACAGGTTTATTTCCATCAGGGAAAAGTTGAATGCAAACCGAAATGGATTGAAAGTTCGTGCTTAGTGACCATTACATATAATGTTCGTGCCGGCCAAGTTTGTACGGTTATCGAAAGTAGCACAGGCTTCATCGGAGATCATAACATTATGCTCTCGCCACAAGCGACGTGTCCGTCATTGACGTGCATGCAGGGGACTGCGGCCGCTCCTTATTACGATGGAGTGACGGCGAATAAGATAAAAGATAATTTAGGGAATCTTGTTTCGCTCAAAGAAGCTGAATCAATCACATACATTGGATCGTCCAAGAGCGATAGCTCAGATCGGCACAACTATAAAGGCGACACCGGAGATCTGATCATTCGCAGACGAACCTCCGGCGCTGGTGGAACTCACCGCTAATTACTCTTTCACCACGAAGTTACAAATCTTTCCTGGCACGTAGATCTCTTTAACAATCGTGCCCTGAAGATATTTTGCCACTTTCTCATCCGCTTTAATAAATGCCATCAAATTGTCTTTAGAAATGTCTGCTGCAACTTCAAACGTCGCGCGTGTCTTCCCGTTGATCTGAACAGCTATTGTGATGAGATCATCTTTAACGAGTTCAGCATTGTAATCAGGCCATTTCTCAAAAGCGAGGGTCTTCGTGTGGCCAAGAGTCGCCCAAAGTTCTTCAGCGATGTGAGGAGCGTAGGGCGAGAGAATGAGAGTAAAGAGTTCAGCTGTCTTCTTAGAAACTTTACCTGTCTTATAAATGTGATTCACAAATATCATCATCTGAGAAATGCCGGTATTAAAGTGCATGGTCTCAATGTCTTCAGTGACTTTTTTTATAAGTTTGTGAAGCTCTTTTACATTGGCAGTGCTCTCAGTTCCTTCTTCGCAGTAGTTATTCATATCAAAGAAGAATCTGTGAACACGGTTTAAGAAGTTATAAACGCCTTTCACGCCATTGTTTGACCAAGGCTTCACTTTTTCAAGTGGGCCCATGAACATCTCATAAAGACGAAGGGTATCGGCCCCACTTTCTTTCACGATGAGATCCGGGTTCACCACGTTTCCACGTGACTTACTCATCTTCTCGCCGTCTTCGCCTAAGATCATTCCTTGGTTCACAAGTTTATGGAATGGCTCCTTAGTAGAAACTAGTCCAAGATCAAAGAGAACCTTGTGCCAAAAGCGTGAGTACAAAAGATGAAGGACCGCGTGTTCTGCTCCACCAACGTAGAGATCAACTGGCATCCAGTAATTTTCAATTTTAGAATTCCACGGCTCTTTTTTATTTGTTGGATCACAGAAGCGCAGATAGTACCAACAAGATCCCGCCCACTGAGGCATGGTGTTTGTTTCGCGAGTCGCTTTCTTTCCAGTCTTTGGATCCACGAAGTGCAGCCATTCAGGAATGGTCGCCAAGGGTGATTCCCCTGTGCCCGATGGTTCGTATTTTTCAACCTGGGGCAAGGCCACAGGAAGTTCATCCTCGTCTAAACAGCGAACAGTGCCATCTTCATATTTAATAAGCGGGAATGGTTCACCCCAATAGCGCTGGCGAGAGAAGAGCCAATCACGAAGTTTGTAATTGATTTTTTTCATCCCGAGATTTTTTTCTTCAAGCCAGGCGATCATCTTTTTAATCGCATCGACTTTATTCATTCCATTTAAGAAATCAGAATTCACATGAGGACCGTCTTCAGAGAATGCAGCGTCTTGAACATTTCCACCTTGAACAACTTCAACGATGGGAAGATTGAATTTTTTTGCAAATTCATGATCGCGCTCATCGTGAGCTGGAACCGACATGATCGCACCGGTGCCGTAAGTGTTGAGTACGTAGTCTGCGATGAAGACCGGAATTTTCTGACCATTGGCCGGATTGATGGCAAAGGCGCCGGTATTGGCACCCGATTTATCTTTGTTGAGTTCTGTTCGTTCAAGATCAGATTTTAGAGCAGTAGATTCGCGGTATTTAGCGATGTCTGCTTTTTTATTTTCATCTGTGATGAGGTCGACAAGCTTATGTTCAGGAGCGAGCACCATGTAGGTCGCACCAAAAAGTGTATCCGGTCGGGATGTGAAAACTTCAATCTCGTGGTTTGATCCATCAACTTTAAACTTGATGATCGCCCCTTCTGATTTTCCGATCCACACTCTTTGCATTTCTTTGACGGACTCAGGCCAGTCAAGAAGATCAAGATCCTGCAGCAAGCGTTCAGCGTACTGAGTGATTCTGAGCATCCACTGCTTCATGGGCTTTCTGATAACTGGATGTCCTCCAACTTCTGATTTACCGTTGACGACTTCTTCGTTGGCAAGAACTGTTTTTAAATGCGGGCACCAGTTCACCATCATATGAGATTCGTAAGCGAGCCCTTTATTATAGAGCTGAACAAAAATCCACTGCGTCCATTTGTAGTAATCAATATTTGACGTCGCGATCTCGCGGTCCCAGTCGTAAGAAAATCCGAGCATCTTTAATTGGCGCTTAAATGTTTTGATATTTTCTTGAGTGGTGGTGTTGGGGTGAGTTCCGGTTTTTACAGCATGGTTTTCTGCTGGCAATCCAAACGAATCCCATCCCATGGGGTGAAGAACGTTGAATCCCTTCATGCGCTTAAAGCGAGCCATGATATCGGTCGCTGTATAACCTTCTGGGTGACCCACGTGAAGTCCAGATCCAGATGGATAGGGAAACATATCGAGAACATAATATTTCGGCTTCGAGGTGTCTTCGGTTGTCTTGAACGTTTTATGATCGTCCCAGTACTTTTGCCACTTAGGTTCGATGTCCGAAAAATTGTATTCCATAAGGTGTCCTTCACTCTAGAAATTGAGTCTCAAAGCTTAATAGATAATGGCTTAATTTCAAAGTACGAGATGCGCGTTATTTGTTCATATATAGGCAAAAAGTTATGCGGCCTATAATCTTCTCAAGCTTATCTTTATCTACCTCCAAGGATACTTATTATTCATCCCAGGAGGATCCATGGACGTTCAAACCAACCGAAGACGTTTTCTTTTTAGCTCAGCTGCTTTGGCCAGTCTGGCCACTCAGGCTTTTGCTTCAAATAGTTGTGACATCCTCACACCTACTCAAACTTCCGGTCCCTTTTACCCGGGTGAGAACAACTTCAGTATGGATAATGATTTGACCCAAGTGCAGGGAAAGCCTGGTCGTGCGGTTGGACAAGTCATTTATGTGCGTGGAAAAGTTCTCGATCAAAACTGTCGTCCGGTTGTTGGAGCGACAGTTGAACTTTGGCAGGCGTGTGCCTCAGGAAAATATAATTCTCCAAAAGATCCTAATCCGGCCAAGATGGATCCGAACTTCAAATATTGGGCAGAAGTCGTTACCGATAAAAATGGTGAGTATCTTTTTAAAACAATTAAGCCAGGGGCCTATCCTGCAGATGCACATTGGGATCGTCCGCCGCATATTCACTTTAAAGTTTCAAAGCTGGGCTTTAAAGAACTGATTACTCAGATGTACTTTAAGGGTGAACTTTTGAATGATCCAGATCTCATCCTTCGCGAAATTCCTCAGGCCGAGCGTGAATCGGTCATCGTGAATTTTGATCCGTCTCCAGTAGGCTATGAGCCAAAATCACTTATGGGATCATTTGAGATTACGCTCAGGTCAGTGAGAAATTTCTGAAAAATGAACTAACGAAATATCATCCAGTACGTTAAGTCAGTCGGTTCAAAGATTTGCCGCACCTTAAGACGTTTCAACCCAAATTGAAAAAGTTTCACCGCCTCTATCAAATTATTAAATATTTGGTACTGATCAAGTAAATGTAAACTTATTAAATCAGAGGAGCTTTTTATGAAAGTATTAGCCATTGTTGCTGGGACCCTTTTTGCCGTTTCGAGTTTTGCGTCTAATCCGACGATCTCCGGGACTGAACTAAATGGAACATACAAAGGTGTTTCGGCTAACGGCCCTTGCACTGTAAAGATGGAGAGAATGGGAGACGTTCTTGTGTTGAAAGTTGATCAGAACATGACCAAGATTAGATCGCTTCCAGTTTCAGTCTCGGCCGTTTTACAGAAAATTAGTGGAAATCAGTGCGGTGGAGTTACTGTGAATAATCAATGTGGAGAGTACACTCTCAAAGATTCTATGAACGGCGGAGCAGGATATAATAACGAAGTAACCCTCACTGCATCGATCATGAAAGACCAGCGCTGTTTAAAGGTTGAAGTTACCGATACAAGTTTCGGTGAGTGGATTGGAAGTAACTACTGCTCAATCAATTTCAACCACTCTGGAGCTGGTTGCGGCGATGAAGGGGACTTCGGTTTATAATTAAGAATTTTTACTCTTATGGTACCAGCGAACAGATCTTTTGCTGGTACTGTAAACCCTCAACTTTTCATCTGAGGACCATAGGCACAATCGTCCAGAAACTAGACACTCTTTGATACCCCTAGGTAAATTCTTCGCTTGCCCCCCTCAGCACCCATTATTCCCTCCATAATCTTGTCTAAAAGCTACCTTGAGGAATAACCATGTCACCCGCTAAGATTTTTTTGCGGATAAAAAAAGATCCCGCTTATTTGCTGAAAGTGTACGTGCGTGACACCTTGGTTTTGAGCGTCCTCTGCTTACTGCTCTCCCAGGTGAATCATTCTCAAATTTCCTTTGGCACCTTAGTCGCACTTCTTCCCTTAGGGATTATTCTGGGAGCGATGATTGGGTCATTCATTCACAATTCATCCCACTCTAACGTCGGTCACAAATTTCTCAACCGTGTTGTGGGAGAATTCTGCGGGACCTGGACTCTCTACGGATTTACTAATTTTGTTATGATTCACATGCTTCACCATCAATACACTGATGAGAAACATGATCCGGTGAACCCAAAGGGAATGAACTTCTTTGTTTTTCTCTCAGCACCCATGCGCTACATGATCCGAGTCACGAAAGGGTGGCTTAATGAAGTTCATGGAACCAAAGTTGGCTATCAACAGACGATGATGATTCAGACATTCTTTTTTCACCTCAATGTCATCCTCAGGCTGGTATTTTGGTATTTCGCTTTTGGACCTGAGCTCTTTTTAAGTTTCTATCTTCCGTCCCTTGCAGCGAACTACAGCGTTCATGCCCATATCAATTACGTTTGTCACCGTGATCAAGAGGATGGATCAATCGAGATTATGAATCTCAATCACAATCTCTATTACAAATTTGCTAACCTCATCACGTTTGGCGGCTACTATCATAAAAATCACCATTTAAAGCTCAATGTGTTTAACCCCGCTTCACTCGGGAATGAATCTAATCTTGTTAAAAAAACGAAAGAGCGATCAGGCCTCAAAGAATTTTTTGATCTCGACGGAGTGTGGGGAGAAAAAAAGAAAACGATTTACTTAAAAAGCCAAAAAAAGCCACACCAGATAGCAATGTTCAAAAGTTCTGCCGTACGAGCATCCATAAACCACACGCCCAAGATGAGCAGAGTTCCGTAGGCAAGTTGAAACCCCGCCAGAAGATGATCTCCAGATAAGAATGCAGCGATAGCGAGAATGAAGCTTGAAAGCACAATTAAGAGCATGGCTGTTTCATCACGCTGAGAGGAAGAGAAAAGACCGGGCCACAGGCTCACTAAAACCAGAACCGACAGAAGAATTGGAATAATAATAAGCTCAGGCCAAAGTTGATAAAAAATAAAAAAGCGAGTCAGAATAGTCATTGAAAAAGCACAGTAGCCTGCATAGCTGAGACCACTTCCGGTAAAATAACGATAATAGTTTTGGGTCTGGATCTTATTGTCGTAAGAGATAAAAAATTGTCCTATCGCCTCCGTAAGAAAAAGGATCGCGAGTGGAAATGATTTATCCACAATGGTCGTAGAAACCAAGAGAAATAAAACGGCAGAAAGAAATTGAACCTTAATGATTCCTTTCTTCACGTCGGATCCTGAAAGACGACCTATCATGTCCTGCTTAATTTTCTGAAGCATGGATTATTTCTTTTTCACTCGAAGAGTTATTTCTTCATCAGGTCTTAGGCTCACATAAGCAACTGCTTCTGGGAAGACCGAATTCTTAAGGGCGATCTCGAAATTTCTCATCACAGTACTAATGATAACCGCCATCTCAACCATGGCCATGGCCTCACCAACACAGCGTCGGCTCCCTTTAGAGAATGGGACATAGGCATCCACCTGGCTTGGATCCACATTGTTCCACCGATCAGGTTTAAATGAGATGGGGTCAGGCCAGAAGAGGGGATCCCTGTGAACAACCCAGGCCGGGATAATCACATTGACTCCTGCCGGAAGCTCATAATTTCCTAGTTGATCCGAAGCTGTGGATTTACGAGACGACATGGGGATCGCAGTATAGAGACGAAGCCCTTCAAGAATAGCGTGATAGAGCTCGGGATGAGTTTTTGTAAACTCCATGGAGTTTACTTCCTGCTGGAGTTCAAGCTCGGCACAGATCTTCTTTTTTACTTCCGGGGTACTCGCTATCAAGGCGAGAGTCCAGCACAAGGAATTGTAGGTTGTCTCATATCCTGCGATAAGAAGAGTCAGAACCTCATCACGTAAGTTTTTTTGATCCAGGGGTTGTCCGGTCTCCGGATGTTTGGCCGCGACTAATCTATCAAGTAAGCTTAACGTTTTTTTCTCAGGCTCTAAATTCTTGGACTCGTTTAAAAGTCTCAACACAATTCGGTCGAGATTATTGAGGTGTTTTTTAAACTCACGATTTTTTGATGTTGGTATCCAATAGGGAGTGGGGATGAATTGAAACATGTGATCGTGGGCAAGTTTTGAAGTCATCTCCACAGCTTCATCAACTTGCTTTGAGTCTTCGGCGTTAAGCCCAGATCCGAGAAGAGTCTGGCCTGCAATTTTAAAAGTGAGAGCACGCATGGCTTGCGATAGGGAGATATCTCCTTCAGCGGGCCACAGGGACATTTCACTTAGAGTGAGATCTTTCATGAGGGAGCTAAATCCCTGAACGACTCTTGGTCCCATTTCTTTAGAGACCACCGTTCTGTTTCTCAACCACGAAGGCCTGTCTGAATTTGTGACGAGGCCTTCGCCCAGAACCGGCTTGAGTTCGTCGGTCTGCTCCCCTTTCTGGTAAATCTGGTTCTTGTCGATCAAGACCTGCTTAATGAGTTTAGGATCAAACAGAAGAACCGTATTCACGGGCCATGGATAACTCACCACGGGACCATAGACCTTGTAGCTTTTCTCTAGGGCGCGGAGGCTGTTTTTTTGAAAGAGTAGCATCATCTCGATGAACTCGATGCCGCGGGGACCGGGGATATGGTTTAGGCGAGAAAATTTCATTGGAGGTTAGCGGCTTTTAAGATCTTTAACTTCGTCTTTATCGAAGTCAGGATATTTCTTTGAAACTTCTTCAGGAGTTTTTGTGTTCAGATCCTTATAAAACGAATCCTTTTTTGAGTCATCCCATCCACGAAGGCGGTCCACACCAGCAAACTTATCATCGCGTGCATTTCGGTCAACAGGTTTTTCTTCTGTTTGGGTTTGAGCAAAGGCAGAGATGGAAAGAAGTGAGATAAGGAGGATTGTTTTCATATCAAGGCTTATCGGCAGAACCAAAAATAAATTAAAAAAACGGGCATCACGCATCCGGCGTTAGCCCGTTTTTACACAGGGGGGGAATATACTCTACTGGATTGAGCGACAAGTGAGGGGGTATGTCATCTCATGTCCCTTAGGGCTCGTGATACAGAGAAAGTCGTTAGCGTCGTTGAAGTTATCGACGTTCTCGACGTTAATGCGGGTCTTGTTGCCATCTATGTACATCGTCTTAGTGAAGCCATGAAGTTTCTTTTGGGTCCGGATTGAATCGACAGACACCGAAGAAATACTACGGCTAACTCCACTCTGATCTTCTTTATTAAATGCAATGTGGTCTGCTTCGATCGTGAATGATTTTTCCCCAAATGCAGTTTTGCATTCGATCGTTGGGACAGATGCTTCAGAAGCAAATGAATGAACCATGATCATAAGACCAAGAAAGCCCAGAATGGTTGGAAATGAAAAAGTGCGTGTAAGTGTTCTCATAAAATCTCCCTGTGTTTGTGTGTAAGCTCGTCTCCATCCTGGTGATGACCCTCGATAGTCTATATACAAGCTGGATGCCAGATTTAAAGATCGGGATTCGGGAGGTTATGAGAGGGGATTTGGCCTATTTCTAACAGGTGTCTAAAGCTTAGACACTTTTATTTTGACCTCATGTTTTTTACACACTCGTCGAAAAGTAGAGTGATGAAGATTGTCTTATATATGCTTCTTATTTGGGCCTTCACCCAACATGCTTTCGCTGTAGGCGAAAAGGTTCCGGTATTGCCAGGTAACCTTGGGTGGGTTGAGGGTCTCTCTGAAGAGCCGGTGGTTATGAATTGGATCAAGACCGATGAGCACGGGGACTTTGATAAATTCACTCACATTATGGTTCAAAGTTATCCTCGTGAAAAAAAATTAGAAAAGTACATTAATGAAGGTCCTCTCGATAAGAACAAGTGCCGTTTAGTCAAAGGCGGCGACGCCGGTGAATGGACTCAGCTGTGGTGTATGGATGATGCTTATGTAAATGTTCTAGTTTATAAGGGCAAAGCTGAAGAGGTCGAAGTCGTTAAACCGATGATCCTTAAATGGATGATCGATGGGTAAGATTCTCGCTTTCACTCTCTCCCTCATTTTTCTTTTCAACGTTGAGGCGTTCGCTGAGGAGCCCATTTGTAAAGAATTTCGCGTAGGTGATTCAAGCTTAATGAAGGTCTCTCTTTTCGCAAACGGTATGATGGACGTGACGTGTCCGGGACATCCTCAGTCTCAGGCCCTGGATATTTGTCTCAACTGTCTATCGGGTGGAAAAAGTGGAGTCGCTGGATTTGCGAATGGATTAGCGACTGCTGCGGTTGGGGTAGCGTATTTATTTAAGCTTCTCATTTGGGACGCTCCCTACGCGGCCGGAAATTATATTGGATCTTCTATCCGGAGTTGGTTCGCTGCAGACGAGAGTCCTGCCGTTGTCGCCTCAAGAGTCGCGAGTTCGAACAATGCTCAACAAAAAAGCCTCTGGCAAAAAGCACAAGATTACTGGCACTCGTTCACAAATTTTGCGAATGAAATGTACGTGAACACCATGAACGGCATCCAAGGCTTCAAGTGTCTGTCTCAAAGACAAGTGACTGAAATTTACTGCAAAGGTGTTTCGGAAGTTTTTCTTGGTTGGTTGACCCCGGGAAAAGTTCTCGCTGGAGTTCGTTGGGGTCGAGGTGCTGCCGCTCCACTGACAAATTTTTTAACAAGAATAAAAGTCGGATTCGGTCTTGATTCATCGTCGCTTCTGCGCCGGTTTGAAGGAGCGGGAGCAAGTTTAAGAGTGGCCAGTGCACCAAGGCTTATTACTCAACGAGGAACTTCAAAGATTTTTGAAAATACTCTCGCCGATGGCAGAAAAGTCTTGCGCTATAATCGTCAGACAAGAAATCCAGCCGGGAGATTAGTTTCTGTGACCGATGATGTTCCAGTCAATGCTGTGAATGGATCTATTGATGCTAACACCACGATTGGCCGAGCTGTCTTAAATGATCTCGTAGGTGCCGAAGCAGGAGCTGGTAGTGTCGTGTTTGTTGATGCCAACCACTTAGGAAAAGTGAACTACTTCGCTGGTGGCCAAGCGACAGGTAATATTTATCTCAAAGCAGAGGCAGATGCCATCCGCAGTGTTTTACGCGAAGGTGAGATGCTTGTGAGTTTTGGTGGTGATGAATCAGTGATTGTATTGAAGAATAATAATCCTGAACACGTCCGCGAAGTTACTCAGAGAATGATCAACGCTGTCAGCTCTTCACCCCAAATCCGTTCGATTTTTCGCCGCGAAGTTTCCGCTCTTTCGCAGCAGTATCGTGAAGTCAATCGGGCCTCGAGCCTCGCTGGAATTCCAGAAAATATTCGACATGCGCTGAACCCAGCACAGCTTGCCGAAGCTCGGACATCTTTTGCTAACTTTAAAACTGAATGGCTTGGTGGTCAGCTGCAAAAAATTCAAGCTCAGGCCATGTACAAAGGTTCTATCTCTGCAGGTGCATCAACTATTCGTGCTGGAGAAGCACTGGATGCTCCACTCGCTCGCGCCAATGAGTTCGCTAACCAAGTCAAGCGTACCTATAAACAACGCATGGGCTTTGAGACTCTCAAGTATGGTGAGAATCCTGAAACTGCTCTTGAGAATGTCTTAAGGGAAACCTCGCAACCGGGGCCTAGATTCAATCCAGTTGCTCTCAAACCCGCTTCTTAATCCGACTCAGTAACTTACTCGTTCATTCTAAGGCCTAAATTGAGTGTGAGTCTAACTCTGCAGTTGTTAGAATTGATAAAGGCGCAAAAGAAGGAGTCTTTATGCAAATTCAAATACACTACCAAGGTCTTGAACACACCCCGTGGATGGATGATTTTATCAATACTAAGATTGAAAAACTTGATCGGTATCTATCACCTAATGCTCACGTACAGGTTCATGTTAAGTTGGGAAACCAAGAGTATGAGACCACAGTCGTCGTCCACAGTTTCCACCATGATTATTCATTTGGTGGTGTGGGCGAAAACTTCTACGAGTCATTCACAGATGCTGTTCATAAAACGTCTAGAGCTCTTAATGAGGATAAGAAAAAAGCAAAAGATCGGATTCACCGCAAGTTCAGTATTAATCCGGACCTTTCGGTCTAATTAATTGAATTTCTCGATGATGGTTTGAGTGGCCTTGAATTCTTCAACGAGATTGGCCTCATTCTCTTTTACATTTCCCCGGGTCTTTAGGGAGGTAAGGTAATAGGTAATGATAAGCGTTCTATCTTCTTTAAGCGGAATGTAGGAACTCACGCTCACGGCTCCCCAGGAGTAAGAGCTGAATTCACTCATTTCTTTAAACGAGATCGAGGGTGCACTTTGTGAGATCACATCGAGTCTTTTAAACGCTGAAACCGATTCGGTCACTTTTGAGCGGGGAAGAGTACTCACATCGTCTGAGTCTACATAGATTTTTAATTTATAGCTGACTTTATCCTGACCGGGAACGATCACATGATAAGAATTTGGTGATGTCCTATCAACTTTCTGATCACCTAAAAGTTTCGCGACAAGCCTTTGGTCGACAAGATTCTCATGATCAAAAAAACCAATGGGCTTTTTCACAACGTAGGCAACCTTCGCGGCAATGACGGAGGATCCTAAATTTTTCAAAAATCCAAAGGAATCAAGCTTCGCGATGTCTGAGAATCTTTTCTTCAAAACTTTCACATCCCCCTGGGCAAAGGAATAGTGAATATCTTTCTTTAAAGACTCACTCTTGATCGTGAAATTGAGCTTCTTTTCTTTCAACACGACCGCATAAGTACCAGTCGAGAAAATCGAAGAGAGAGCGAGCATAGTAACAAAGCGGCTGATCATAATTTTTACCTTTGTGTACCTTTTCTGATCGGATATTATGTTCCAAACCATGAGGCAAAAATTTCCATGAAAAGAGATATTACACGAATGGGAAATCCCATTCTTCGTCAGACAGCTTCTGACATCAGCAAAGAGTATTTAAAGACTGACGAATTTTGTCAGTTGCTCATCGATTTAAAAGATTCTATGGATCATTACGGTGGAATTGGAATCGCTGCTCCGCAAATTGGTGTCTCCCTTAAAGTTGCGATTATTCAACTTGAGGGCTTCAATCGTTATGGGCAGGAGATCAATCTTCCTCTAACTGCTTTCATCAATCCTCGGATTGAAATCATCGACGATATTGAACAAGGATTTTGGGAAGGATGTTTATCCGTTCCTGGTTTGCGGGGTTTCGTTGAACGTCCTCGCAAGATCAGGGTCACCTATATGGGACCACAAGGTGATGAGAAAGAAATGATCGCTGATGGATTTCTCGCCACGGTCTTGCAACATGAACTTGATCATCTCTTTGGAACCCTCTACATTGATCGCATTAAAGACACAAAGCTCATCACCTACCAGGAAGAGTACGATCAATTTATCGCCGCCCCCAAAGAACAAGAACTCGAATGAGTGAACTCACCCGTAAAAAGGCCCTCAAAGAGCTTTTGATTTTTTCAGTGCCCATCATCTTTGGACAGCTCGGTCTGATGCTCGTGGGCACTGGTGACATGGTTGTGGCCGCGCGCTACTCAAGAAATTGTCTAGCGGCCATTGGTCTCGCGATCTCAATTCAAAATCCAATTATGCTCGCGGGGATCGGTTTTCAATTTGCGATCTCGCCCATCCTGGCGCAAAGAAGAGGGAAGGGCGAAGATGTGAAGTCCTATTTTTGGACAGTCATTTTTTATTCACTGTTGATTGCGGCCGTGGTCACTGGTTTAAATCTGCTGGCGATTAAGTTCATTCATTATCTAGACTATGGTCCTGAGCTCACACCCATCATCGAGCAGTATCTTTGGATTACAGCTCCGTCGATGTTTGGGATTTGTCTTTATCAGGGACTAAAAGAATTTTTTCAATCTTTTGAGAAGATCATCGCAGCGAATACAGTTGCCGTTCTTTCCGCCGGGGTAAATGTATTTTTCTCTTATGCCTTTGCCTTCGGAGAATATGGAATGCCACATCTGAAAGAAGCGGGCCTTGCTTGGGCATCGCTTTTAGTTCGGGCCTTCATGGGAATTGCACTTCTTTTCATGGCCCATGGATTTTGGAAACAAACTCGCAAGATCAACTGGGGATTTATTAAAGAGGCGCTGCGAGTAGGGGCCCCGATTAGTTTTATGTTCTTCCTCGAAGTTATGGCCTTTTGTGCTGTCACTCTTTTTGTTGGTAAGTTTGCGGCTGAACAAGTGGCCGCTAATAATCTGGCCTTGAACATTGGATCACTGGCCTTTATGATTCCGCTCTCAGTGGCGAGTGCCGTCGGTGTTAAGGTAGGGCATGCGTACGGAGAAAAAAATCTCCCTTCGATCATTATCTATTCTCAGGTGGCCCTTCTGAGTTCAGCTTTTTACACCGCCATCAACGGTATTCTTTTTTATAATTTTCCTCATCTCATTCTTTCTTTTTTTACCACCGATGTTGCCGTGATCAATTGGGGTAAAACTTTGCTCTTCTGGGTCGCTTGCTTCCAACTCTTCGACGGTGCCCAGACAACTCTCGCTGGGATTTTGCGCGGACTCTCTGTCACCCGTGCTCCATCGATCGCGATGTTTATTGGCTACTGGATGATTGGGCTTCCTCTGGGATATTATCTTGGATTTCATACAGGCCTTGAAGCTCAGGGATTCTGGATCGGGCTCGCTCTTTCCCTTGCACTGGTGGCGGGCATGTTAGGTTTGATCTTCCGCCAAAAAATAAAGGCCCTGCAATCGCAAGGCCTTCATACTTAAAAAAATCTTAGAAGAAAATTATTCAACCGATGCAGAATCAACGATAAAATCTCCGTTGCCTGGAACCACCGTGTAAGCACAGCTATATTTCGTCACCCCACCGTGACCGAAGAACGGGTGAAGTCTAAAATACTGAGGAAACTTCACAACATTTTTACGAAACAGAACAGCAGCAAGATAATTCGATGGAGTGCGGAGGACCGTTGGAAGTTTGAATTCACCTTTTTCATTTAATGAAGAATATGAGTAACCATCCCCTTCACTTGAATAAGGGTGAATGTACCAGCGGTTTGTCTTCACATAGAGGACAACTTTATAATTTTTTGTCATGGCAGCAGTCAAACCTGAAACGTGGCCAGAGATATGATCATTTTTTACAATCTGGTCAACCTTCACCTCAACTGTTCGACAGTCGTTTGCATACTCAGCGTCTATCTCTTGAGCATAGAGTTGGCCCGAGACAGTGAGAGCAAGTGCGAGAGCGATAAATTTCATAGAGACCCCTTTTAGATATTCATCATCAGTACTATTCTTAGAACGAGATGCTTAATTCAATTCTTCAAGACATTCATGATAAGGGCTATGCCGTTACCAATAATATTTTTTATAACTCAGAACTAACGCTTATAAATAAATTATTCACGGAAGAAAAACATCGGTTCATTCCCGCTCATTTGGGGAACGGTGCACAAAGGGTTCGTGATGTTTCTATTCGCGGAGATCATACGCTATGGCTTGATCCGAAAGCTCCTTTAGAAATCTTACAAAGACCAACTCTTTTGCTCAAAGACCTTCAAGTCGAACTGAATCAACGCTTTTACTTGGGCCTAAAAGAATTTGAGTATCATCTGGCCTATTATTCACCGGGATCCTTTTATAAAAAGCATCTCGATACCTTTGAGAAAGATTCAAGCCGAACTATTTCTTTTGTTTTTTATCTGAATGAAGAGTGGACGACGGAAGACGGCGGCGAGCTTGTTCTTTATCATAAGAAGGGTGAAGAGATCATCCATCCTGGGCCAGGAAAACTAGTCGTGTTTTTAAGCCGGGACTTCCCTCATGAAGTGAGGCCCTCAAAAAAAGAAAGACGAACGCTCACAGGATGGATGCATAATAAAATACTGATGTGAGGACTATGATGGAATGTTCACTCTGCGATCGCTTAAAGCTTCTCTCCGAAGGAAATTATCCATTCCTTGTGCATGAGTTTAAGAATTCCTTTTTAGTTTTGGGCGAACACCAATTTTTTCTTGGTTACTGTGTGCTCATTTCTAAAAATCATTACAAAGAAATGACTGATATTCCAGTGCCCGAGCAAACGGAACTTTTTCAGGAAATGATGACAGCTTCAAAACTCATTGAGAAAAGTTTCGGACCGGACAAGATGAACATGTGTAGCCTCGGGAATGTGGTTCCCCATGTCCATTGGCATTTCTTTCCGCGTTACAAAACGGATGCTGAATTTGCTAATCCTCCGTGGCTATCCATGCATCTCTTCGAGAAGGCGCGGATCGACGAGACCAAACGAGAGAAGTTGATCGAAATCCTAAGAAGTAATCTCCCCTGAATCTAATTTTCAAAGAGAGATTCTCTTTGTTACACTTTTGTTGGTTCAACCCCCATCTTCCAGGACAATCTCATGAATTTTCTTTCTAACCGTGTTGAGAAATTAGCCGAATCAGAAACTCTTGCCATGAACCGTTTAGGCAATGAGCTCAAAGAAAAAGGTTTCAACATCATCAACATGAGTTTGGGTGAACCAGATTTCGCGACTCCCGATTTTGTGAAGCTTGCCGCTAAAGAAGCGATCGATAAAAATTTTTCCTACTACACTCCGGTTCCAGGATATAAAGACCTGCTTGAAGCTGCATCGTTAAAATTTAAGCGCGATAATAATCTAAACTATAAACCTTCTCAGATTGTCGCCTCTACCGGGGCGAAGCACTCGATCATCAACGTCGTCATGGCGACGGTGAATCCGGGGGACGAAGTCATTTTGCCAGCTCCGTATTGGGTGAGCTACACGGAGATGGTTCAATTAAATGAAGGCAAGGTCGTCGTCATCACGACTGATCATAAATCAGATTTTAAAATCACTCCGGCTCAGCTTGAGAGAGCGATTACTCCAAAGACAAAAATGTTTCTCTTCTCAAATCCGTGCAATCCAACCGGAACGATGTACACGGAATCTGAACTCCGAGCTTTGGGTGAAGTCTTTAAGAAAAATCCTCACGTCTTAATTGTCTCAGATGAAATCTACGAGCATATTTCTTTCGAAGGAAAAATGTTCTCTATCGGATCGATCCCTGAACTCCTCGACCAAACCGTCACAGTGAATGGTCTCTCGAAGGGATTTGCCATGACTGGCTGGAGACTGGGCTACATTGGAGCTCCTGAGGCCGTGGCAAAAGCGGTCGTAAAAATTCAGGGGCAGTTCACATCAGGAGCTTGCTCGATCACTCAAAAAGCCGCCGTTGCAGCACTGAATGCGGATCCCTCAGTCGTTCGCCCGATGCAAGAAGCTTTTCTTCGCCGCCGTGATCTCCTTATTTCTCTCATGAAAGAAGTTCCCCATATTCACGTCAATAATCCTGGTGGAGCTTTTTATCTCTTTCCGGAAGTTTCTTATTATTTTGGAAAACGTTTTGGTGAAACACTTATCAAAGATGCCAAAGATCTTTGCATGTATCTCTTAAATCATGGTCACGTGGCAATTACTCCTGGGGGGGCATTCGGTGCTCCCAATTACATTCGTCTCTCTTACGCAACATCAGAAGACATCCTTAGGGACGCAGTTGGCAGAATTAAAAAGGCCTTAAGCGAACTTCACTAAGATCAAACCTTAAGACAAAATTAAGGACTCTCGGCAAAGGATATCGGGTAAACTCAGCCTCATCTATCCGGAGGTCTTATGAAAATATTTATCATTCTCATTCTTGCGAGTCTCAGCTCTTTTGCCATTGCGGCAAATGAGACAAGCTGGCCTGTGGTTTCAGAAACTCAAAACTGTCCACAGACTCTTCAAATCAAAGCGAAAGCTGGAGAAAAATATGTGGTCGTCGTCAACGGCAAAAAAGAAGAAAAACTTTTTGCCAAAGATGGCACGGGCTTCAATCAAGATAATATGAATGCTGTCGAGTATTCAGGAAAAACGTATAAATTTATTCGGCCGAGTTATGTAGAAAGTAACCCTGCCAAAATTGAAATTACTAAAAATGGTGCGACCACTCGTTGCCCGCTTCTCAACAAATAAGGATTTATGACAGAAAATTTTCGCATTGAAAAAGATACCATGGGCGAGATCAATGTTCCCGCAAACAGACTCTGGGGAGCTCAGACTGAAAGATCATTGCACCACTTTGCGATCTCTCACGAAGTTATGGATCTTCGACTGATTCATGCTCTTGTCCTGATCAAAAAAGCAGCGGCCGATGTCAACGGAGCTACTAAAGCTCTCTCACTTGATAAGGCCCTGGCGATCAAGGGGGCCGCAGATGAAATTTTAAAAGGAGAGCACTCCGAAGAATTTCCTCTTTCAGTTTGGCAGACCGGCAGTGGAACACAAACGAACATGAACGTTAATGAAGTCATCGCCAATCTCGCGAGCGAAATCATGGGCGGGGTGAGAGGTGAGGACAGAAAGGTTCACCCGAATGATGACGTTAACAAAGGTCAGAGTTCCAATGATGTTTTCCCGACTGCTATGAGTATTGCTGCCGTTCAAGCACTCATGATGGATCTCGTTCCCTCAGTTGAAAAACTCCGCGATACGCTTCAAGAAAAATCTGAAAAATTCATGGGCATCACCAAAATAGGCCGCACCCACTTGATGGACGCGACTCCAATTACTCTAGGCCAAGAAATTTCTGGTTGGGTCGCACAGCTCAATCATTCGTTGAAGCACGTTGAACTTTGCCTTCCCCACTTGCAAGAACTTGCCTTGGGTGGCACGGCGGTTGGAACAGGCCTCAATGCTCCGAAGGGTTTTGCTGAAGCCGTTGCAAAAAAACTTTCAGTCTATGTGGGAATTGATTTTATCACGGCCCCAAATAAATTTGAGGCGCTCGCCGCTAATGATGCTCTCGTGCACGCTCACGGAGCACTCAAAGGTTTAGCGGCGTCTCTTTTTAAAATCGCAAACGATGTTCGCTGGCTCTCGAGCGGCCCTCGCTCAGGCCTGGGAGAAATCTCCATTCCTGAAAATGAACCGGGCTCATCCATTATGCCTGGTAAGGTCAATCCCACTCAGTGTGAAGCGATGACTATGTTGTGTGCTCAGGTAATGGGAAATGATGTGGCCGTAAACATCGGTGGGGCCTCAGGAAATTTTGAGCTCAATGTTTTTAAACCCCTCATCATGCACAACTTTCTTCAAAGTGTTCGTCTTTTGAGTGATGGTTGTCACAGCTTTGATGAGTGGTGTGCTCAAGGAATTGAGCCAAGAGAGAAACGTATTCAGGAGCATCTTGAAAATTCTCTCATGCTCGTGACCGCACTGAATCCACACATCGGATACGACAAGGCCGCTCAGATTGCTAAGAAGGCCCATAAGGAAGATAAGACCCTGAAGGCCGCTGCACTCGAATTAGGATTTTTATCTGAAAAAGATTTTAATTCTTGGGTAGATCCGAAGAAGATGACGAACCTGGAGCCATGATCGCGTTGAGTTCCTGGCGATGGAGCACTCCCATCTCCCGGCATTTTACAAAAATAAGTGATTTTTTCATTTCATGAAAAGCATCAATACAGCCTTTGACATAAGAGGCCTGGGCCTGATCCAGTGCCGTGGGTAGGGTCACGAGATCTTCTCTTTCTTCAAAAGGAACGAAGGTTTTTTTGGGCTCAGTCGCACAGCTCACAAAAATGATGAGCATAACAAGGTGTTTTATCATGATGTTATTTTAGCGCCATTCGTTGCGGTAAGGAAAAAAGAATTCGAAATCAGACGAAAGGCTGGTATCGTTTCTGCATGAAATTTATCCTCTTCATTCTGTTTCTGACATCAAACCATGTATTCGCTGAGTCACTCACTCGCTTTCAAACTGATTACTGTACGAATTATCCCGAAGGAACACCCTCTCAACCCAACTTATGGAAGAATTGCTGCCTTATGCATGATTTATTCTTTTGGGCGGGCGGAACCAAGAATGAGAGAGAGGAGACTGACCACGGACTTTTTAACTGCGTGCTTAATACAGGCTCTCCAGTGAACGCCCGAATTATTTATTACGGAGTTCGCTTCGGTTCAATGTCTCCGATCAAGTACCCAGATAAAAAATGGAACAACGGATGGAGAAGCCGTCCAGATTTTCAGGCCCTCACCATGAAAGACGTAGAAAAAATTGAATCTGAGATCCAGACTGGATACGACTTCATTTCTCCTGTTTCAAAAAAAGAATTCATCCAACATTTATACAGGCGCTTTAAGAAATGATTTATGCCCTTCTGCTGACACTAAGTCTTAGTTTACAGGCCTTCACTTGCAAACCAACTTTCGATGCACTTGGAATTCCTCATATCAGTACGAGTTCTCGTGAAGAATTTTATTACTGTTTTGGCCAGCTTCATGGAAGTGATCGCGGGTGGGAGATGGATTACTTTCGCCGACTTGCTCAAGGGAGAATTGCTGAAGTTCAAGGCCACACCCATTTAAAATCGGACCTCATGATGAGGTTTTTAAATCTCGAAGATAAGATGGCCTCTCTTTGGAAAGATTTTCCAGATGAGTATAAAAAACTTCTTCAGTATTATACAGATGGAGTAAATGACGGCTTTAAAACGGGAAAAAATTCAAAAGAATTTCTTGATTTAGATTATGCGCCTGAGCCTTGGAAGCCAGAGCATTCTATTCTTGTTCTTTTAATCCAATCTTTTGATCAGACGAGAAAAACTTTCTATCGTGATTATGAAGAGGAAAAAAATAAAGAAACCTGGGGCGACAAAGCTGCGGGCCTCTTCGACTTTGACGGCTTACCATGGGCCAATACTATTCTAAAAGACGGTGAATACGAGAAGAAAAAAACAGAGACGAAGACTTCTTCCGCTCTTGATTTCGCTCCCAAGCTCTGGGGAGACTTTCCCCAGCTTTTTGGTCTTGAGACTGGTTCAAACAACTGGGTTGTGAGCGCTAAGAAATCTAAGACAGGAAAAGCCATCCTCGCCAATGATCCTCACCTGGATCTTAAAACTCCGATGTTTTGGTACTGGGTTCATTTGAAATCTCCGGATGGAGAAATCATGGGTGCAAGTGTTCCGGGAGTTCCCGCTATCCCGAGCGGAACCAATGGAAAAGTGGCCTGGGGTTTAACGAATGCTTACCTCAATACCGCCGATGCTATTTTTGCGAAAGACGCAAAACCAGAAGACTTCATCACTGTGAGGCCAACAGTGAAAGTTAAGTTCGGTCCCATTACACTTCCTTTCTTTTTTAAGAGCTTCGAGCAAACTCGTGATGGACTAAGAGTGCTTCCGCTCGAGATTGAGAGCAAATATAAAATGCTCCTTCGCTGGACAGGATTTCATTTGAAGCCCCAAGACCTGATCCCGATGTTTGAGATGATCCATGTAAAAGATGTAGATCAGATGGATTCTCTCCTCTCGAAATTAGGTGTACCTGCCTGGAATTTTGTCTTCGCAGATACGAAGGGTGATATTGGTTTTCGAGTGGTTGGACATGCTTACCGTCAAACCGAAAAAAATCCTTACGGTATTCCAACTCAGACCTTGAGTGAGATCAGGCAGGAAAATTATTTTACTCCAGATGAAATGCCCCACGTCCTAAGACCCAAGAGAAATTACATCTACACTGCAAATAACCGTCACTGGCCGATCGATGCAGCTTTCTACGGAGGACGCGCTTACACCGAGTCGTTTCGCGGTTTCAGGATTGATGAGATGCTTAAAGACAATAATCACAACTTAGATTCCTTCAAGGTGATTCAGTGTGACCGTCAAGTAGTCGATGCGCGTTTCTTCTTAGGAAGAATTTTAAAAAACATCGATGCTCCTGAACTCAAGGGATGGAACTTCACATCGGATGATCACTCTCATGCTCTACCCGTTTATCGACGCTTCATGGATATCATCATGGAGTTTTGGAAGGTCAATGAGGTTGCTCTTTATCGCATGCTTGAGAACCCTTCCGAAAATCAAAAAAATGAAATGAAGAGTTTCTATAAAAAAGCAATCTCGGACGTGAAGGGTAGAAATTGGGGTGAGCTTCACCGACTTAACTTTCCTCATCTATCAAAAAATGCTGACTGGGTTTTCTCGCCAGAAATTGCGGGCCCAGGAGATAACCACAGTGTGGATCCCGGAACCGCTCTATGGAACTCTACCCGAAAAATTTATGAGCAAAGCGCTGGGGCTTCTATGAAGATGGTTATTGAGATGACAGATCAACCGCATGTTGAACTAGCACTTCCTGGACTCAATAGGGTCTATACTGAGAAGACTTTGGAGCATCCTTGGCAGGCCTGGCGTAACTGCACTTATAGACACGTTTCATTTTGATATAATCGTTTGAAATTACTACGTTCCGGACCGTTCCGCTCAAGTTTTATTCAAATGAGTCCGATAAAGAGTATGAGCTAGATTGAAGCTCTCTTTTTACTTGGAGGAACGTTATGGGTGATAAACAAAAAAAGAAACTGACGAAGAAAGAACTTAAGGCACAAAACCACGCGAAACTGATGTCTAACAAGTCACAGACTAGTAACGTTGTGGACATTAATGCTTTCAGAGCTGACCAGAACAAAAAAGCCGCATAAATTTTCGATTTATAGTGTGCATTTCCAGAGGCCCTTTTCGGGCCTCTTTTTTTTTCTTAAGTTTCCCCCAAGGTAGCGACTTGTAATTTACATTTTGTGCCATTGTGGAGTTTGCTCCTGGCTGATATATAAATGCCTAGTCTGAATGGAGAATTCTATGGGTGATGTTTTAGTCATTGAAGATGATCGCGAGATCCGCAATTCTCTCAACGATATGTTGGAGATGGAGGATTATAAAGTTCGCGTTGTGGAGAACGGACTCGAGGCCTTGAAATACTTAAACTCCGCGGAAGTTTCACCCAAAGTTATTCTTCTCGATATCATGATGCCTGTCATGGATGGATATGAGTTTCGCCGAAATCAATTACTAGATAAGAACCTTGCAGACATACCTACGATTGTTCTTTCAGCAGACAGGAACTGTGAACAGAATCTAATAAATCTCAAGGTGAAACACTTCCTCAAGAAACCCATCGACCTAGATCTCCTGCTTAAAATTATTGCTCAATACGCCAGGTAGTTGATCGATTTACTTTCTTCTAACTTAATTTTCATCTTCCATTTTCATAACCATCCAAATTTACGTGAGCGGTAAAATTATCCGAGCCCTTAGATGGGATTCCACGATTTAGACTTGATTCAGGTCAATTTCTTTGGAGATTCTATGAAGTTCTTGTTGCTCACTCTTTTACTTATCCTTTCGTGCCAGAACCGAGTGATGAGAAATCCTTCTTCCTTCAATGCAGGGGTCGACGAAGATTCTTTTAAGCTGATCTATAATCTTAAACTTCAGATCCAACTCCTTAAGGAAAAGAAAGCGGCCCCTAGTCAGATCTCAGTGCTTGAAAAACAATTGGAAAGTGAGCAATTAAAAGTCTCCGCAGAAATGAAGACTCTCACTTCAACTCCAGAGTCTGTGAGCTTTGATTACTCTAATGACTGGCGCGAGCAAAAAGATAAGTTTGTTATTCGAGATCTTGAAGAATTTAGAATCACCGATGGAAAAATAAAGCGCATCTTTCAAGTTGATCTAGATAATTTAAAAAATTACGAAGTAGGAATTCTCAATGCCGTCAAAGGTAAGGATAAGCATTTTTTCCTGCGAGGGGACATTGAGTGCGAGGGAGACTTTAAATTTAACGCTAAAAAAAATGGCTTCAAACTTTCCTGGGATAAGAAGACTTCTCCTAAAGTGAAAATGTTATTGACCCGTGAGACCCGTTCGTGTGCTTTTACTTTTTATGAGCCGACTTCTCCTGATCAGAAATATGGAGTCGTGATTACAACCGGAAAGACGGATAAACTCGCTCGTCTTAAAAACAAGGTCGATGTTTGTGTGATCCCCGAATCAAAAGATCTCATGGGTATGGAAAAAGTCTTCATGAGTTCTGAATTTGATTCGATGTCATGTCCGTTATCAGTGAATGCCATTAAAACGTTGGAGATTCCAGTTGATGGACTTAAGTCAAAGGCAGAGGCCCTTCTTGGAAAGGAATTGCCCGAAGAGTTTTTGAAATCAAAAAATCCCTATCTTCCTTTGGATTTCTCGTCAGCACCAAAGCTTGATGCCGTCCTCATTTCTTATCTCGTCATGCGCGGGGATTTTTACGGAACCTTGATCTCTCGCATGGTGAAGTGGCACGCTGACCAAGGGGCACAGGTCAGGATCATGGTCTCAGATGTGATCACACTCGATAAAGACCGTGAGATGCTCTATGACCTCCAGAGCTCATCAGACAATATCAAGATCCAGGAATATAAATATCATT
Organism: Bacteriovoracales bacterium; assembly: GCA_038322885.1. Lineage (GTDB taxonomy): Bacteria > Bdellovibrionota > Bacteriovoracia > Bacteriovoracales > Bacteriovoracaceae > Peredibacter. The sequence continues at coordinate 21,439 of JBBQGK010000010.1, read as the reverse complement.
TTGAAAATGGTGGGATCAGGGATTTTATAGGAGTCTTCCACCGAACGATGCATGTTAAACTTTTGGTGACGTTGAGTAAGGAAGAAGAACATAACGTCGTCTTCTTTGGCGGCCGAAACATTCATGACGGTTTTGTCTTCAAGGACATTCCGGATTATTCGGCATTTCCTCAGCTCGTTCAGTATGGCCCAGGTAAAGATGACAGCTGGTCTTACTGGCGCGATTTCGAAATGAAAGTCTCATCAAAAGAACTCGCTGAACGAGTGGCATCCCACTACATGACGGTCTGGGACCGGGACAAGAATAGTTTGGTGATGAGAAGTTTGAATATGAATTTTGTGACGAGCGAGAAGCTTGATCCGAATTATCTTGATCCCAATGCGGACCACATCCTCGTGAGACACTTCGTTTCGATGCCGTTTCGAGATGGCCACTCTTTGGAAAAACTCTACGTAAAGCTCTTCGATCAGGCCCAGAAGTCGGTCAGGCTCTCAACTCCTTATTTCAGACCAACAAAGAATGTCGGAGCAGCGATGGAGCGCGCGATGGCCAGAGGTGTAGATATTAGTTTGATCACGCGGATTGATCTAAAAGGTGACACCGCCGATATTATTCTAGGAGAAGTAAATAAAACGGGGATTAATAAGTTCCTTCATAAAATTAAAATTTACGAATATACCGAACCCAGTACGATCCTTCACTCAAAGCTAGTTCTGATAGACGGGAAGTTTTCGTTCATTGGATCTGTGAACCTGAACATGAGAAGTTTCATTCACGATACTGAGAATGGGATCATGATTTATCAAGCTGATTTCAACAAGCGTATGAACAGCATTATGGATACGTACCTGAAAAATACTCGCTTGGTTGAAGAAAAACAGAAGATCGTTTTCTGGAAAAAAATTCTCATCGGGACCTTCGATCAGGAATTTTAGGCTTCATAACAGCTTCTAAAATTCCTGCAATCCCATTTTTCTTGCATTTGAGAGCATCCATTCAAAACCATTAATCCTCTTGAAAATGGACTTGCTTCAATACTATTCCAACGTGTTGGAGTGGTCCTACGAGATAATGTTTTAGTTTTCTCTCGAGCGATTACGTCTTGAAACTCTGCGCCACTCACAATCTTACAGCAGATCTTGCCTCGTTCAGAAAAAAGCCAATTCCCCTTAGCCTTAAAGGACACAAGGAGATCGGATGAAAACATTTTTGCAAACAGCACTCGTTCTATTATCGCTTCCGGCATTGGCCGAAACTATTTCATTAACAGAGCAGGCAAACCGTCCAAGTTCAGTTGATGTCAACATGGTTAAAACTCGCGGAGCTTATCTTCAGGAAGTTCAGTTCAACTTAAATCATGTTGAGGCCAGCGCAAACGCTGCTCACCCTGAGTTTAAAAATCTTTCGGAAAAAAATATTTCTTTTACAAATGATTTAGGAGTGTCTTCACTTCCGTACAAAGCATTTGTCGTTGCTGGTCGACCATCTGACATTCAGGTCGTGGTTGATGCCGGTGCAGGCGTGGATGTTGATTTGATTTCTGCTCCTTCACAAAAAGAAGTTTCTCGTAACTCGACTCAAGCTCCAGCTTGGGCATTCACAGCGAAAGCATCATCAGAGCTTTACCGTGTAGAGTACCTTGGTAAATACCGTGGTCAGGATTTGTCACGAGTTATTATTGTTGCTGGTGAAACTGATCATGCTCGAAGCATGACTCGTTTTTATCCAAACCTTAAAGCACAAATTACATCTTCAATGTCTCTTGCTGATGCGGTTAAAACTGAACTTGCAGCTGCTTACGATTATTTGATTGTTACTCCATCAGCTCTCATGGGTGGTCTTACTGAATTTGTAAATTACAAAACAAGTAAGGGTCTCAAAGTAAAAGTTGTAAAAGTTGAGGACATTGGAAACGATGCTAAGAAACTTGATGCTTTCTTTAAGTCTGAGTTCAAAGCAAACGCTTTCAAATACTCTTTGATTGTCGGAACAGATTCATTGGTTGTGAACAACAGAGTAGATACTTCAGGTTCATCACAAACACCAAGTGACTATCCTTACTTTGTTATGGATGCTCAAGACATGATTCCGGATGTTCAGTACGGCCGAATCGTTGCTTCAACTTCTGATGATGTTGCTCGTCAGGTGAAAAAATTTATCAGCTACGAAAATCATTCGTCATCAACTGGTGACTACCTCAAGATGATTGGTATCGCTTCAAATGAAGGCTCTGCCCCTTCGGATGAGCAGTACATCACAGGAATCGAAGCCGACATGAAGGCCGGATTCAAAACGACGACAACTCACTTTGCTCAAAACAGTGCAACGTCTCGTCCTGACAATATCAATAAGGCGCTCAACGATGGTGCTGGTTACATGGTTTACATTGGCCACGGATCTGGAACAAGCTGGCCTTCAGTTGGTTCTGCATACTCAACCTCTGACATAAAAAAAGTTTCGAACGCTAAAGTTCTTCAGCCAATCATCATCGATGTGGCCTGCCAGAACGGAACTCTTCGCAAGGGTTACCTAGGTGAGACATGGATGAACGCTACTAACTCATCAGGTGAGGGAATTGGTGCATCGATGTACTACGGTGGATCTGTGAACATTTCTTGGAACCCGCCTGCAGTGATGGCGCAAGGGATGATTAAGAAGGCCGTTGCGAACCGTTTAAGTAGCGTTGGAGATGTGATCTTTCAAGGCCAGATCTATCTTCTCGAGAACTGGACTGCGAAAGAAGAAGTTCAGGATAACTACGAGTGGTATCATTTGTTTGGGGATGCGAGTTCTCCGTTTCAGTTTAATTAAATTCCTATACGCCCCGGTTCGCCGGGGTGTTTTTTTTAAATCTTGATAAAATTTCTTAATGATACTTCTTACTACTACTGATTATTTACCCATCCTTGATAAAGTAAACCATGTCACGAGATCACACTTTTTATTTCCCCGTCGAGCACAAGGCCCTTGAAAAAATCGTAACTGAGTTTCAGGAGCGCTTTGATGAATTTTTACTTGATAATTTCAGTGATGATGAACTTTCAGAAAATGAACGATTTACTGACGCCATAGGCGTTTTTTTCGTTCAACCAATCTTAAGTGAACTTTCCTTTGATGACTTTTACGCCGATCCTATCGAGCACTCCGCCCAGAGGATATTCTTCAAATCCTGCACTAGCTCAATCTCCGTCGAAAACCTTCCTTATTTTGAAAGCAATCCGTTTCAGGTCACCTACCTCTTAGACTTCCTTAACTCAGTCGGAGAAGTCCTGATTGATCGGGGAGGCATTGAAACCTTACAATTCAAACAAGTGTATATCGAGCACCTGAAAAAGTTCAAAAATCTGGACTCACTGCTTAAAGTTGAGCCCATCATCAAGATGCCTAAAACGAATTTGCCAGTTCATCCCATGGATTTTCTCGTTAAGGACACGTATACCGAACTTAATCAGCTTAACGCTCTTGGGAAAATTCCGAATGTCATCGAAGAGATGAAATCCCTTCCACCCGGAATGAAAAAAGTCATGGATGTTTTACTGACGGGCAATTTTGATGCTGAAACTTTATTGATAAAATCCACTCTTGGGCCCAAGGAATTTGGTGATCAACTAGAGCGCCTTAAATTTTTTTTACGTCGAATGAATAAAGTCTAATCTCACTTTAGATCCTCAAGATACTGTCTTTGAGATGAAAAAATGTTACATTATTTGGATGATCTACGTTTTATCTTTATTTATTCTGAGTCTCTCAGGAACAGTCAATGCCTCGGTGTTGAGCCAACTTATTTCTCAATCTTGGAACGAGGATGATTTTATCCGGGCCCAGGAAAATAAAATCAAAGCAGCAGAGCTTGATCGCTTCGCAAGATATCTTCCAAACAATCCGACGATCCAATACGCGGATTCCGATAATCATTCTTGGAAAACCTACGGCGCAACTCTAGTCATGGGCCTTCCAGGTAAAGCTTTCGTCATGAGCGGAATGGACCGGGCCGTCTTAAAAGCTGAGACCTCAGAAATTAGTGCTAAAAAAAATGAGCTCGCTCGTTTAATCTTTTCGACCTATTCCGAGTGCTCGTCTTCGGCAGAGATTATCGATGTTCTCGAAGAAGCCACGCAAGAGCTTGGCACCCTCGAGCGCACAATTACCGCACGCTATGAATCGGGTCAGTCAACTCAGTCCGAACGAATTGGAATTCAACTCCAGCTTCGCCAGGCGATGATCGAACTTGGGGACGCCAAAGATAAAGCGCAAGTTGCGTGCTTCAAGCTTCGACAGATCGTGAAAGATTGGAAAAATCCTTTTGATGTGAATGAAAAAGACATCACTCTACCTGATGACCTTGAGGATTCATTGATTTCAAGCATGGGTCACAGAAGCCCTGATGTGATCCGGTCAGAAAACGATGTCAACCTGGCCCGTGCGAAAATGGACGTTGCTGTTTGGGAAAACCTTCCAGACATCTCGCTGAGCTTTTATCGAAACTACTATCGACAGATTGAAGCTTCTCCGATTGTCCCGATCGCCTGGACATCAACCTTTGTTGTCTCAATGAATATTCCGCTCTTCTATTCGTTCTACAACGGCAACGACATCAAAAAACAGCGGGCCAATGCGATGATCGCCGAGCGCCGCGCTTACATGTCCAAGCTCGAAGCTGAAAAAAATGCTTCCAAGGCAGCACGGGATTTTAAACGAAACCGAGGAGTCCTAGAGCGTCTCCGCAAGCACGATCTCCCCATGTCTGAAGTCATGGTGGACTCAACTCTCGCTTCTTACAAAGCTGGACGTCTTGGGTTCTCGGAACTTATCCTCGCCAAGCGCACTTGGCTCGATCTAAAAAAAGAAGAAATCAATCTTAAATTATCGCTCCTGAATAACAGACTTATCTGTCTGCAGGACTGTGATGGGGAAACAAAATGACGAAGATCCTCTTGGCCCTTATGGTTTTCAATTTGGGTCTCGCTCATGCCGAAGATTACGGCGTTTATAAAATTGAGAGTTCAAATTTGAGTAAAGGTCTTCGAGTTACGGGAAGAATTGTTCCTCTCGAAGGCACTCTCTACATTGAGTCCGCTCGTTTTCAAGGACGCGTACTTTCAGTGATAGCGAAAGAAGGATCAGAAGTTAGATCTGGCTCACGTCTTCTTCTCGTGAACAGTGCCGAGTGCCAGTCTCTTTACCAAGAGAAAAAAATGGCAAAAGAAAAAAATCTCGATGACATGCTTGCGGTTGTGCGTGTGCGCGAAAAGCAACTGGCGATGGAAACAGATGGTGGATCTTGTTACGTGATTGCATCTACCGTTGGAGTCGTAACAAAAAAAATGGTCGAAGCTGGATCATCTTTTAATCCCGGCGACAATTTCTTTACCTTAGTTAACCGCAAGGCCCTCACAACTGAGCTGGATGTTCCAGAGCGTGATGGTTTGAATTTAAAGAAAGGTGAGAAGGTTGTGGTACAGAGGCCTTCGGATCCGTCGACTCTCTATGAATCAAAAATTGAATCCATAGTTCCCTCAATTTCGTCCGTGTCTCGAACAGTTAAAGTTCGTCTCACCAAAATTGATTTTAAAAATAATCCAACCATCGATGAATTCATCTTCGGCGATATCCAACTCCTTGGTGAAGGCGTGACCTTTAAAGTTCCTTCTAGTGGAGTAGTTTTTTCTGGCGATAACGATTTTGTCATCAAGCTTGTAGATAAGAAAATGCAAAAGGTTCAGGTCACAGTTGTAAACCAAGCCGATAAATTTTTCTACATTCGTGAGAAAGTTCTCCATACCCTTCAGGTCGGTGACGACATTATTTCAAATGGTGCCGTCATGCAGTTTGAGAAAAACTTCAAACAAGAGTAGATCATGGAAAAGATTATCTCCAAGTGGCTCACCTTTATTGATGAACGCTTCATTCTTTATTTAACTTTTGCCATTGCTTGTATGAGCTACGGCGCCTACATCGCTTTTAATAGTGAAGTAGAAGCTTTTCCTGACGTGACAAACGTACAGGTTCAGGTGATCACTCAATACGCTGGTAAAGCGGCGGAAGAAGTCGAAAGACAGATCACGATTCCAGTTGAGATGGCGACCAATGGCCTGCCGGGACTTCTAAACCGTCGCTCGATTTCCATGTTTGGTCTCTCGGTTGTTACTCTTACTTTTGACGATAACGTTTTAAGTAAAGAGGCCCGCTTAAACGTTAACATGCGTCTCTCGGATGTGGGACTTCCGCCTTCAGCTCAAGTCGGCCTCTCGCCAGACTCAACTCCCGTCGGGGAAATTTTTCGATACGTGATCGAAGGTAACGGGGCGATCGATGAACTGCGCTTGATCCAGGACTGGACCGTGATCCGCGAACTCAAAGGGATCCAGGGAGTGGCGGATGTTGTTGTGTTTGGAGGAAAGCGCCGCTCAATTGATGTGTCCGTGGATCTTGAAAAACTAAAAGAATATAGCCTTGATTATAAAGATGTTGTCGATGAGCTCTCCAACAACAACTTGAACGCTGGTGGTGGTTTTATTGAGCGTGGGGAACAAGGTTTCCTTGTTCGCTCACTCGGGCTCTTTGAATCTCCGCAGACTCTTGAGAATGCCGTTATCGCTACGAGATCAGATACGCCCATTCGTGTGAATGATATCGGAACGGTTGCCTTCGGAGCGAAGCCTCGCTTGGGTAAGGTCGGTCTTAACGAAAAAGATGACATGGTTGAAGGGATCGTTCTTCTCCGTAAGGGGTCAGACACTCTTGGAACTTGTGCGCGTATTAAAGAGAAAGTTAAATATCTAAACGACAATGTTCTTCCGGCCGGAGTGAAGATTCGGCAGATATCGGACAGGACTGAGCTCATTGAAAAAAGTTCTCATACAGTTTATCACAATATTTTCTTCGGGATCTTCCTCGTCGTAACCCTTCTCATCCTTGGGTTTGGACTTCACTTCTGGAAGCTCGTTCTCGCCGTCTTGATGGTGATTCCGTTTGCTCTACTCACGGCCTTTGTCGGAGTGAAATGGGCCGGGTTCTCTCCCAACTTGATCTCACTTGGTGCCGTCGATTTCGGAATCATTGTTGAAACTGCGATTTTTTGTGCCGAAGCCGTGATCGCTGGATTTTCCTCAGTCCTCCTCTTGCAGACAAAAGCATCGGTGACTCCGGAAGAGAAAAAGAAAACCATCATTCAAAGTCTCGCCAGTGTGATGGCGCCGGCCCTTTTATGTGCCCTTCTTCTTATCATCGCCTTCATTCCCATTTTGACTCTTCAAAGAGTCGAAGGACGAATCTTTCGACCTCTAGGTATCACCCTGATTTCTGCACTCATCGGGGGTCAGATCGGGGCCTTCCTCTTTGTTCCACTTGCGGCGAAGTTCTCGCACCTTTATACCCACAAGGGGTCGTGGCAAGAAAACTATTTTATGAAATTTTTCCACTGGATTGAGAGATCAACTCTGTTTTGGAAAAAAGTTCCAAAGCTTAAAGAGGGCTCGCTTGCGGTCTTACTTGTGATCATCGCTGGCTTCTATCTTTACCTTGGTAAAGAATTTCTACCTGATCTGAATGAAGGTTCAATCTATATTCGAACTCTGGCACCTCCGACTGTCTCAGGGGCCACGTCAACAGTTCTCGCCAAACGAATTCGAAAACTCGTGAAAGAGCTTCCTGAAGTTCGTGATGTTGTCTCTCAGATGGGGCGACCCGATGATGGAACTGATGTGAACGGGATGGATACGATCGAAACATTTGTCACTCTCAAGCCTCAGGATGAATGGAAGACGGCGAAGAATTTGCCAGATCTCGTGACTCACCTTCAGAAAAAGCTCTCGGTCATCGATGGGATCGAAGCGAGCTTTTCTCAGCCGATTAAAGATAACGTAGACGAGGCAATTTCAGGAGTGAAGGGAGGTCTTGTGATCAAGATCTTCGGACCTGAAACTGAAACTCTTCAGCGCTTAGGAAAAGAGATCGCTGCGATCGTGAGAACTCAAAAAGGTGCGACAGAAGTTGGAGTCGAGAGACTTTTTGGTCAACCGGAACTTCGTTTCATGATGGACCACGATCGCCTTGGGGCCTATGGTCTCACCGTTGAGGATGCCGCTGCGACAATTGAAAACTCACTCGTGGGTCGCACGAGTACGAAGATGATGGATTCAAATGGACGCTTTATTGACGTTGTCGTGAAACCCATCCTTCCTGAAAAACCAAATACCAATAGCCTTGAGAACTTAAACGTTCGCACGGGTGCTGGAGCGAAAGTGTACCTCAAGGACGTGACCTCAAATAAACTCACCGAAGGGATCACGAAACTTTACCGCGAAGAAGGCGAGCGCCGGATCGCTGTGAAGATCGCTGTCAAGGATGTTGCCGTCGTTGATTTTGTGAAGGCCGTTGATGGAGTGATCAGAAAGAAAGTGAAATTTCCTTCTTACTACAGAATGGTTTGGGCCGGATCTTTTGAGAATGCCAACCGCGCGGGCAAGCAGCTCATGATCGTTGTACCAATTTGTTTCGCCTTGATTGTGATCATTCTCTACAGCTGGTTTATGAACTGGAAGATGGTTGGACTTATCTTGCTCGAGATTCCATTCGGGTTAGTTGGATCTCTCTTCGGTCTCACTCTTTTTGGTTTGAACTTCAGTATTTCTGCCGCTGCAGGAGTCATTGTTCTTTTGGGAATTTGCCTGCTCACGGGGATGATGTATTTAAGCGATTGGAATACCACTAAAGACGCCTGGAAGAGTTTAGAGAATAAAGGCCTATCGATTCTTCTCTCTAACGGTGTTGCGATCATAGGATTGATCCCAGCGGCATTTTCTAACGGGATTGGAGCAGAGACTGCGAAACCTTTTGCGGTTGCGATTCTTTGCGGTCTCATATCGTCACTTATCCTGACGTTTATCCTCATGCCGAGAATTCTTGAGCGAGAAAAACTCTAACGATCGGCCATGAGATTAGGGTAATTTGACCCGCCTAAAATCCTATACACATAAATTCCTTCACCACTTATTCTGGTCTCAGACTTGCACCAGAGTAAGTGAGGTTTTAAGGAGGATTTATGAATGAAAATAACTCAGTTAATAAGGATGTTAAGGTTCATACTGAGGATCAAAGCAGAATTCGGCATCCGGCCGAGTCTTTGATTGCAGCCGTAGCAATCCTTTCTACAGCATTCATTTTTTGGGTCATGAATCGTTAGGGGAAAATCATCTGATCGAAACCCAGATATAAAAACTTCCCACAGCTGCGATGGCAAAACAAAAAATAGTCTTGAGAAGCCTATCAGGTAAATGAACTGAAACGAGTGCTCCTAATTGTCCTCCAATAAGAACACCACTCGCAGAAAAAATTAAAATATCCCAGCGTATGTTTCCTAAACTTAAATTAGCTGCAGTGATCATCCAGTCGCCGGTTGCTTCCAGCATGATGGCATTCACATTCGCAACTTTCGTCGGTAACTTTTTTCCATGTTCTGATAAAGGCTGAGTGAGTTCTGCGATTCCCGTACCAGTGCTGGCAGAAAATAAACCTGCGAGAAAACTAAGAGGCCCCAGAACCCAAAGACTCCAGGGAGTATCACTTTTCTTTTTTACACGAGAACTCATTAATTGCGAGATCGCGACCATCACCATGACCAAGCCTACTAAGAGTTTCATAGTGGTTGGTGAGAGTTTGTTAAAAACAAAAAGTCCCGCCAGAACTCCAACCATGATCCATGGAAGAAAATAAATATAGCTTTTGAAATCATGCTTCTTCATCATGAAGTAGCGAATCGACCCACTCGTCATGCCGATGGTTTCGGTCGCTATTCCTGTTGCGATAGATTGGGGGACAGGAGTCTGAAGGACGAGATAAAAGAAGGGTTGGAAGAGGACAGCTCCTGAAAACCCAGAAGAATTACAAAGAGTCGCAACCAAAACGGCATAAGGGAAGACATACCAATACTCAAAGCTCATGAAAAGATAGTGGAGTTTTGAGCGCCGAAAGTAAAGTTGGTCTTAGAGCCAAAATTCCGCTCGCTCAGTATGTTCATACTGCTGCACTTGGGAGAGATCTTTTTTTCCCCACGCTCGTAACCTTTCGATCGCCTTGTGAACTTCATCTGCAGGAGTGGAACGAAAGTTTGTCTCAGGATTAAAACGCAGAGAATCGCCCTGGTTTTTCATGATCACGACATCTTGTTCGATGACCTGCCGAGTGTAGTACTCGACAAAAGGCTTGATGACATAATTAAAGGCCGCCAAACGGTAGGCGATGTAGGTATAGACGCGAGTTTTTAGATTTCCCACAGGGGTACACTGACTATTGATGTGGACGCCGTAAGTTGGGCCATATGAATAAATCACATTCGTGATGTTTGGAAAGATGAACTCATCGGTATGAACCATTGGTTCATTTCTTGGATTCATGAGGGGCCGCAGTAACGGTGCGATCTCATCATTGGTCTGATCATAGGTGACAAGCACATGTCCCGCTTTTGTTGCGACGGACATGGGGACTTTCGTCTGGCCTTTATTTCGAAACCATCCTCGATGAACAAAAACTGTGTGGGGAACGTCCATGAAATTTTCGACGAGGTTTGTGACTTCGTTATCAAAATCAGTCACCATAAAATAGTGAATCCATTTTGGATCGTTATATTTTGGAAACCTCCAAGGAAGAAGATCACCGGGTGATTCGTCGAATGACCAAACCCAGATCACACCGTCTTGTTCGATCGTCGGATAGCTTTGGATTTTGTGTCTATCGCTTTTATATTCCGGGCCTTCGGAGGGGATGTTAACCACGACACCGTCAGAATTATATTTCCAACCGTGGTAGGGACACGAGAGTTTTCCATCTGAACAGTCACCCTGAGAGAGGAGCGCATGACGATGAAGGCAGCGGTCAGGCATGCAAATTGCTTTGCCATCTTGATCTCGGTAAAGAACATAAGGGCGATCATACCAAATACGTTGGACTGGTTTTCGGTTTAGTTCTTTAGATAGACAGGCAATGTACCAATGGCACGCGATGAGTCCGTCGCGCTCACTCAGTGAAGCAGTCATGGAATATTTCGCTCTCTTTTTGGTTTCTGATCATTGTGGCCAGCTCAACTTTAATATTTCCTTGAACCATACCACGATTAAGTTGAAATCGCTCGTAGCAAGAAAGGCCGTCACTTAGTAGGTGGATTCTTTCTATTCCAAGTTGTCCAAGCTCCCGGGCGAGATGATAATGGAAGTGTTCATTCAAAATCTTTTGAATAAAAGCTTGGATCTTTTCAGCGGCGCCTTGCCCTTGTAGCACAAAGGAATAGTGGGGCCTATCAGGCGGAGAATTGATAGCAAAAGCCGCTACCCAAGTGAGTTCCGGAAATTCATTTTTGATCTCATCATGCAAATGCCGGAAGCTAACAGCATCAAGCTTTTCACCCACCATGTCGAAGGTACTGTCTCGTTCAATAAACTCAAAGGTCGGCACACTGTGATAGTGTCCAGTGACGAGTAAACGATCTTGTAAACGGTATCTCGTAAATCCATTTCCAGATGTGATGACTGGATGGACTTCCATTCCTACTTGAAGTTGATGGGAAGGAAGAAGTTTTTCAGATTTCAAATCGATGAATTCGTAATAGTGAGACTGGTAACTCAGAACCATTTTTCCCTCAAAGGGTATGGTCACCACACATTCTGTGGCCCAAAGACCTTTGCCTTGAAAGCTCGCATGAGGAAGTTGAGATTTTAATTTTTCTGCCCACTTCTCCGACGTACTTGAATCCCATGAACTCAAAAGTTTTAGATGAGGCCAGAGCTTTTCATTTCTTCCTTCTTTAAAGTGCCCGGCTTGAACTTGAGAATGCGGAGAGGATAAGTGTTTGAGTTCATCTTCAAACATCACCCACTTACCCGTCATCAAAGTTTGATAGAGTGGTTCTTTCCACTCTTCCATGAGTGCCAGGAGTTGCAGGAGAAACGTAGGACTCCAGACTGAAAAGAAAGTGAGATCTCTCGCCTCAATGAGATACGCGAGGGTCGAAAACTGAGTCGCCTTTAATGACTCCGCATGACTGACTTCATTCGGAACGGCCATGATGAGACGGATAAGATTTTTTTTCCAAGAAGGGAGAAGCTCGAAATCATCAAGGTGCCAGCCGTTTTGTCTCCAATGAGTGGGAAGCCAACTGATAGACCAATAGTGGCGGCCTTTTAGGATGGCAGGAAATTGCCTACTCAAATCAAAGAGCCAGGGATTCAACGCCTGGTTCAATTCACGGATGAAGGCACCCGTATATGGGATGAGCTTTTCCTTATCACCAGATCCACTCGTTGGTTGATAACGAATAACCTTTAAGTCTTTTCCTTCGAGTTTTTTTGTCATCGAAGAGTAGTCATGAACCGCTTCGTTTAAAAATTCGTCATGGGATTTGAGATAAGGATGATTCTTTAAAATCCGACCCAGTATTTTTGTCTGCACCAATTCAAGTTGATTGGTTTCTGAGCGAAACTTCCACCAATCAGACATGAAGCTCAAGTGAGTCGCCATTTGAGTCATCAGGGTTCGCATGATTTATTTCTTGAACGGTTTTGGTAAAAAAAACTTTTTAAGATGGAAGGAGAAGTCTACGAAACGTATTTCACAGATGCACGCGAGCTCCTCTCCATTCTCGAAACCAGGATTTTTTTGATAAAAGAAGTTCGCCTCGGGGTCTTCGGTTTTCTCTTTCGGTTTAAAATGAGAGTCCGTTTTCACTGACCCCGCTTTCTCTTCAAAAACAATCAGTCCACTTTCGGCCTTGAAATGTTTTGGAAACTTGAGTTGATAAAATGCGTTTTGTACGCGCTTAAACTCTTTCGGAGTTTTTTCACGATAATTGGGATATGAAGCAGGAAAGTTTTTTCTCATCATCAGATAAGTTTTAACCCCCTTACTCATGAGCATCCAATAAACCGGTCGTCGTATCGAGACGATCTTACTTTCCAGGATGAACCAAAAAAAGGATTTCTGCAGTGCTTTGCTACCCCAGTAATCTTCATGGATCACAGTGTCTCCAGAAAAGAGAAATAGACCGGAAGCTATCTCCGGAATTTCTTTGCGGAAAATTGTACTGAAGCCCACGAGTCTCTTGGTCCCTTGCTCGTAGAAAAAAAAGACATGAGTCTTTTCATTCAAATCAGTCAAGAATCGGTCGAAATCCACATAGTCATAGTATTTTTCAAACAAAGAAAACATGTCGCGTTTAAGGGCCTCGCTTAGGTCCTCAACAAGGGCATTTTGACGAATGATTTTCTTCCTAGAAGTCATGTAATAACTTTAGAGAAAATTAGAGCTAGATACAAGCCCTAAACAGTGAGTAAAATAGCGGGGTACCTTTGGATGGATATATATGGAAGTAAGAAAGCGTTTATTTTTAGAGATGGATCCGCGATTGCCAATCTTTTGCATCCTGTCTTCGTATCTCATCCTGGGATTTTATTTTTTAGGATTTAATCGCACACCCGCTCAAGCGCTCGTAACAACAATCGTGACCTGTTCTTTCGAGTTTCTTTTTAAGGGCACTTTTAAAAAACGCTGGGAGCTCCCGATTTCCGCTCTCATCACTTCAATCTCGCTATCACTTCTTCTGAATTATTCTCACAACTATTATGTGCTGCTCGTTCCCGCATTCATTGCCATCGGTAGTAAGTACGTTCTGACTTTCAATGGCAAGCACGCTTTTAACCCGGCCCAAATCGCTGTCACAAGTTGTATCTTGCTCTTTGGTGACATGATCACGTCGGCTCCCGCTTACCAGTGGAATGGAATCGAGTTTCTCTGGGTCTTCATGGTCTTCTTGGGACTTATTATTTTTCATCCTCGTATTCAACGCCATTTTCTCGTGATTTCTTTTTTGATTTCATTTACGTTTTGGACCGCTATCCGGGCCATGGTGATGCGCCATCATTTACCTTTTGAAACTCTGTTCTTGGGTACCCTGACTTCTCCGTCCTTCATTCTTTTTACCTTTTTTATGATCACCGATCCGGAAACATCTCCGAGTGATAAGAAAGGCCAGATCAAGGCAGGGATGATTTTAGCAACACTCGATCTCATGTATCACCTGCGGCGAAGCTATTTTACGTTCTTCTTTGCCGGCTCGACTCTACAAGGAAGCCGACTCGTCATGAATCACGTGAGGGCGTTAAAAAAAGAAGGTCTTAAAGACTATTTCACCAATCGTTTTTGGAAATCGGGATATTATCAAAAACCTCTCATCCTCCTGGGCTTAGCCTTCAGTGCTCGATTTGTTTATGCTCATGCGATTGCTCCTAAGCTTGAAATCAAAAATTTAAATTTTACTTTTCAAGAACATAAAGACACTGGTGTTAGCACAAAATTTGGAGATGTCTTTACTAGAGTCGATGCACGCATTCAGCACATGGTAAAATGGATTGTCTCTGTGGGAGATTCTGTTGCCATGGAAGACTTCGATCAGGATGGAAATCTCGATCTTTTCTTCACCCTGCCACTGAAGGCGGACGGGCAAAGAAATGCCCTTTACCGAAATCTTGGCCATTTTAAGTTTGAGCGAGTTCCTTTACCGGCGATCGAAAAAAAATCAGTCGAAGTTGAAAAAAACGGACTCCCAAGTTCGGGCATGTTCGTTGATTTCGATTCCGATGGGGATCAGGATATTTTCATCACCTACGGTTTTGGTTCACCAATCCTGCTAAAAAATGAATTAAAAGAAAAAGGGACCGCTACATTTTTGGATGTCACTAGGGATTTAGGCCTCGATCATTATTCGAACGCCACCTGTGCGACTTTTTTTGATGCTAACAATGACGGAAGACTAGATCTTCTTGTTGGAAACACACTTCCCACCAACCTCCCTGATTATCCAAAAGATAAGCCACGGAAGCTCAATCTTTTCGATCTGCCGCAACCTGAATATGAGGGCGACGAGCGCATGTTTAATTTCATGCACGCGTCTTGGCATCAAGCGAATAACGGCGGCCTAAATGACTTTTATCTGCAAAATGCAGAAGGGAAGTTTGTGATTCAAGATGCTCCCAAATGGGGCTTTAAAGATACTTACTGGACTCTCTCCATTGCCACTGCTGATTTTAACCACGATGGTTTCGTTGATCTCTATGTCGCCAATGATTTTGGCCCGGATGAATTCTATTACAACCGCGGAGGTAAGTTTTTTGAAAAGATCAAAGGAGAAATCTTTGGAGATATTTCGAAAGACACTTATAAAGGGATGAACGCCTCTGTTGGAGACGTCGATCGAAATGGCTATCAGGACGTCTATATCTCGAACGTTCACCATGAAATGCAGGCCGAAGGATCTATGTTGTGGATGTTTTTTCCTCGAGAAAAACAATCACCACTCTATAAAGAAATGGCCACTCTGACTGGTGCCTTGAATGAAAAGCGTTTTGGCTGGGGGGCAAGTTTTGCAGATCTAAATAACGATGGTTGGATGGATCTAATACAGGCCAACGGAATGGTGGACGATTCAGTCGATAAAAAATTCGATGAGTGTCCAGATTTTTGGTACACCAATGAGAAGATAGCGAGATCTTCTCCTAACATTCACCGTTACATCAATAAATGGGGCGACATTCGAGGTTACTGCATCTACGGCAAAGAAAAAGCTCGAATCTATCTCAATAGCGGAGAAGAATCGAACGTGAATCGTTTCTATGATGTGGCCGAGAACGTCGGGATCACAGAGACCACACCTTCTCGGGGAGTTTCAGCAGGGGATTTGGATAATGATGGAGATCTTGATCTCGTGATTTCAAATCAATTTCAGGCACCAACATTTTATGAAAACGTAGCTACCGGAAGGGTCAACTCCTGGTTACGTATTCGACTTGAGTCAAAGAACGTCGAGTGCAATCGAAGTGCCGTGGGATCCAGAGTAACGGTGAACTATAGCCAAAAAGGAATCAAAAATACGATCTCTCAAGAGCTAGGCATTCCAACTGGTTTTCAAGGTCAGAATCCGGAATCTTTGCACTTTGGTTTGGGCGAATCGCCCAAAGACGTTTCAGTGGATGTAGAGTGGTGCTTAAAAGAAAAGACTCATCACCAACTAGAAAAAATAAATCAAGAAATATTGCTCACAAATCCCTGAACTAAATATAACTCATGTTTAAATTCGGTAACTGATCCCGTGGGATGTCTTGTGCTCCTTCTAAGATAATTTGATAGTAACCCAAAGGCTCAGTTTGGATGAGGAACATCGGCTTGAGTGCTTTCAGTAAATCAGCCTCAGTTTGAAAAAGAGAAAGAGAGACCATATGGAAGCGCTGTTGTGAAAAATTTAAGGCCGTCTCAATGGCATATGATAAAATCTCACCCATCGCCTTAGGCTTTGACTGAACGGATGAGTGAAAACATACGTTCGATAAGTAGAGAATATCGAGGGATCTTCCTTGGGTATATTTTTTTCCCTTAAAGAGAGGTAGAAACTGAGAAAGAAAATTGAGAGAGAGTGGAAGCTTTTTAATGAGAATTCTTTTTGCTAGTGCCGGGTTTTCGAGTGACGATCTAAACAGCAGGACTCCCTGAGTATCAAAGACTTCAAGTATGGTCGCGAATGGGGCCATTCTTTCTGCTCGATAGGTAAGGAGATCAGGGTGATTAGACCCAAATTTATTTTGAGAGGTTTCGCTCAACAGTGAAAGCATACTCTCTTTGGTCGCTTCAATCAGAGTATGAGAAAAAGCCTTTGCCCCAGAAGTTTTCCACCATTTTTTGCCTAAAATATTGACCATCTGATAACTTTGAACTTTTTTGAAATCAAAACCTAGGATTTTGCTGGCAACAAGTCTCTGGTATGCCTTGGTGTTGTCATCCATCATGACCATGTGGATGAATTTAATATTTTTAAATTCTTCAATGTCCCGAACATTCGCAATGAAGTCATTGGTGAAGGCCCTCCACTTCGTTTTGATCTCATCAGACTTGGCCTTAATCCTCAAGTCACCGACATAGAGAGTCTCAAACCCGTTTGCTTTAAGAATCGTGAGAGTTATGACACCTTCAATCTCATTTTCGGTATTCTCATAGGTAATAGCATAGTGATCAGGACTCGATAGTCTCAAGAGATTAAAGAAATCAGGGGAGCGATCATAAAAAAGTGTGAATCTTTTTTGGGCACTCGTATTTTTTTCTAAAAAAGACAGAATTCGGTCACTGTCTTCTTGGGTTCGGGCCCTTTTTAAGTTGGGGAGGCGCTTGGTAAATTGATCAAAATCCATAAATTATGTTAGCATATGATGGACGAAGAATTCTAGTTCTGGATAATCATCCTTATGAAGAAAGTATCAATATAATGAATCCCCTTGAGCGCTTTCATTCATTTTTAGTTCGGTGCTTTAACTCGTGCTTTAATAATCCTCGTACCACTCTCGGCGTCGCAGCGGTTTTCCTCTTTGGCGTCCTCTCCCTCTTTAGACCTCTGGAAGTCCAAGTCACAGTCGATGACCTCATTAATAAAAATGACGAGACCTCGAAAGAGTATTTTAGGCTAAAAAAAGACTTTCATCTTCACACAAGTGCTTATCTTGTGTTTCAAAATTTAAAGAACGTCCCATTTAAGGAAAGCGAACTCTGCTTCGTTAAAAAATGGGTCATGACCACTGGTCTTGAAGTACCCAACATTCGAGAAACCTATTCGCCTCTTTTTTTACGGGAAAGTAAACTCGATACCTCGGACGTTGGGTTTCAAAGACTCACATTCCCCGTCATCGTCGACACCCAGTGCGATGGCACCACAGACATTCTAGATCCTTTGAAACGTTTCGATCTCACTCCTTGGATGGGACTTCTCGTTGATAAAAATCACCAAGACTTTGCCCAAGAATATCAGGTGGGAGATTTAAATCAAAAAGACTTTGTGATGGAAAAGATCATTCCTCTGATGGAGAGCTTGAAGCAATCTGCCAAGACTCTTCCTGATTCAATCAAGGTCCACTGGCTCGGAGACGCGAGCTACCAGGCCGAAATGGTTAAAGGGATCCTCTATAATAATGCACTCAATATTTTTGTTATCTTCTTTATCTTTATTTCATTTAGAATTTTCTTTGGAACATGGATCTCTGGTCTTCTCTACGTAGGGACCCTTGGGTATTCTTGCGCGGTCATCATTGGGCTCATGTCGCTGTCAGGGACCCCGATGGATATTTTGAACAGCAGTCTCTTTCTCTTTTTAGCGGTAAGCTCCCTCGGAGATTTCGTTTTTCTTTCTCAACATGAAGTTGATAAAGGAGAAGGAGAGTCAGAAGGAGGTTGGGTTGAAACCTTTAGACAACTTATTACTCCATGCTTTTTTACCTCACTCACGACTTTTCTTGGTTTTATTTCACTCTGTACTTCAGAAGTACAAATCGTGGCAAGGCTTGGACTTTGGGTCGCTATAAGTGGGATGATTGAATGGGTTGTCGTTCTCCTCATCCTACCTGCCTTCATGAAAGTGGTTCTGAAGAAAAAAACCTGGGTTGATTCGAAGAGAGCATTTTCTATTCGCTCGTTACGATTCTTGGATAAGATAAATTTCCCGAGATCTCTCTGCTTTATCTTGATCTCAGTTTTCTTGCTCGTTCCTTTTTGCTTTAGTCGACTGAACGTCACAGATTCTCCGATGGAGTTATTCAAAGAAGGAAATCCGTTCAAAGAGTCGATGGATTATCTTATTCAGACGAAGGGATTTACGGGGAATGTAAGCTTGGTTTTCAACGACGGGACCAACGAGCCATTTAATCGTCGGATTTTAGAAAAGATGAGACTCGACACCAATGTCGTCACGATCGAAAATCCCTATGAGTACTTGGCATTTTACACTGATAAGCTGAATCCCCTTCAGGGCCAACTGGTGAAAAAAAGCTTGAAGGAGACCTCTCAGTTTAAGAGGTATTTCTCGAATGATAAAGTAAGGGCCGTGATTCACCTCAAGGATTCGGAACTTTTGAAACTGAATGAATTTAGGACGAAAGTGAAGCTTGAGTATTGTCCAAACGGCGAGTGCTTCTTATCCGGACTTCTCATGGCCTACGCAGACTTTACCCAGAATGTTTCAAAGACATTACTCTCGAGCTTCCTCTTGAGTTTTTTTCTTGTTACGTCGACGATTGTCTTCCTTGCTTATTACACGTCAAACTTTAGATTCATTTTCCCCTTGCTCGCGAGTTCTCTTTGGGGAGTCGCTATGCTCTTGGTCGCCCTCGTTCTCTTCCAAATAAAAATCAACTTCATCACCAGTCTCGTCTTAGCGATCATGGTCGGGATGAATGGAGATAATACGATACAGTTTATTTTGAGCGGAATGGATAAGGGGATTTATGAGGGTGTTAAACAACGTGCGGAAGGATCCATCCTCACGACTCTGATGCTTGTTTCGAGTTCATCTATTTTCTTATTTCACTACTTCGAGCCACCCGTTATTTTTGGACTTCTTCTCATGTTTGGATTCTCAATGTCATTGATGGGAGATCTATGGATATTGAAGGGACTTCTTCCTAAACGAGGCCCGGAAATAAAAAGTCCTACCCAGAGGTAGGACTAATGCCATAAAAAAGATTTTTAAAACTTAGAGCATAACAAACGGCTGAATGATCATCGCCGGCATCATCCCGTAGACTGATTGATTCAAAATCTTCATCGCCGTCGATACATCGTTACCTTTCGAGAGATCCGGGAAAAGAGTTTTATAAGCTGAGACATCCCAGTTTGTCGCACGGCCACTAAAATAATTTCTGAACTGTACGTCTTGGGTCTTTCCATTTTTCATGCTGACTTTATAGTTCTGCATGTTCGGAGCATCGTCGAAGCCCACAGGCAGCATTCTCTTAAGGTCTTGTGGTGGATTGGCAAAAAAAGCTCCAAGATCAACAGTTAAAATCTCACCTGTAACATCACTTCTAATAGAAGTCTTACCCGAAACAACATTCTCCATTCCCTCCACTTGATTGTCACCGATCTGTGTGAACGGAGTGAAGATCGCTGAGCGAATAAAATTTTGTCCATTGTCTGTACGGTCACGTAGCTCGGTCCATGCGAGGCTAAGACTTCGTGAGCCTTCTTTCATGTGTCTAAAAGCTGAGAGCATGTTGTGATCGCCGTTCTTGCGAAGAGTAAAGAGTTTTGCAAATTGAGCACGTCTGTAAACCCCAGCTATCTTGCGAGCGTTAACTCCATCAACCGCTGAGAAAACAGAATCATAACCAAATAACTTTGCAACTTCTCTCACAAGAGGAAAGAATTCATTAATGTCGTAGGCAGAAAATTTGCAGAGGTCAGAGAGTGAGTAGTGGAGTGAAGCAAGGATTGAGTATCTCTCACCCTCACCGATGAGTTGAAAGCGATTTAAATTATCCGAAAAGCTCGCAGTTCCGTAGAAAATTTTGTTATCCCAAACCACAGACTTTTTCGCAAAGTTCAAGGCTTGAATTCGTTGAGCTGATAATACATAGGCCGGATAAACTTCTCTCACAAGATAGTTTTGCAAATCATAGGCATTATTAAAACGAATCAAGTCATCTTCATCAGCTGGAATCGTTACGAGATCAAAGCCTGCCTTCCACTGTGCTGTGGGAAGATTCATATTCATGAAAGCGGCGATGTTTTGAACTTGAGAGAGCATCATCGAATGCGTGATTTTTTCTTTAGCTAAAAATGGATAGATCTTGTAGGTAAAGGCCTTAAATTTCAGGATAGGGCTAAGCATTGCCGTCATCAGCTTTAAATCATCCGGATAAGTATTATAATTTGTATTCATTTCCGTGATCAGTTTTTTTAACTCTTGGGCGGATTCAATTTTCAAGAATCTTGCTCTTGCTTCTTTAAATTCGGGGCTCGTTAATTGATCGTTCGCTTCATGCGATGAAGCTGTCGCTCTTTCCATGCGTGAATGGGCCAGCGTTTTTTCTTGCTTGAAGTTAGCATCTGTCATCCAGACGTAGGTCTCGCTGACTGCTGGTGGAATGGATTTCTCCGCCGCCAGTACCGAGAATGAAAGGAACGTTAAAACGAGAGGCAAAATGAATCGCATGGGAACTCCTATTTAGTCAGAAATGAAAAAAGATATTTGTATCGAGGATTAATCTTATTGATGTGATTGAGCATGATGCTCTTAGAGCCTTTGTGTGATTCAGAGACCGAGAGGTACCATCTGATGAATTTGAAAGTCCACTTCCACTTTCCAAAAAAATTCTTTTCAGGAAAAGATTGAGAAATGGTCTCAAATGTCGCTCTCAGCATCA
The DNA here is from genome assembly GCA_038322885.1 of Bacteriovoracales bacterium. GTDB lineage: Bacteria > Bdellovibrionota > Bacteriovoracia > Bacteriovoracales > Bacteriovoracaceae > Peredibacter. Next base: position 218 of record JBBQGK010000010.1, on the reverse strand, counting down.
TCACTTGCATCAGCAAGATGAAGAGCATGGAGCCCACGAATGTTTTGACCACACCATTCTTAGCAATGAGCTCATTATGAAAATGATAATTTAAAGGAATATGAAAGACCTCATCCTGATAGTGAAGGCGATGAAGTTTCAGCAGACTGTTATCTGGATGACTCACATAGGCCCGTTTTATTTCGTTATAGTACGACAAGGCCTGAGCTTCTAAACGT
>JBBQGK010000009.1:0-62412 GCA_038322885.1 Bacteriovoracales bacterium | reverse complement strand
AAAAACATGGCCACTGTTAAAAACAAAACCGTCTTTTCAAAAGCATCGAGATATTTGTATTCAGTAAACTGAGTGGAGACAGACTCTTCAATGATCTTTCCCCTCGTGGGCCATGAATAAAACAGCCCCACGATGACAAAGAAGCCCCAGAAAAAATGGCGAACAATATCATCCGAGATAAAGGACATGAGGTTGAAGATGATCATCATGGCGGCATTGCCGATGATCACTCGGTAAAGAATCCGGTCAATGCTTGAATTGGCTCGAAAGTAGATTTTAAGACGGTGGTCGATTTCTTTTCCGAGGAAATACCACTGCCCGGCCATGAAAACGAGATAAGCCAGCATGAGTAATGATTGAGTGAATATAGTCAATTCTACGGAACGGGGTATCCATACAGGCAATAAAAGGAAAGATGAGTAGATAAGTGCACGATTTACAAAGAACTTTGACTTTTCCCAGACAATACTTGAGTTATTTTCTAAAGTTCTATCCATAATATCCGATAAAATTAGTGCACTTCTTTGAAATAGGAATGCACCCGAGACTATCAAAAAAGAGAGTGGGAAGTTGTTCACCTGCTCTCTTTTTTTTATCTATTTAGCTCTCATCGTAGCGCAGTTCTTACCTGCTTGCGACAAATATTCAAAATGATAATCTTAGACTGGGTATTCACGATGAATTCCCGACCCTGATTGTTTAGCTTTCACGGAGGAAAGATTTGGGGATTTCGTTTGGCTCTATCAATTCAGGTCTACCTAAAGACATTGTTCAGCAGATTGTTGAAGCCGAAAAAATACCCTTAAAGCAAATGGAAGCTCGCAAAGGCAAAATCGAAGATAAGAAAGCTCTGGTTGGGCAGCTCATGACTTTGGTTGAAAACATGCGCGGAGAACTTCTTAAAAATAAAAATGCCCGCTCTCTGCGAGAGATCAAAGTTGATACAGGTAAAAGCGAAGCGATTACCCTGACTGCCGACAAGAACGTGGCAGAGCCCGGGAAGTATCAAATATCGGTTGAACAACTCGCTCAAAAATCATCGGCGATCACTAATGGCGTTGAAGACAAAGATAAAACCTATCTTGGTGTTGGGTACATTCGTGCGGTTCTGCCAGATGGGGAAGAAAAAGAAATTTATATCGATGATAAGCATTCCAACCTCACGGGAGTAGCGAAACTCATCAACGAAAATAAAGATCTCGGTATGAGTGCCAACGTTGTAGATGACGGCAAGGGTGGAGACGAGCCCTTTAAATTGATTGTGTCGATGAATGAAACTGGTGAACATTCAGACGCAGAATTTCCTTACTTGTATATGGTCGATGGAGACGTAGATATTTACTTCGAAGAGAACCGAGCTGCAAAAAACGCTAAAGTTAAACTCGATGGATTTGAGGTTGAACTACCGAGCAATAAGACAACTGAACTTATTCAAGGCATGACCATTGATCTTAAAAAAGCAAAACCAGGTGAAGAGATTGATATCCAGGTCACCGAAGATGTCGAAAAGATCGGCGGAAAGTTCACGACCCTCATAGATAATATCAACAATGTTTTAAAATTCATCAAAGATCAAAACTCACTTGATGAAAAAACTGACACCGCTCGAACACTCGGGGGGGACCTCACGCTGGCAACAATTGAATCAAAGATTCGTTCTGCGATATTTACCCCCATCATGACAGACTCAGGGGCGATGCGAATGGGGGATCTCGGAGTGACCTTTCAGAGAAGTGGTCTGATTGCATTAGACCAAGCGAAGTTTGAAGCTGCTCTATCAAAAGACTATAAGGCGGTTTCTCAAACCCTCACTGGGAAATTTTCCCAGGAAGGCGGAAAGATTAATGGGTTTATTGATAACCTCGAAGGTGCTGCCAAGGATCTTCTGACTGCTCCTTCTGGTGTGCTCGCCTCTCGTAAGGCCGGACTTACAAGTAACATCGGTATTATCGATCGCCAGATCGCCAATCGTCAGCGCACGATTGAGAAAAAAGAAGAAATGCTCAAACAAAAGTTTGCCCGACTAGAAGAGACCATTTCTAAAATCAAAGGTCAGGGTGCTGGGCTCGCAGGTATGCCTCAAGCACCTGGTCTGGGCTAATTAGTTTTTCTTTAACAAGTCATTTCTGCCCACCTTGTTTGCAATTTGCCACATGCTAAAATTTGAATGGGGAATTTATGTCCCCGACTCTCTAGGAGGAGGATTCCATGAGCTACGGTTTAGGTGCCTATAAAAAAACATCGGTTGAAACGGCAAGCAAAGAACAAATTTTGCTGATGCTTTATCAAGCTGCTATTAAAAACTGCAAGAAAGCGATCGAAGCTATCGAGCAGAAAAACATCGCCAAGAAAGGCGAGTACATCGGAAAGATGCAAGACATCGTGGTCGAGCTCTCAAACTCACTCGATTTCGAAGTTGGCGGGGAAGTAGCAAAAGAACTCTCCTCTCTCTACGACTACATCCTTTACTCGAGTACACAGGCCAATATCAAGATCGAGAAGTCTCACCTTGAAGGTTGTCTGAAAGTTCTCAACACACTTTACGACGGTTGGACAGAAGCCATCAAAACGCTCAAGGTCCAGCAGGGCGCTTCGAAGACAGCATAAATGGATAACTTAATCCATTTGTTCGAAGAGTTCATTGTGAAGGCCATTGTGATGACGGAAAACGTAATCGCGAACCCGGTCATTGAAGATAAGTTGGAATCCTTCACCTCCAACCGGGAACGATTATTTGAAATCATAGATCAGCTCTCACAACAAATTGAATGGAACTCAGTTAGTATAGATCTTCGCGACGAACTCAATCGGAAGATCGAATTTATTAAAAAACTAGATGAGAAACTCGTGATTAAACTTCAAGAACATCAGATAGAAGTTAAAAAAGATCTCGAACGAACTCATAAACAGGGTGAAAGCTTTAAAGGCTACAACCTGAATGATGTGAAATGAAAAAAGTCCTTATCATTCAACAAGACGAAGCTTATTTTTTATATGAAACCTTGCAGGTTTTAGAAAAAGAAAAAAAAGTCCTAAATGATTTTGAGCTTACTGTTCTCGTGAATGCCGAATCCCTTGAAAAAATTCAACAGACCGCTGTCCCAGGTGTTCGTGGAATCACGACAAATGTGGCCACCTGTCTGGCGACTGAATATGACATGAGTTTCAATCTATCACTGAACGAGACCACTTGGGATCTCCATAGCAGTTTTAATTGCAAAACAAAGCATGGCCCACTCCGGGTAAATGGTGTGCTGGACGTGCCTGACCTTTGGTCAACTTTTCTCCTTACTTTCAAAGCGCAAGCTCCGTTTCTCACGTTTCATTTACAGGATATCTATCGAAACATCCTCGGAATCAAAGGTCTTCCTCACTTTGAAAAGCGCAAGGGAACCATCAGCACGATCGCTTTTGGTTTCACCAACTCAAGCATCTTCTCGACCATAGAGCAGGAAAAGCTCATTCACTCACTTAATCAAGAAATGCCTTTTGTTCAATTCAAGGAACTTTCTGAAATGGACATTCTCGAGGACTTAACAAGAGTGCTTTATATCGGTCCGCCTTGCTACGATGCTCTCGCCCTTTGCGATGCCGGTGCACGAGGAATCTTTTTATCTCGTCAGTTTACCGGATTCAATTTGCTTCCCTATGACGAGGGCCACTTTCAGATCACCTCTCAAGGAAAAAGCTTCAAAGCGGATGATTTGATCTTTGGACTTTTGCAAATTTTACACACCGGAACAACCCCTCAGAGCTTCATCTATCCGACTTATACAACTGATCATGACAATCAATTTGGTGTTTACCTAAGAAATATTCACCAGGGTGATGATCACTACCCCGTTTATCAGGCCTATGTTGTTCTGTGGAATTTTCTTTTGAGCATGTACGATGCCACACTTGATATTGGCCAATGCTCTCCTATTCAGGCCGAAAAAACTCGTGAACTTCAAGAAATTCTTGTCAAGCTCTCGCGCCTCCACGAATACGCACTCACGTCTATTGATACCATCCATCAGGAAGTAAAATCTAATCACGCCCGTGCAGAAGTCATCGCTGGTCACGTAAAAAATCTTCAAGAAATCGATTCGACTTTTGCAACGATTGCTCAATCTCATTCTCTATTGCGTCCTATCCTAGACTTCTATCGAATCCGCAAAGGACAAAACGGCGGGAATACGCTGAAGGAGCAATCAGAGTCTAGCCTTCTTCTTTACTCAGAAGAAGCCCAGGCCCTTCGGGCCCTAGATGAACTTTTTGGTTCTATCCTCGCAAAGAGTTAAGCTGCCCCTATCGGTCCACTCGTGTAAAATTTTTTTCTATGACATTATGATGTATTGCCCTAACATTAGAGCATAACCATCAAGGACGATTCTATGTCAGGGACGACATTTTCATCGGTAGAAAACAGGCCCGCCTTTTTTCTAGAGACCGCCATTCTTGCTCAAGAATTCGTTTCAGATATCCTGATCTTTATTCTGAACTTGCCTGTAACTGAAAGAAGCGAATTTCATCGTAATCATGATGTTATGAAGCTTACTCGAGACATAAGTCAGTTTGTTGAACTGACAACACTCCTTACGAAAGCCGTGATGCAGTTCAGGAAAGCAACGATCACGGATTTTAAGAACTCTCATGTCCATCTTCTTTTCATCGTTAAGGCAATGAACCAGGCCCATCAGAAAGGGGATGTTATCGCCCTTGAAGATTTGATTAAGTACGAATTAAAAGATAACTTAACTCAGTGGAAAATAGACCTCATCCCTCAGATAAAACGGCTCCTCAGCACCTAACCCTTTTCTTAGACGAAAGCATTCTGCATGATCTTGGCGACTATTCACTGAGTCCTCTAGAATTAGCTCCGATGGAAAATGCTCAGTTTGCGCTTTTAAAAAAGAAAGATCGACTCTGGATGAGTACTCCTGATGGTGAGAACTGTGACTTTCCTTATTATTTAAAAAATATTTTTAGACTCCTAGAAGATTTTAAGTCTTACGGTAATGGGCGAGGGGAGTCTCATGAGATCTTTGACCACTACACTAAAACTTCTCAACAGCTCGAGAAGAAAATTTTCTCGAGCGGCGCACATGAGCCGGGTAAAAGTAACAAGGATCTCTGGGATGAGATTATTAAAAAGATCAATGCAGTTTCAAATGAATCTGTAAGTCTTGGTGGAATGCTTGAAAAATTATTAGATGTCCCTTTTCTTCAAAACTTTCAATCATCTCTTGTTGTCCTTCATTTAAAAGGCCAAACCAAGGCCGCAGTTATCGGAACTCTTTGGCGATCTGAAAAAGTAAACTCCCTGATTGAAGTGCGCGACTTTAACGTCCTTTTTAATTCGATTAAAAAAGCTAAGATTAAATCCTTTCACACTGAAAACTTTCCTAAAATCAACATTCCCTTCAATGGCAGTTTTCTCGCCAATGACGTGATCTCTAAGAAATACAGCTTGATTGCCATTGCCTCTCGCCATGATTTTCTTGATTATAGCGATGACGAGATTGATCTTTTCCAAACTTGCATTGATCTTCTTCAACCCCATTTTGAAAGACTCATTGATCAAGAATTTTCTGATAAAAGAATTTCTGAATTGCGACTTTGCTTAAAAGATTTTCCGCTACCACTCAGAGTTCGCGATAGTGTGAGTGGAACATCATTCATGAATGATCTCTACCGCTCCGAGCTTCAGGAACAGGATATTTTCTTTAATAAGAAAATCCAAGGACCTTTCAGTCTTGACCTTTATGACAGTGATGAGCTTCGTCACTACGCTTTTGATCTCTTCCACTTTCAGCGCATTTCTCTCTTGGGAGAACTCCTCAACACTCTTCGGCACGAATTGAGTAATCCTCTTTTTGGTCTCAAGCTCAGCTCTCAGATATATACGACCCTCGATGTAAATCAGGACAGTATTGATATTATGATCGAGATTGAAAAAAATGTGAACAGATGCCAAGTGATCATCGAGAACTTCTCGAATCTGTATCAAGTTGAAAACGAGAGCAAACCAATTGCTATCAGAAAACTTATTGATGAGGCGATTGTTCTATCCAAGAGTGAGTCCCGAGAAGTTAAGAAAACAATTGACTACACCAGCGATACAGAGAATCTTTCACTTACTGTTCCTTTAATCTTTGTGGTTCAAATTATCTTTAACTTGATCGTCAACGCCTCCCAGGCAATGAAAGGTATTCGAGGTTCGATTATTTCTTTTAAGGTTTCGCGAAAAGAAAATGAACTCAGAATCGAAATTTCAGACAATGGGCCAGGCATTCATCAAGATAAAAAGTCGCAACTTTTTAAACCCTTTTTTACGACAAAAACCCAAGGCACTGGCCTTGGTCTCGTGTTATCACGAAACCTTGCGTTGAAAATGGGTGGAAATCTGGAGTATTTAGATAATAATGGAGAAGAGGGTGCCCATTTTAGGCTCACGCTACCAATTCTATGAAAAAAATTTTTATCATTGAAGATGAAGTTCTCATTCAACAATCCTTAAAAAAACTCTTTGAGAGAAGAGGTTTCTCCGTGGATGTCTCGGCCTCCGGAAAAACTGCCATCGATATGATTATGACCAATGACTATGACCGGATTATCTGTGATCTCATGCTTCAGGATATCTCTGGCTTTGATGTGATCGAAGAGTCTAAGAAGAAGTATTCCCCTTCAGATATTAGTGAGAAGTTTGTGATCATGACGGCCTATAATTCCCCTCAGGTCTTAAGCCGTGCCAACGCCTATCAGTGCCGCCTTCTCAATAAGCCATTTGATAATATAGAAGAGGCGCTGAGCCTTATGACGGAGTCATAATGAAGTCGAATTCCATACAGAAAGTTGCCATCACACTGAAACCTAATTCGACTCCAGATTTTTATCATATTCTTCCAAACCTCTGCACGTGGCTTATTCGCCGCAAGAAACAAGTCATCTTTAGTGATGAGGATCGCCCTCGAATTGAAAAATTCTTTAAGCAAAAAATTCCTGATTCAATCGTATTCTGGAATTCGGAAGAGTTTCACAACAGGCCAGACATCATGCTCTCCCTTGGTGGTGACGGAACATTAATTGGTGTATGTCGTCGTATCAATTCCAAGATTCCAGTCTTAGGAATTAATCTGGGCCGACTTGGTTTCATTACTGAATTTAACAAAAATGAATACTTTGATCTTCTCGGTGACATCCTCGAAGGAAAGTACGAGACCACACAAAAACCTCTCCTACACGTTAAAGTCATGCGCAAGGGGAAGATTCATTTCAAAGATTATTTTTTTAACGATGCAGTTCTAGCGAAAACCGATATCGCTCGCATGATTTATCTGCGGGCGGAAATGAATGATCAACATATCTATAATCTTGCTGGTGACGGGATCATTATTTCAAGCCCAATGGGATCAACTGCCTACTCCATGGCCGCTGGTGGTCCTATTGTTCACCCAGAAGTGAAGGCCTTAATTCTTACCCCCATTTGCCCCCACTCTCTCATCCACAGACCCTTTGTTGTTCCTGATTCGACCCCGGTAATATTAAAAATCTTGCCCCCATATCACTCAGTTACTCTCACCTTAGATGGCCAGGTAGCTATAAATATTGATGAGCACGACGTGGTTGTGATCAATTCTGCACGTGTTAAAAAAGTTTCTTTGATTAAAAATCCCAACCGGATTTTCTTCGAAACCATAAGGGACAAATTCATTACTGCAAAATAAATAGGTCAAGAATACGGAAAAGATACGCAAGGCTTGATTTTCCGTAAATTTACCGTAACATCATCTCAAGCGAGGATGTTATGGAACAATTTTATTTAAAAAATCTCCAGATTCAAAATTTTGCGACTTTTAAGAATCAGACGATACGATTTCGACCGGGCTTCAACGCCATCGTTGGTGAAACGGGCTCAGGAAAGAGTTTAGTGCTCGATGCTCTTCAACTTATTCTTGGAGGTCGAGCGGACAAGAAAGCTGTTCGAAGAGAGACTGACTTCTCTCTCATCGAAGCAGTTTTTCGTTGCGAGGATGCTGAGATCAAAAAATTCCTCGAAGCAGAAGGGTACCCAATTGAGGGTCATGAGCTCATCATCAAACGCTTGATCTATAAAAATGGCACGACAAAAAACTATCTCAACCACCTCACATGCACAGTAAATTTCCTGACCCTTTTTGCACGCAGATACATCGACCTAGTAGGGCAATTTGAGAATCAAAAACTCCTTTCTGAAGCCTACCAACTCCACCTTCTAGATCACTTCTCGCGAAACGGTAACGAGCTTACTCGTTACCAGACACTTCTCAGAGACTACAGACAGTATTTGCGTGAACAAAGTGAACTGGAAAAATCTAAAAATTTGCGAGAGCAAAGACTGGATTATCTAACCTATCAGCTTCAAGAGATCGAAAAACTGAACCCTTCCTCCCAGGACGAAGAAGATCTCTTGAAGAAGAAGGTTTTGATGATGAATGTTGAAAAGACCCAAAAGCTTGGCTTCCAAATCAAAGAAATTTTCGGAGGAGGCGAGGGTCAAACTGGAATGAATGGGCAGCTTCGCCTACTTACTTCAATTTTTAGTAAAAATCCCGATCTGTTTGTGCCGCAGACAGAATCAGTATTAATTATTACAGATCAACTGGCGTTTCTCGAGCAAGAGATAGAAAAGAAATTGTCCTTTGAGTTTGATCCGGAGGATCTCGAAGGTGTACTCGACCGTCTAGACTCATATCATAAATTAAAAAAGAAGTTCGGAGGAACAGTCGAATCAATTCTTCAGAATCAGATTGAGTTTTTAAAAGAAAAAAAACAACTTGAGGAACTTGAGATCAACCTTGGACTAACCTCGAACAAAATAGCAACTCTCAAAAAACACCTTTCGCAAAGTGCTGAAGAACTCCACCAGAAACGGATGAAATCATCAAAAACACTGGGAGCTGAACTCACTAAACGAGTTCGTCTTTTAAAGATGCAGGGAGCAACTATCCGCATGGAGATTGAGAAGATCGAAGATTTTACTGAATCAGGAACGACCAGGGCCTTTTTTATGTCAGAAACAAACCTTGGTGAAGGCTACTTTAAAATAAAAGATATCGCGTCTGGAGGAGAACTCTCCCGAATCCTCTTAAGTGTTAGACAGATCCTTTCAAGTTTCGATTCCATTAGTATCTTTCTTTTTGATGAGATCGATTCAGGTATCGGTGGTGAAACGGCGAACTGCATAGGGAAAGCTCTCGCAGAAGTCGCAGCAGGAGGCCAAGTCATCGCCATCACACATCTTCCGCAAATTGCTCAGTTTGCTGAAAACCTGATTATTGTGAATAAAGAAATTCAAGAAATGGATAAAGAAAAACGAACTGAATCATCAGTAAAAGAATTTTTTGGAAAAATGGTCATGAAGGAAGTAAAGGCGATGGCCCAGCTGAATTAAATTCTCTGCCATCTTCAAAGAGGAATAAAGGAGACGAGATGTTCGCTTATCGTAATAAACGTTTGGGATCTAAGGGCATATCCATTATTGATATAAACAGAATGAGTGTCGGGCAAAATGTATTCCTCTTTGACGTGGCTATGTCCTCCAAGAACGAAGTCAAACTTCCCATTTGTGGTCTTAACCACACCCGAACGAAATTTTTGCCTCTCACTTTCCTCATCAAAACGATAAGCACCCTTTTTTCGGGATTTTTTTGAGGCCCTCTCACCAATAAAATTCAGGACCGAGTAGGGCATGACACTATTCGCAATAAAAGTTAGCAGCGGCGTATGAATAAATTTCATATATCGATGATAAGCAACATTATCTACTTCATGCTCGTCACCGTGAGAAAAATAATAATTCTTTCCGTCTATTTCAAATACTCCAGGCACTTGCGAAGGTGAAATATCGTGGTCTGGCCATATTTTTTCGAAGAGCTTTCCTAGATGTACATCGTGATTTCCTTCATAATAGAGAACCTTTTTTCCCTTCTTACGGAGATCATTCATCTTATTAAAAATGTGTGAAAAATTATCAATGTATTCTTGGTGAGGTCCACTCATTAAATCAAATATGTCGCCTAAAAGAACAATGTAATCTGATTGTTGAACAAGCGGGTGATCGAAGAACGCGCAAAGAAGACGATCGGCATCGTCATGGGGCTTTTTTATATGAACATCAGAGATCGCAGAAATTCTCATGCTACTCATTTATAGCATGAAGCTCGTCCTTTATCTGCTCAAAAATATATTTCTCAAGATGCTTCCGACTTATCTGATCAAGCTGAGTGAAACTGCAACTTACGCGATACACTTTGTAAGTCAGTCCATTTTTATCGTCCGGTTCAATTTCTCTTACTGCTGAAATTACAACTGAAGCTCTTGATGACCATTTTTTGATCTTAATTTCGACCAGTGGGATTTCATCGGTCATGTTAAAAAATTTATTTTCTAATTTTGAAATATGAAATGAAAATCCACCTGTGCTGATGTCAAAGCATGCCTTGTGAAAGTGCTGCTTAATGGGTTTGGCATTCATCGTAGTCTTAGAAAAACTTAAAACAACATCTGAATCCTCATAAACATTGAGTCGAAAACTTTTTCTTCGATCAATTTGCGCCACAAAAGCTGGGATCTGTAGATAATAACGATAAGGTGCGTCTGTTTGTTTGATAGAACATCTGAGGAGAAGAGCCGATTCCGGCACGTAAACATCAATGTGATTCAAACTCCCAATCAATTCCTGAACCTGTCGATCTTGACCTTGAGCTGGGACAACACAGAAATCGCCCTTAGACTTTCTCACAGACTCGACGTTAACCATGGCCATGTGCTTTGACCCACCAATAAATCTCCAGAGAAAGACCTCTTGTGCCTGTTCCTTAACCGTACCGAGCATACTCAGTATGGATGATTCATCTTTAATCTTTTTAAGCTCGTTACCCAAAATTATATTCTCCAAAAAATCCCCCGAGGCTTTCGCCCCGGGGAACCTGGGATTTAAAGAGTCGAATCAAACACCGGGGACTATTAACCGATCAAGCGGAGGGCACCTTGTCCAAGCTGGTTAGCTTGAGCAAGAGTTGCTGTACCAGCAGCAGTCTTGATTTGCGCAGAAGCAACTTTCGCAGTTGATTCAGCAACATCTACATCTTCAATTCGTGAACGGGCAGCCTCTTGGTTCACTGCTGCCACGTCTAAGTTATTAATGGTCGATTGCAATCTAGATTGAACAGAACCAAAGTTAGCTCTGAAAGCCGATACTTTGTTAATTGCATTATCAATTTTTTGTAAGTTATCAACAGCACCTTCTTTACTGCGAAGGTCTGTGCCGCCAACACCTAAGTTTTCAGCTGATGCGTCTGTCTGACTTGCATCAAGTTGAATCATGTTGTTTTCGCCGCCGTATGCTCCCACTTGGAATTGGAGAACATCTCCCTGACCTTCAAGTAACGATCTTCCATTGAAGTTCGTCGTTTTTGAAATACGGTCAGCTTCTTGAACTAATTGCTCATATTCAAGAGAAAGAAACCCGCGCTCAGTATCACCTACTGTGTCTGAACCGGCCTGGATCGAGAGCTCGCGCAATCGAGTCAGGATGTTACTTGTTTCATTCAAGCCACCTTCGGCCACTTGAACGAGAGAGATCGCATCGTTGGCATTTCTGCCCGCCATACGAAGGCCTCTTGTTTCAGCTTCTAACTTTTTAGCAATCGCCAAACCAGCGGCATCATCCGCAGATTTAGTAATTCGCTTACCAGACGAGAGTTTTGCAAACTCTGCTTCCTGTTGTGCACTAGACACCTTCAGGTTACGCTGCACCTCTTGAGATGCAATGTTGGTGTTGATTCTTAATCCCATAAACGTACTCCTTTAAATCCCCATAAATAACCGACCAGAGTGGTCAGCTTATTAACGTATCGAAACGCTCAGGATTTATTTGACACTTATTTAGTGCTTCGCACCAACGAAATTGAAAAATCGTCTTATTACGATTGTTTAGATACTGGACAAGAAAAGTCTGAATTGTTCTATATTGGTACAATGTTTTGGGTAAGCAGCTAATATTGCGTTGAAAGCTCTCGGTTCGATTGCCACCCAACCTTCACCCAATTGCCAACGTTGATTCTTTTTTATGGCAGGCCACTGCTTAAAACTTGGCTCCAAAATAAGGACATCCCTTTTGATTCTGAGGCTTGCGCATGCAACTTGAAACCAAATATTTTCTGGTGATGAAACTGATGAAATATTCGGTTTAAAAAAACAAAGAACATCGTATTCAGCTTGTTCTGGAAAAATTAAATCACATGCAACATCAGAAAACGAAAAAATCATGTCTCTTGAATTTTATGAATGAGTGACGTGGTTGAATAGCCGTCAACGAAATTGAGAGAGAAGACTTGCCCGCCGTCAGCGATAACTTCTTTACCCCCAACGATCTGTTCAATCTTCCAGTCTCCACCTTTGACAAGAATCGAAGGTCTTATTTTCAAGATCAGATCTAGAGGAGTATCTTCAGTGAATATCTCGGTGAAATCGACGGCCTTAAGTTGAGACAATACATAAGAGCGATCATTCTCATTATTTATTGGGCGCTCAGGTCCCTTCAATCTTTTTACACTCGCATCTGAATTCACACCCAGCACTAGCAGATCTCCGAGCTTTCTCGCCTCGGAAAGATAAGTCACGTGTCCTCTATGAAGGATATCAAAGCAGCCATTGGTGAAAACAATTTTCTTGTTTTTATTTTCTGCAAGGAATTTTTCGAGAGCTAGAGTGAACATTAATCAATCCGAATGATCTTCGAGTTAGTCACTATATTCTGAAGATCGAAGTATGAAAAAAGACCAAGCGTAATAAAGTTCAAAAGACTAATAACACTTCTAAGAACAAGAATAATAAAGCGCTGATCATTGTTATCCATATCAACGACTCTAATTCCGAGCAGACCCTTGCCGAGCGTAGATGTAGCATTTTTTTCAAAGATAGAAAAATACATGACGTAGAATCCTACAAAAAGACTCACGACAAGTGGTGTAATCTCATTGGGATACTCAGTCCAGACGGCGATGAGGTCCATGTCCGTTGCCCGTGCCATCAGCATGAGAGTAAGGCTTAAAACCGAAACAATCAAAAAAAGATCGAGACCATAAGCAAAGACTCTCTCGGGACGAGTTGCTAAACGAATCCCTCGGTGAGCAGATTCTTCAATTTTCTCGGCACGGATTTCAGCATCTTGTTTTTGACCATGATCGTAGAACATTGAAAGATCATTTTGATAAACATTCATATCAGCTTTTACTGGTTTCACGTGAAGCTGAGAATTGGGACGTGAAACAGATTGAGTGACCGTAGCTCTCTCGATAATGACGGGCTTAATTTCAGTTGTATTTTTTTGATGGTGAAAACCAAGTCCACTTGTTATCGGTTTGAAATCGAAATCCATCTCCAAATCTGATTCAAGCATGGCCGCAGGTGGAGTTTTTTTCTGTTGCTTAGAAGATTCTAGATTCATAAAACCTCAAGATAATTTCCTAAAGAATGTCACACAAAATTCAATCCAGCAATCTTCCCAGGAGAATTCCGGCACCTGCTGCGAGGGCAGTCGGTGAACGCAATATAGGAGTGGGAAGCCTCTGCACTTCAACCTGCTTGAGTGCATGTAAATAGTCGAGTTCTGACTCCGAGAATCCACCCTCGGGTCCAATGACGAGCAGAGATTTTCCAGACAATGCTTGGTCATTATTTTGACGTTTATTCGTCTGCGAATCGAGTAAAAGAACATGTTCGTACTGATCCCAGTCAATTTCATTTAACTCAACTGAAATTACTTCCGGCATATAGGGCGAATTCGACTGTTCAAGTGCTGAGATAAGGAGATTATCCATGCGATCTTTTTCAGGCACTCTATTCTGGGAATAATGTGTTCGCACAAGAAGAATTTTTCTAAATCCAAGTTCGGTGGCTTCTTTTAAGCACAGATCGAGAGCGTCTTTTTTAGGAATTCCAATGAGTACATCATACTTAAGTGACTGGAGGGCCATCTCTTGGGAAACAAATTCTAGATGAATTTCTTTCTTTGTTATGAGCTTAACAACGGTGACCACGCAAAGACCTAGGCCATTAAGCAAGAGTAGATCATCGTTTATATCGAGCCTAACGACATGAGCTAGATGATGAAAACGATCACCCGAGATGACATAGGTTTCCTGAATGGAAAGTTCAGGGTCATAGCTCGCTCTCATGCTTATTGACCCAGCGAAAAGAGGAGAGCACCCCAATCGCCTTTTTCTTCGCGCTTAATTAGTTTCATACCCTTGGCTTCATATTCAAAGATTATTCCATCGAGCTGATGACGAAGAAGGCCAGACAAAATCATGGCACCATCTGGTGTGAGATGAGTTGTGAGGTAATCGATTTCTTCAATGAGGATTCCCTCGAGAATGTTTGCGAAGAGTAGATTGTATTTCGGTAACAATCGATCACGCACTTCAGGCAGCAATAAACGAAAATGTTTATTTTGTAATTCATTAATCTCAGAATTCTGGTAACAATTCTTGTTTGCCTCGGGATCAATATCGTAGAAATCTGTTTTCGCCTCAGGAAAAAACTTTAAAGCTGCGAGACCTAAAATCCCGGATCCTGATCCAAAATCTAAAACCGTATCAATTTTTTTATGTAAGAGATGATCGGTGAAAAGTTTGAGACAAAGAAAAGTTGTCTCATGGCTTCCGGTTCCAAATCCCATTCCTGGATTTATGTAGATCACTTGCTTTGAATGACTCGAAAAGGGCTTGAGCCACGATGGGATAATTTCAATCTGATCATTTACGCGAATCGGCGAGTAATGCTTTTTCCATTCTGCATTCCAATCTTGGTTCTCACACTCTTCAGTTGTGATCTCACCCAAGACGATTTTTTTCATCTCCCTGGAGAAACCTTCAGCATGATTTTTTTCACCAAAAAAGAATCGATAAGTGGCAGGTCGACCAAGAACTTTTTCTTCAACCTCATCTAGGACTTCTTGAGGAAGATCTCCTCCAGAATAGGACCTCTCACCAAGAATAGCGTCTACCTCGGCTTCATTCATCGAAAACTCTTCGATACCCAAGGATTCAAAGGAATGAGTCGCCTGATCCTGGATTTCGGCCCAAAGCTCAGGAGATGGCTGAATGTGGAAGAGATTAACAATCCAAAATTTTTGCATATATATGAAACTCCTTATAGCCTCTCGAATACCAAAGCGCATGTGGCCTAAAAAAATTACATAAATAGCAGGATAATTAGGCTTAGTTCAGTTTTTCTGCTAGAAATCCGTCTCAATGAATCAAAAAATATTTCTGGTAGGGATTGCTGGCGGATCGGGCTCAGGGAAGACGACTTTTGCCAAAAAAGTAATGAAAGGGAGCAATAGCGCCTCGACTTCACTTCTTCATATGGATTCCTACTATCTTCCTACTCTTCCTAAAACCATCTATACAGCTGCTGGCAAGCCTAATTACGATCATCCAGAAGCTTTTGACTGGGGCCTCTTACGTAGCCAACTCAGTGATCTCAAAAATGGGAAAAAAATCAAAACTCCTATTTACGATTTCTCAACTTCTAGTCGCACTGAAAACATAGAAACGGTTGGACCATGCACCGTTGTTTTATTCGAAGGCATTTTCTCCCTCTACGATCAAGAAATTCGCGACCTCATGGATATTAAAGTTTTTCTACACGTTGATTCCGACATCCGCTTCACTCGCAGATTACACCGTGATGTGAAAGAGCGTGGACGTTCTCTAGATTCGGTAATTTCTCAGTATTACGATACCGTTCGTCCCATGTACCAAAAGTATCTAGACCCACAACGCCAGTATGCAGACTTCACCGTAGGCGAAGAGACGGATGTGGCCGCCCATATTTTATCTGCTAGAATTAAAGAGCTCCTCGAGATGCACTCAGAAGCAAACGAAGCGGCTGCTCTTTGAAAAATAAGTATTTTTCCATGCTCCCAATCGGTGGAGTCGAAGAGATCGGCTCAAACATGACTCTCATCCGGACAGCGGATGAAGACATCATCATTGATTGCGGAATGCTTTTCCCCTATGAAGAATGCTTTGATATTAATTATCTCATTCCAGATTTTGGCTTAATAGTTCCAAACCGGTGCAAGTCGATCATCATCACTCATGGACACGAAGACCATATTGGGGCCCTTGGGCACTTGCTCAGAGAGTTTCCAGAAATGAAGGTCTATGCGACACGCTTCACTTTGAACCTGATTCAAATGAAGCTAGAAGAGTACAACGTCCGTCTCACCTATCAAGAGTATCTTCCAGATGAAGATCTTTCTTTCGCCAATGTTGATATATCACCCGTCCATGTGAATCATTCAATCCCTGAAACTTGCGGACTCATTATTCGAAGCAAAGATAAAAAGTGGGGAGCGCTCTACATTTCAGATTTTAAAGTTGATCTAGAATCAAAGCATGAGGCCCCTATCAATTTCAAGAGAATTAAAGAGAAGCTTGAAAAGTGTGTCTCAACAGCTTACTTTATCGATAGCACAAATATTTTAAATGACGGCAAAACGGTTTCTGAGAATGAACTGAATATCGACCTTGAGCAGGTCATGAATCGACCTGAGAAAAGACTCTATATGACTCTTTTTGCTTCCAACGTTCATCGCATGAATGCGATTGCTAAAATGGGCAAGGCCGCTGGAAGAAAAATTGTTATCATGGGTCGATCGCTAAAAACATATTCGCAAGCAGCTCATGAAACCGGTCATTTTGATTTAAGTCCAGAAGAATTCTTCTTACCCGATCAGGTTAAGGGTGAGAAAGGACGCATGCTGATTTTCCTCTCTGGATGTCAGGGCGATTTTTTAAGTGCGCTTAGACGTTTTAGTTACGGTGAAGATGGAACATTTAAACCTGGTATTGGAGACCTTGTCGTTTTTAGCTCTAAAGTCATTCCAGGAAATGAAAAAAAGATTTTCCGCATCTATAATAAACTTACTGAATTCGGCGTAGAGATTATCACTGCCCATGATTATCTCCTGCACGCCTCTGGACATCCTGGTAAAGAGGATCTCCATCTTTTGATTAGAAATTTTACTCCTAATTTTTATTTTCCGATTCATGGCGAATCGTATTTCTTAAAAAAGCATGTCGAGTTTATCCAAAAAAATTATCCCAAGGTATCCACTCACCTGATCTATAACTATGATGAAGTTATCCTTGGAGAAGGCACAATTAAAATAGAAGAGCACGAATCCAAAGAGCCCAGACTTGTTCATGGAAAGCAGCTTGAGATTGAGAAATCACAAATCAGTCAACGCCGCAAAATGGCGACTCAAGGGACTGTTCTGATCTCATTTGTACGAAAGACTGGCTCTATGGAAGTGAGTCTCATCGGCCTTCCGCTCATGGCACAAGCTAAAATTGATCAACTCAAGGATCGTCTGACTCAGCAAATTGCGAAGGATCTCATCTCCCGAGACGAAAACTATTTCAAAGATCAGCTAAAAATCTCATCAAGACAGTTTTTTAACCAGATTCTAGGCTATAAACCGGTTACAGAAGTTCACCTTTTTTAATAATTGATCAAACAACTTCGGAAAACTTATCTCGTTTTAAAGGGCACCTCCCTTGAGGTAAAATAATCTCAATGGATAACGTGACTCTTATTCTCATTCTGGCGATGAATTTTCTTCTTGTGATTATTCTTGGAGTCTTTGGTTTTTTTATTTACCGATTAATTAAAAATCAACAACCTAATCTGCAGGCTGGTCCAGAAGTAAAAAAAATAAATGAATCTGAGTTTCACCCAGAAATTTTGAATCGTTTAAAACTTGTTGAAAAAGTTAAGCCTAAAAGAAGAGAACTCTTTTGTCCGAATCATCCAGATGAACCTGGCGAAGCGACTTGCGGAGTTTGCGATCTACTCTTCTGTTCTACTTGTATCCGTCCTTTCAAATCGATGCACCTTTGCAAAGAGCATCTTGCGCTCGTGATGAATAATGAATGGGAAGAAGTCCTTACGCTCAAGACTTCGACCAAAGATCCAGAACAAGGAGTGAAGCTCTACGATATTAAAAAGAAAATTTTCAAAGAAGAAAACATCCCTATTTATATTGAAACACATTACAAAATAAACGTTGATCAGGATTATGTTGAGACCTATCTCGTCTTGTTTGCTTTAAAGGCTGAAGTGGCCGATGTGAAAGACAAACTTATAGAATTTGGGCCTCTCCTCTAAAATAAAAAAGCCCGGAATACCCAGGCTTTTTTATTAGAATCTAAAATTTAAACTAAATCTGCGAGTCGTGATTACGCTCACCCTTCTTCATAAATGAAGGAGTATCAAACTCATCTTCCTCGAAGTTAAAGAACCCAAGCTTCTCAGCGATAGACTTAATTCTTCCATCACGGTTTTGAACATTCTGCGAGTTGTTAGCAGTCTGAGTAGGCTGACTTGTATTTTCATGACGAGTTTCAAAAGAATCATTGTGTGTATTATGAGTGTTATCATAACGATTCTGATTTTGTGGTTGAGCTACAGGTGCATCAAAGCTTTTTTGAGCTTCATAGCGGGAAGCAGCACCTTGGAGTTTTTCGGCCCAATTGATTTTTGGTTTTTCTGCACGAGCTTCTTCACGCTCAACTTCATACATTGGTTCAGCTTTCATTGGGACTTCAACAGGAAGCTCACGACGTACTTCAGTCCGCATAGTTGCGACTGCTTGAAGTGGTGCCTCGAAAACTGGAGCAGCTTCCACCATAGGCTCATAGTAAGAAGCAGTTGTATTCGGACGTGGAGTAGACTGAAGAGTTTGAGTCGCAGACTTGTGATTAATAAGACCGGTCGCGATCACAGTGACTTTCACTGAATCACCCATATTTTCATCAATAACGGTTCCGAAAATGATTTCGGCATCTTCATCAGCAGCTTCCATGATCAAAGATACTGCTTGGTTTGTTTCAGAAGTCGTGAGACCGCTATTGCCTGTTATGTTGATGATAATTCCGGTAGCTCCATCGATTGTGATGTCCTCAAGGAGTGGAGAACTGATGGCGGTACGAGCAGCTTTCAGGGCGCGCTCTGGACCAGAAGCGATTCCAGTTCCCATGAGTGAGAGACCTTTATTTGTCATCACTGTTGAAACATCGGCAAAGTCAGCGTTGATAAGACCCGTATTATTGATCAAGTCAGAGATACCCTGAACTGCGTTTAAGAGAACTTCATCAGCAGCTCGGAATGTATCAACGAGAGAAAGATTTTCTCCCGCGAGTTGAAGCAGGCGTTGGTTTGGAATGCAAATCAACGAATCTACAGATTCTTCTAAAGCGCGAATTCCTTCTTCAGCTTGGCGTGAGCGTTTTTTACCTTCGAACATGAAGGGCTTCGTAACCACACCAACAGTGAGGGCACCCATTTCACGAGCAAGTTTAGCAATCACAGGAGCTGCACCAGTACCAGTTCCGCCGCCCATTCCAGCAGTGACGAAAACCATATCTGCGCCTGCAAGCATTTCAGAGAGTCTTTCATAATCTTCAATCGCAGCTTTGCGACCAATTTCCGGATTTGCACCAGCCCCTAGGCCTTTAGTTACACCCGTACCAAGCTGTAACTTAGTTCCGGCCAAACTTGCAGCAAGTGCTTGCGAATCAGTGTTAGCAACAATGTATTCAACACCAGTGAGACCAGAACGGATCATGGTGTTAACAGCGTTACAACCGCCGCCTCCAACACCAATGACTTTGATCTTGGCGCCGAGTGGAAGATTGTTTGTGTCTGCAATATCGAACATATGTGCCTCCGAATTAAAAAATTTCTTTGAAAACATTTTTAATTGTTTTACCTAGTTTATCAAACATATCTGATTCGTCTTGTCTTTTTTCTTCATGAGTCTCTGCTTCGGACTCATATTGTGATTCTTGAAGAAGTCCAAGTACTGTCGAAAACTTTGGATGTTGCATGGCCGTCGTCATTCCGCCAAAAGACTGAGGAATTCCGAGTTTCACAGGTTTTTCCCATGAAAATTCTGCAAGCTCAGTCATGTGACGAATAAGTGCACCACCACCGGTGAGCACGAAGCCTCCCGTGATCTCATCTTGCAAGTTGCGTTCCACAATTACATCACGGATAACATCGAAGAGCTCATTAGCGCGAGCACCTAAGACTTCCGCTACATAGCTCAATGGAACCTCTCGAGGCTTGGTGCCAGAAAGACCCTGAACTGGAATATAAGTTTCGCCATTTCGGCCCTGTTCTAAAACAGTCCCGTAAGCCATTTTGATTCTCTCAGCTTCGTTGTGTGGAATTTTCAGGGCCACTGCCAAATCATTGGTAAAATGATGTCCACCGAGGGGGATAATTTGTGAGTGAAGAAGGCTTCCTTCTTTCCAAATCGCGATGTCAGTTGTTCCACCACCAATATCAATAAGAACAACTCCGAGTTCTTTTTCTTCGAGAGTTAAAACTGAGCGAGAAGAAGCTATTGGCTGGAGAATAACTGAATTTGCGTGAAGGCCTGCTTGTTCAACACATTTTACAAGATTGCGGATCAGTGGGGTTTTACCTGTCACAATGTGAACGTTAACTTCAAGGCGAGAGCCGCGCATACCGATAGGATTTTTGATTCCAGAAGTATTATCAACTTTAAATTCCTGAGGGATCACGTGAATAATTTCGCGATCAGAAGGAATCAAAACTGCTTTCGCCGCTTCAATCACCCGGTCCAGATCATGCTTATCGATTTCTTTATTTTTTACAGGAACGACACCTGAAGAATTGAAACAAAAAATATGATTTCCTGCAATTCCTACAGTGGCAGATTCGAGATTTTCGATTCCCGCCATGAGTTTTGCTTCGTTGATTGAATTTCGAATTGAATCTACCGTTTTTTCAATGTTAACCACTGAACCTTTTTTAAGTCCGTGGCTGGGATGAGATCCCACTCCGAGAATATCTATGCCTTTGGATGTTTTCTGCGCAATAAGTGTGCAGACTTTTGTGGTACCGATGTCTAAAGCAACGATTACACTTTTAGTGCTCATGAGATTCCCTTCTCAAAATCTCTTCACATAATATGAAGAGGGCAGATTCATTCTGACTTTAATATTAACGGCTTAATGCCTTAGTATCATTTTAGATACTGTCCGAAAACTTGACAACCACCTTTTTGGCGTTGAGAAGGTTGATGCTGCTCGGATAGCGCTGGTTCTTTGTTACATAGCCCACAATTTTGGTGAGCTTCGTCAGCTTTTCTTCCCAAAGATCTGCCCCCATGAAAACACTCGTAGCTTTTCTTCCAAGTGCAAACACAATGGTCAACTCGTTATTTTTACTTAAAATCATTTCCGAAATCTGGCGACGTAATTCAGGCTCCATGAGCTTAATAAAAGCCGCCAAACCCGTAGGGGCATCACCTTCAAGTTGTTCAGTAGTGATCGCAAGCAAAGGCAGATTGTAGGTAAGTTTTTTTTCTTCCTTCATCAGGTTTTCGTACTGAGGCTCGTACATGCGAGCGTTGTCCCCCAGGATAGCTGAATAATGTTCTTCGCCGTTGTTGCGATAAACCTGAACTTTCAAAAGTGGCTGGGGACATTCAAGATTCACTCGAAGAGTTTTAAGAACAGGATTAAAGCTAATTCGATAATCTGAGAGAAAATATTTCTCATCCAATTTTTCACTCAGCATTTTTGTTTTAACGTCTTTAAGAGAATGTTTTTTTTCAAATTCTCGCATGATGATGAGAGAGAGCAGGCCTGAAGATTTAGACGGGCAATTACCAGTATAGGTCTGGTATTTGATATTCTTTTGGATAAACGTATCCGGACGGGCCGCAAGGGCACCGAAAGAGATCAGCATTACAAGTGATACTAAAATATTTGACCACATGGATTAATGATAAGGTATTTTAACTTCCAGTTCAAACTCAATTCCATAAAAGTGATCCATCTCGAAATTAATCGTATCAACCAGGCACTTAAAATGATCCCAGCTCGCAGAACCGGTGTTCTCCATGAAGTTTGCGTGCTTAGTACTTACCCGGAGTCCACCAATTCCAATCCCTTTAAGCCCGAGTAAATCAATCAGTCTGCCAGACTGCAATTCCCTATGGGGATTCTTAAAAACACATCCGCAATTCTTTGTGGCCAGGGGCTGAGTCTTTTTTCTGTACTCGAGATAGTCTTTAATTTTTTGAGGGATGTGTTCTTCTACACCTAGATGCCTCAGGGTGGCTTCAACGATGACCTCTCCAGGATTTACGAAATGATTGTGTCGATACGAAAAACTTTTCGATGATATTTTTTCTATACGGATCGCTCCATCCGAAGTGACAAGTTTCACTTCTTCAACGAGCGCACCAATCTCCCCGAGATTAGTTCCGGCATTCATGAAAAGAGCTCCACCTAGTGAAGCTGGAATTCCCGTGAAAACTTCCCAACCTTTGAGCCCAAACTTTACAGCGTGGCCCGTGAGGTGATTGATCCCAAGAGATGCTGGAAGAATGTAATGATCTCTTATTGAATCGAGATAACCTTGATCAAAAGGAAAACTTAAATGGATAAATATTTTGTGACTTGAGCTTGGAAGGATTTGGTTTGCGCCCCAGCCAATTACATTGAATTCTTTTTTTTCACTCTTAAGTAAAGGTAGGAGCCTCTGAAGACTTTCAACAGTTTTTACTTCGACTAGATCCCCTCGAGCGGCAAGTTTAAATGTTGTTAGAGAAGTCAGGTCATGATTTGGGAAAAACTCACAGCCAGGTATCGCGCGGATGGACTGATCAAGATTCATAGTTCTTTAACAATTTGCTGAACTTTTTTCGAGATGGCCCCGGCCCCCAAAGTAAGAAAGATCATGTCTTTATTTTTCCGCTCGTTTAAGAGGTCTTTCATCCCATCAAGGTTTTGTAAAAGAAAAACATTTTTTCCTTTCTTCTTCATCTCATCAATGAGTTTCTCGGTTGTAATCCCTGAAATTGGACTTTCAGAAGCGGCATAGATCGGGGTAATAAAGAGCTCGTCTGCTCCTTCAAAACAGGCCTGGAACTCTTCCCAGAAATTTTGTGTGCGTGTGTATCGATGAGGCTCAAAAACAACACACAGGGGTCGTGAGTCTACATCTTTGAGAGCTGAGATCGTAGCTCTCACTTCAGTCGGGTGATGTCCGTAATCGTCTATGACCACAAAATTATTTTTAGTATAGAGCTTCTCTAAGCGACGACCTACTCCCTGAAATTTCAGGAGCCCACCTTGGATCGTTGCCCAGTTAATTCCACACTCGTGACAAGTCGCAATCGCGGCAAGTGTATTGGAGATGTTATGTTGACCCATCAAATGAGTCGTAAATTTCTGGACAAAAATACCTTGTGAGTAGAGATTAAACTCTGCTCCGGCCGCCGATAGCTTCACATCTGTTGCAACGATATCGGCCTCGTCTTTTGAAACGGCCTTGCTGTACCAAAGGGTGGGACGCTTTAGTTTTTCTTTTATTTGAAAACAGTTTTTATCATCACGATTTAGAATCGCCTTCCCGTAAAAAGGAAGCTTGTTTAGAAAATCAACAAAGGCTTCCACAATTTTTTCTTCTGTGCCGTAATGATCGAGATGATCGTTATCGATATTTGTCACTGCCGCTATGAGTGGACTGAGCTGAAGAAAAGATCCATCTGATTCATCGGCTTCAGCAATCAGAAACTCCCCATCACCTTTCTTTGCGTTTCCACCAAGGTTGTGGACAATACCTCCGATGATATGAGTTGCATCAAGTTTTGCCTCATGGAAGATGGTTGCAACCAAACTCGTTGTCGTCGTCTTGCCGTGAGACCCGGCAACTGCAATGCCTTTCTTAAGTCTCATAAGTTCTGCAAGCATCTCGGCCCTTCTAATCATTGGAATCTTAAGTTCCATGGCGCGGGAGACTTCAGGATTTTTTTTATCAATCGCTGAGCTGTAGACGATAAGTGTGGAGCCCTCGACATTTTCGGCAGCATGGCCTTGAAAGATGCGAGCACCTTTGTTCTTTAGATTTTCCGTCACTGGAGAAATAGTTAAATCTGAACCGGATACAGAATATCCGAGGTCAAGCAAGACCTCTGCGATTCCACTCATTCCAATTCCGCCTATACCTATAAAATGAAGCTTTGTTGTTTTAGACCATGCCAACATATTCTTTAATCTCTCGAGTGATTTCTACACAAGTATTATTACCTGCCGAGGGATTGTTCGAATACTTTAATTCACCATTGTCAGAACGCTTCAAAAATTCTTGAGTTTTTTTGACTGCTTCTTCATGCTTAATCTTTGGGTCTAGCACTTCTACTGTAAAATCAGATTCTTCGCGAAAAATTTCCGCGTTAAACCATTGGTGATTATCGGTTGCCTGAGGATAAGGGAAAATCAAAACAGGCCGTTTAATGATCGCAAGTTCAGAAACCGTACTTGCTCCAGAGCGCGTGATTAAGACATCACACCATTCGTATTCATTCTGAATCTGGTCGATGTAGGTCATCGGGACATATTTTACATTCGTTTCGATATCAGGGGCCTTTTGATCCCCACCAAGTTGGTGATGAATCTCGAGTTCAGGAACTGATGGGTTTTTTAAAATCTCAAAGATGACTTTATTTATTTGAGTCGCCCCGAGGCTACCGCCAAAGACCAAAACCTTGAGTGCACCCTCTCGCTTTTTATTAATTAAGGGCTGAATAGATTTACGTGTTGGATTTCCTACCACCCTGACTTTAGAAGCGAAACTTTGCGACAAACCACGAGTTTTTGAAAAATGAACAAAGATTCGAGATGCGAACCAACCCAAAAGACGATTGGTAAGACCCATCACCGCATTCTGCTCAATGATAAATACGGGTATGAATTGCAAATATCCCGCGAGCAGTGTGGGCCCACAGACATATCCACCTGCGCCGACAATAAACTTAGGACGTTGCTTTAAATACGAAAAAGAAATTAAGATGAAACTACCAATGTTCATCAAGATATTTTTGGCGAGAGTAAATGGATTATTGGTTCTGAGAGGACGAGAATTTAAATGATGAACATTCTGTCCTTTGAAGAGTTTATAATCTAAAGCACGCTTTCCGGTGAGATATATAATGTCGAAGCCTTCATCCTTAAACGCTTCACCAACTGCCAAGGCCGCATTGATGTGACCGCCGGTCCCACCGGCGACAAGAACCGCGTGTTTCATGAATTGAAGGCACTTTTAAAGGCAGCAATTGGGGACTGCTTACCTTTTTCTCTGATCGTTTTGGCATCACTGGGTTGAATTTTGAGACACGCAAAGATAAGTCCGATGGCAGATAAGTTCGCAACAATTGATGATCCACCATAACTAATAAAAGGAAGGTTCAGTCCCTTTGTCGGTAGTACACCAAGGACAACACCCATATTTAAGAATGCCTGAAATCCGATGGCAAATATGATCGTCGCCACCATGATACTTCCCACACGGGACTTTAAAGAGATGGCCATTTTAAAACCAATAAAGATAAAGGCGACGAACATGATCGCTGTCGAGATAACGCCGATGAAACCAAGTTCTTCACCAACAACTGAAAAAATAAAATCGTTATAGGCCTCTGGAAGATAGAAAAGTTTCTCATTGCTATTTCCCAGACCCTGACCAAAAAAAGAACCGTTCGCGAATGCAAGAAAGCTTTGAATAATCTGAAACCCAGATCCCCTTGGATCTTTCCAGGGATCGAGAAACGCAAGAATTCGCTTCACTCGGTAAGGAGCTGCAAACAAAAGCCCGAAAGCAGCAACCGCTCCCGAGATCAGAAATGAGTAAAAATATTTGCGAGGAAACGAGCTCAGAAAAGCAATAAAACCGATGATCATCGCACAGATAAAGAATGTTCCGAAGTCTGGCTGAATCATGAAAATGGCCAGAGGATAAATGAGTCCCGAAAGATAAATGAGTCTCTGTCTCGGAGTATATGAATTGAAATTCTCAAAATATCTTATCGCCGCGAGCATCAACGTATATTTTAAAAATTCACCAGGCTGAAGATTCATGAACCCAAGATTTAACCATCGACGAGAGCCTTTCATCATCACACCAAGCCCAGGAACCAGAGTCATCGTCAGGAGCACGCCGAAAGCGGCATTAATTCTATAGGACATTTTGTATAGATAAAGAATTCTCAGTTTTGAGAATACAAGAGCCACGGTTAATCCAAGAGCAATGTAAATCAGCTGGCGACTTAAAAAGAAATGGCTCGAGCCCATATTCTCTTTGGCGTACATGTAACTCGCAGAAAAAATCATGATGATGCCGAAGAGGCAGAGAAAGAAAATATTGATCACAAAGTAGTTCGTTAACTTTTCAAGTCTGTTGTTTGCATCAGTATTCATCGGTCCATCCTGGAAAGAAGCTATCCTTTGATTCTAAACTTGGATCATGAGCGGAGCAACAAATAAGATTGCCCCTACGGGAGCGGAAAATCCCATTCCCTTTTTCCTTTAAACCAACAAAGACAAAAAAAGATGCTGGAGTTCGCAACAGCGATAAAAAATGAATCGTCTCCGAAGTGACCAGTGTGAAGAGGCCACGCGATGATAGAAAACGTATAAACCGCTAGAGCAAACACGCCCTTGCCGGAAACAGGACGGCACCTTAATCCGAAGGAGGTCTTTTGCCAGAGAAACCAGGGATCCTTAATCATGCTTGTCTTTATTTCCCCACTGCCACTTTGGTTTCTCACCCTTAAACCAACAGAGAAGGATCAAAAGAATGTTCATGAAAACAACGAGGGCGACATAGGGTACGACATCAAAAGTTCCAAGACTGAGCCAATAAACAGGAATTCCAATGATAATAAAAAAGAAAACGATGACGACGGCCCAGCCTTTTATATTGGCCGGAGTCCAACCCCATCCATAGGTCTTTCGACGAAACCAGAAGTCTTTCAAGGACAGCTCCCTAAGCTGAGAGCATCATCTTTGTCGCAAGAAACAAACCCCTTGAGATCATCAAGTGATTGCTTTGGTTGAGTCTTACAAAAAACACGATGGTCTTTGCCTTTCACGCCAATTGTAACTCCCCACTCATTTACTATTGGTTTTTCATCACCGATGTAAGAGTGAAAGACTGAATACTCCACGCCAGAATTCGTAAAACTTAGATTTGTGTAGTCAGTTTGAGGGCGAAAGTAGTGAGTGTAAAAAAACTTCTTAGAACTCTCTTTTTTCTCCAAAGGGAATTCTAGTTCAATTTTCTCCGAATTGCCAAAGCGATACTGAAGATACCCAACTGTCTTTGAGAGATCCTTGCTACCACAAACAGAAACTTGCTTTCCGTTTTTTGTTTCGCAATCGAAATAAGAATTTTCAGTAGAAGTACAAAGTGTCTGTGCTTTCACACAGACACTTAAAAGAAGTATGAAGGGGACTAAGCTACAGTTGGAAAATAAGCTTTTTATAGTAATTACCTTTCTCTTCAAAATCACGGAACACATCCGTTGAATCATTCCCTGGACAAAGAAGAATCGTGTCCCCAGTTCGCGACTTTTGATAAGCAAGAAGAACCGATTCATCAAACGAACCCACAAGATAAGTCTGAGTTGAATCACCAAGAACACGGTTCATGGTTTCTTTTACTTCACCAACTAAAACAAGAACACGGACTTTTTCTTTAATTATGTTTGCGTATTTATCGAAAGGAACTCCTTCGAGTTCTTTACCGCCAGCAATCAGGATGACGGGATCCTTAAAAGCTTCCAGGGAAACTTTAAGTTCGTCCATCGTTTCAGATTTTGAATCGTTATAGAATCGCACACCATTTTTCTCGACCACAAATTCAAGACGATGAGGAATTCCAGGAAATTTCTCAATGCAGTTTTGGATTGAAGCATCAGAAACTTTAAGCGCCTTACAGGCGGTGATCGCCGCCATAAGATTCTCGCGGTTATTAACCCCTACGATGCGCATATCAGTGACTTTGTATTCTGAATGGAAATGAATGTTTGAATGGATGCGTTTGTCATGAAAATGCGTGCCCTGAATTTCAGAGATCACTCCCATCGTTACAAAAGATTTTCGTGAGTACCAGAACGTCTGGGCCTGAGCATGACGAAGAACAGAGTTTGTTGCAAGTTTATCGAAGTTAACGATGAGGAAATTCTCAGGACCTAAGTTCTTAGCAACCTTGAGCGCAGTATCAAGATACTCAGAAGAAGTTTTAAATCTTCCCATGAGGTTCTTCTCTTCTAGATTAGGATAAACCGCCATGATCGGCTTAAAATTATCCACAGTTTGCAGCTGCTGAGGAGAGACTTCAATCACGCAATAATCAATTTCATCACGATTTGGGAGCGAGAAAAAATTAATGAAAGGTTCTTCTGAAGTTCCACCTACAAAGACATTTTTCTTATCCACTTTAAGTGTGTAGCCGATCATGTGAGAAGTGATGGTGCGGCCATGGCTACCACAGACTGCGATGATGGGCTTTGGACAGTTCACACTCGCAAAACCAAAATCAGAATAAACTTCTCGTCCGTGTTCACGAGCTACTCGGATCTGAGGCAAATGAGGATCAACAGAAGAGGAGTATACAATGATGTCGGCCTCAATGAAGTCTTCATCTTTGTGCTCACCCAAGGTCATGGTCGGTGTTGGACTAATTTTTTTAAGGCGCTTAACCTGTTTATTCAAATCAAAGATAGGCTTTATGTCTGTCACTTTGATGTCGCAGCCAAGTTGGGTAAAGAGATGGATTAAGGCAAACCCGGTTTTCCCGAGCCCTACGACCAAAACTTTCTTACCTTTATATTTCTCCATGAGATTCTCCTTAAGTCTTATCTTAGTTTTAGGGTCGCGAGGGCCAAAATCGCGAACACGAGGCTCACAATCCAAAATCTCACAATTACTTTAGTTTCAGGCCAACCCAACAGTTCGAAGTGGTGATGAATCGGAGCCATTTTAAATATTCTTTTTCCGCGGGTCTTGAATGAAGCCACTTGAATAATCACCGAGAGTGCCTCAATGACGAAAATCCCACCAATGAGGACAAAGAGGAATTCGTTTTTTGTGAGAACAGCAATCGCACCTAAGCAACCACCGAGTGAAAGTGAACCCACGTCTCCCATGAAAATTTCTGCTGGATAAGCGTTGTACCAAAGAAAGCCAACCCCCGCCCCCATGATCGCAGCAACTAAAACGAGAAGCTCTCCGGCTTCCGGAATGTGGGGGATCAAAAGATATTCAGCAAGCTCTCTGTGTCCGCAAAGGTAAGCGAGTAGACCAAGGGTCGCAGCCGAGGTCACAGTTGGGCCAATCGCTAATCCATCAAGGCCGTCAGTTAAGTTCAGTGCATTGGACGATCCAACAATCACGAACGCTGCAAACGGAACATAAAACCAACCAAGGTTGATCACAGGATCTTTGAAAAAAGGTATGTAGAGATTAGAATCCGTCACGTTGAGCTTAATCATAAAGTATGCAGCGATAAGACCAGTCACAAACTGCCAAAGAAGCTTTTGTTTTGCACTCACACCTTTGGTATTTTTTTTTAGGACCTTGAAATAGTCATCAAGACCTCCCAAAAAGAAATAGGAGATGGTCACAAATAGTACAATGAGAAAGGGTAGAGATTCGAAATTTCCGCAAACTAAACAAGCAATGAAAGCACTGCCAATGATGAAAACTCCACCAAACGTTGGAGTACCTTTTTTCTTCTTATGAGTTTCAGGACCATCTTCACGGATGGTTTGACCAAACTGGCGAAGTTTCATTAAAGCGATGAAACGTTTTCCCCAAAAAATTGATATAACGGTCGCTAGAACGAATGCAAAGAACGATCTAAAAGTGATGTACTTGAAGATATTGAACAAATGACTTGAATGGCTTAGCGGATAAAGCCAATGATACAGCATGTCTATCCCTTTAAAAAAGATAAACTTAAGTTATATCGAAGAGTGACTCCAATTGTAAAGAGCGCGACCCTTTTATAAAATGTAAGGGATAGTTCTTAATGCACTCAGAGCGGTAGAGATTTTTAAAGTCTGCACTGCTCTTCTGCGAATGGCCTTGAGGAAATCCAGATAAATAATGAGAGGCATAGCGGCCAACGAAATAAACATTCTCGAATCCCAACTCCTTCAAGTATTCGCCTACTTCGCGATGATATTCCGGAGTCGAGTCACCCAGTTCATTCATGTCACCTAAAACAACGCATGTCTCGCTAAGTTTGTGACCCTGATTCTCAACACTTTCCTTGAAACCTTCGAGTGCGGCCTTCATTGACGAAGGATTGGCGTTATAAGCGTCAAGATAGACTGATCGACCTTCAAAATCCATCCACTCGGATCGATTTTTAGTTGGACGAAAATCGCGCGCCACAGATTCAATTTTGGCTCG
The DNA here is from genome assembly GCA_038322885.1 of Bacteriovoracales bacterium. GTDB lineage: Bacteria > Bdellovibrionota > Bacteriovoracia > Bacteriovoracales > Bacteriovoracaceae > Peredibacter. The sequence continues at coordinate 32,074 of JBBQGK010000009.1, read as the reverse complement.
CATTTTCGGGTAAAAATGATTCGCAATATAAGCGCAGGTAACAAGATTTAATTTATTATGCTTTCCTGTGATGTGCTCGTTTGAAACCTGTAGAGTCAAATTCTTATGAGAAATTTTGGCTCCGTGTTCTTGAAAAGTGACCCTCGCATCTGCTTTCTGACCTTCGCCAAACCCAACAGTTCCCATCGTTTTAGGAAATCTTCTCAAAAAGACATCATCCATGTTTTGGAGAAAAAGTCCCCTGCCTTTTGTGGCAGAATTAACCGCATGAAAAAGATATCCTTCTTCTTCAAAAACTTTTTCCTCTGTCCCAAAAAATTCTAGGTGAGTAGCGCCGATGTTGGTTGTTAGACCTGCATTGGGAGAAGCAATATCACAAAGGACCTTGATCTCGCCCGGATGATTACTTCCAAGTTCTAAAATAACAAATTCTGTTTCGTTTGATACCTGAAGTAGAGTTAGGGGGACGCCAAGATGATTGTTATTATTTTTTTCAGTGGCAACAATCTTTCCAGGAAGAATTGATTTCATCATGAATGAGAGCATTTCCTTATGAGTCGTTTTTCCATTTGAGCCAGAGATAGCGAAGATTGTATTTCGGGGTGATGCTTTTTTCCATTGGGCAATATGATGATGCGAGAGTTCCTGCAAAAAAGTTACACTATCAGTGACTGAAATAAATTCGGTTATTGGATATTGATCACGCAATCGAATCGCCTTTGCTTCATTTTCCTTATCACTTTGAAACAAAACGATGGGACACCCCTGGCCCAAAAGATTCCCCATAACATCGAGTGGGTTTACCTTTGCACCAGGAATCGCAACAAAGGCAGAAGGGTGAGTATACTTCCTTGTGTCTGTACAAAAATTTAGTTCTTTTTCCTTTAACTTAACCGTCGACAAAATAGTTCTGCATTTTAGAAGATGAGTAAGTTTGATCATAATTTTTGTCCTGCCAGAAAAGTTTCAACTTCTTCAATGTCGCTGTAATGATGTTTCACACCGTTGATAAGAATATAGTCCTCATGGCCTTTTCCGGCGAGCAGAAGAATTTCTTTCTCCTTTAACTGAGTGAATGCCTCGCGAACGGCTTTGGGTCTATCGGCGTTGCGCGTGAAAGAATGATTCTTAATTCCCTGAACAATATCGTCAATGATTCTCTCCGGATCTTCTGAACGGGGGTTATCACTTGTGAGGATGATTTCAGACGCCCATTTTTCAACCGTAGCTGCCATGAGGGGGCGCTTTGTTCGATCACGATCACCACCGCACCCAAAGAGAACTTTCAATTTATGCTCAGGAAAAGCTGAACGTATACCTTCACAAATATTATCCAGGGCATCAGGCGTGTGAGCAAAATCTACGACTATATAATTTGATTTAAAAGGACGAATAAAGACTCGGCCGTCAGGTGGAGTGAGTTCATCAAACTTTCTTGGAACCTGAATTTTAAAAACATCCTCAATCATGGCAAAAGCTACTTCCAGATTATTGCGATTGAATCGTGTCGAGAAAAAGACGGGTAGTTTACCTAGAATTTCTTTTGCTGGCATCGCACGCAGTGAACGGGATTTAAGACGTTCACCGAGTGCAGTTTGCTCTTGAGGGTAGTAGAGATGCGAAGAAGGTTTCAGTTTTTTAAAAATCATTGCCTTCGCATTAAAATAATTATCCATCGTTACATGGTAATCAAGATGATCTTGAGTAAATGAAAGCCATCCCGCCGAATCAAACATGAGCTCATACATTCGGTCTTGCTCAAGGGCGTGAGAGCTTGCCTCCATTACGCAAAAGTCTTTACCCTTTCCAAAGGTCGAGATAAATTTTCTAAGATCAATATATCCTGGTGAGGTTAAACCAAAATCTAAAAGTGTTTTATGATTTTCTCTCACACCAAGTGTGCCAATACTAAGCCCTTTGAGACCTACAAGTTCACCCAGTTGAAGGACAAGATCAGTCGTCGTACTTTTGCCATTGGTACCAGTTAAAGCCATGAGTTTTAAATTCGGTAAGGGATAAATTTCATCCAAAATTTTCTTCTGAATCTCGTTCCATTTATCCTCCGCTAGAATAGAGGAATTAATTGGGAGATCCGGATGAGATCTATTTACGACAATCCAAGCAAAATTCGCTTTTTTGATCCGGCCCGAAAAATCATCATGAGATTTCTGATCCTCGCCAATCCGGTAAAACAAAAGTGAGTTGTAATTAGAATCCTGTGTTTTCCAATGAATATCAGTCACTAGATCTGAAGCTTTTGAATTTATTCCCGGGATGTTAGCGAGTAGAACTTCACTCAGCATAAGTAGGGGCCTGGAACTGGAGTTTCACAATATCCCCGGTGATGGCCGTTCCAGCATTGATCGATTGAATCTTAACGACACCAAAACCAGAAACCTGGATCTTCACATTCTTCTCAACGGCTAGTTGTAAGGCACTCGCCTTATCGAGTCCCATGAAGCTTGGAATCGTTCCAGGTATGTAACTCGATTGAACTGATGCCTGCTGAGAATGAACTTCATCTAAATTATCTTTGTTAGACTTTTCATCGTATTTTGCAAACTGAGCAAAATCTTTTTTCTTATACAAAATGTACTGGGTTATTTTTTTAAAAATTGGAGCGGCGGTTGCCCCCCCGTAATACCCATTAGCGGTTGGATGATCAATGTAGGTCAAAACAACAAACTTCTTATTCACATTTACTGGAAAGCCAATGAAGCTTCCAACGTAACCCGCGTACCCACCTGCTGGCGATACTCTTTGAGCAGTTCCCGTTTTGCCCGCGATTTCATAATGAGGTATCTTTGCCTGATCTCCAGTTCCTTCGTTCACAACACCCACGAGCATGTTTGTTAGAGCTGCAGCAGAACTTTCTGAAAGAATTCTATTTTCCGGAGTGAGCTGGCTTTTTTCAGATTTTAAAAGAGTCGGCTTAACGAGATAACCTCCGTTAGCTATCGCTGCATAAGCACGAAGCATTTGCAAAGCGGTTGTGGCAACCCCTTGACCAAAACTGATGTTACTCAAGGTCAACGGACGGACTTTATCGGTGGCCCTATAGTTTAAAATACCTTTCGACTCACCTGAGACTTCGATGCCTGTTTTCTGGGCGAATTTAAATTTATCTAGAGTTTCCCGTAGACGAGGATACTTCAATGCAAATGCGACCTTTGTTGTACCTACGTTTGAACTAAATTTTAAAATGTCCGCGACAGTTAACCACTCAAAACGTTCATGCGTTTCAGCTTCTGAGATCCAGTGGTTTTGTACTTTCAGTTTTCCGTATTCGCAGAAAAATTTCGTTTCGGACTTAGCTACTTTATTTTCCAAAGCTGAAGCAATGGTAATCGTTTTAAAAATAGATCCGGGCTCGAAAGGATCACTCACGAAAGCGAGTTTTCGATTTTCAGCTGGATAGGTGGAGGCCTGATTAGGATCGAAGGTAGGGTAGTTTGCAATGGCGAGAATTTCTCCCGTTTCAGCATCCATCACACCTGCACCACCCCGGAAAGCACTATGGTGAATCACGGCCTCTTTTAAATAACTCTCGAGAGCTCCCTGCATATCTTTATCAATCGATAGGCTGATGTCTTCAGCCACAAGTTGAGTCGCCTTTGTTTCATACTTAATCGGGCGACCTTTGGCATCCCGAACGTATTTCACAACCTGTGAAGCCCCTTTGAGCCGCTTGTTCATACTGTTTTCAATCCCTGCCAGACCAGAATTATCCTGACCCACAAAACCCAATGTTTGCGCAAGTAAATCACGATTCGGATAAACGCGCTCAGAGTGGGATTCAACAATAATCATTTCGAGTTTCTTGATTTTCTTTAACTGCTCTTCTGAAAGTTTGATTTTCTTTCCAAGCCACGTGTATTTCGTGCGACTCACGACCAAAGATTTAAGTTTCAAGAAAGGAAGCTCAGGAACAATTTTCGAAAGAGATTTTAATTGCCCGTAAAAATCTGCGTTTTTATTTTTTGGAATAGTGAACAGGTTATAAACATGAACGTTGATAGCAAGTGGATTTCCATTTCTATCGAGGATATTCCCGCGGTTTGGATACTCTTCAACCTCACGGACGAACTGAGACTTTGCATAGTTTATGAGCTTTGTTTTATTCACTACTTGAATATAAAAAGCTTTGCTAATCACGACCGTGAATAGAAAACAGAAGACAACGAAACTAAAAAAAATTCTATTTTTCAATCACACTCTCTATGGAATCAAAATGATTTGTTCAGGGCCCGGCTCTTTTAAGTCATACTTAACGGCAAATTCTCGAAGACGAGGAACCGACATGTCCCTAGCCCTTTGGGCCTTCAGTTCTTTATTGCGTATGACGGCTTTTCGAATGTCACTTTCGATGATGTTTACCGAATAGGCCTGCTCGATTCCCTTCATGCGGAATCCAACAAAAAGAATAGCGAGTGTTGTGAAGGTAAGTGTGAATGGAAGTGCTTTCGGATTGAACAAAAAATGTATCAACCGATTATTTAACTGCAGCTTTCCTTTTTTTCTCAAGGTCATCAACCCTCCCTGGTTGGGAAATTTCTACACAGCCCTACGTCCGTAGCTGTCATTGGCATCTAAAAAAATTATATCAGGAAATTTAAATTTTTGGCATCAACTTTGGTGCGACGAATGAATTATCTATAGGACCATTTTATTGGTCCTACGGTAATCTTCTCATCAAACGAAGTTTCGCACTTCTTGAACGTGAGTTTTGAGCAAGCTCTTCTTCTGAAGCTGTAAGTGGTCTCTTAGTTAATATCTCAAGAGCCTCATCCGCTTCGCAGGCCGCCTTGAAGGTATGCTTCACAATTCTATCTTCCAAAGAATGAAAACTTATCACGGCGAGTACTCCACCCGGTGCGAGGAATGGCAATAAGCCAGGAAGTGTTTTTTCTAAAACTGTCAGCTCTTCATTCACAGCAATTCTAAGTGCCTGAAACGTTCTCGTCGCTGGGTGAGGACCGTTATGGCGGTCTTTGGGAGGATAACAATGGAAAACAATATTTTCTATTTCTCCCGTTGTTTCAATCTTCTTCGTATTTCGAAGCTCAACAATTCGCGAAGCTATTTTTCTCGAATATCTTTCTTCACCATAGGCAAAAATGAGATCAGCTATTTCTTTTTCTGGAAGTGTATTGAGCAAATCAGCGGCAGTCGGAGTGTTTGAGTCTCCGTAATTCATCCGCATATCCAGGGGAGCATCCGCTCGAAAACTAAACCCGCGCTCCATCTTATCAAACTGGTGAGAAGAAACTCCAAGATCCATCAGTATCCCGGCAAATTGGCCCTGCATCTTCTCTTTCTCGCACCATTCAGGAAAAGCCAAAAAGTTCATTGAAAGAAGATGAACACTGTCTTTCTTATTTTTCTTTTCAATGTTCTCCTGTCCATTTTTCAAGGCATCCGGATCTTGGTCTACAGAATATACTGCTGAGCCGGGAACTCGGTCCGACAGGGCAAACGTATGTCCACCGGCACCGAAGGTGAGGTCTGCAAATATTCTTTTACCTGAATCGACCGATCCCTTTTCAAGGGCGTCTAAGCATTCTGAAAGTAAAACCGAAAAATGACCAAGGTATTGGGACATCAGCGAAGAACGACTTCCAGGATATCCTGGTGCCGCTTATTTAATAAATTTTTATCTGTCATGACTGCGTACTGATTTTCAGTAGTAAACTTAACTGGGTTTTTAACAAGGTCAGGAATAGCTTTCAAAACAAATTTCTGAGCTGAGACATAATTAGATTTCATGACATCCATGATCTCTTGTACAGTACAGTGCTCTTCTTTCCAGCAATCATAGTCTGTGACCATCGCCACAGTCGCGTAGGCGATCCCCGCCTCTTTCGCGAGAAAAGCTTCGGGTACGTTTGTCATACCAATGACTGCAGCTCCAAATCCTCGATAGATTTTAGATTCAGCACGCGTTGAGAATTGAGGGCCCTCAATACAAATGTATGAGCCACCCAAGTGAGAAGTCACTCCTGCCGAAACAGAAGCCTCGTAGAGTCTTTTTTGTAGTGATAACTCAACTGGATTCGCGGTCGATACGTGCCCAACCATTCCTTCATCGAAGAAAGTGCGCGCGCGCTTACCTTTGGTCCAATCGATAAACTGATCCACCATCACGAAGTGTTTAGGTGCAAACTCTTCTTGAAGCGATCCTACAGCAGAAATACTTACAATCGTATCAACGCCCAGTTTCTTGAGTGCAAAGACATTTGCACGATAATTAACTTCAGAGGGAGTGTAGTGATGCCCGATCCCGTGACGGGGTAAGAAATAAAATCCACAGCCATCGATTTCACAATCCATGACTTCAGCACTAGGCGCTCCAAAAGGAGTTTCTACCTTATGTTGAGCTTTAACCTTGATCGTATCAAGCTTATAGATTCCACTTCCACCAATGACCGCAACTTTATGACCGGACATAAAATTCCTTAAGCGAGCATGCCAGTAAGATCTACAGTCTTACCGTAAGATTTACTTTGTCTTCCGGTAAAGCTGCTCGATTCTTCACGTTCAGCCTCTTCTTTGCATTGGATGCATAGCTCTGCTGTCGGACGTGCCATCAGGCGCTCGAACTTAATCCAAGAAGCGCACTCATTACACATACCGTATTCGTTCACTTCAAATTTCTTCAAAGAGCCATCGATCTTTTTTGCGTAAAACACTTCGCGATTGCGAAATCGAAGAAGATGAGAGTTGTTGTAATCAGTTATTGACTGCTCAACCTCATCGCCACTGTCCGGGAGAGAAAGGCTAATGCCATCCAAGTTTTTCTCACCAAACATGAGGCTTTCTCTTTCACTAAGAAGCTTTTGTCTCAAGGTCTCAAGTTGCTTCTTTGTCAGCGCTCTTACTTTTTCGGCCATGGTAAACTCCTTCAAAATTACTATTCCAGTCCACCCTTAATATTAAGGAGGACTGATTTCGATATCATTTTTAATGTTTCAAAAACTCCATCACCACTCGTTGCCACTGCTTCAAATGCGGGAAGTTTTCTTTTATTTAACTGAGATTGTAGATCTTCAACCGAAACAATGTTTGGTAGATCGCGCTTGTTCCATTGCATAACCATCGGAACTTTCGAAGTTTCATAACCCTGATCCAGAAGATTTTTCTCAAGACCACGAAGCGACTCTAAATTTGAATCCATGCGCTCGACTTGCGAGTCCGCAACAAACACAAGACCATCCACTCCTCGAAGAATCAGTTTGCGACTGGCCTCATAGAAAACTTGGCCAGGGACTGTATAGAGATGGAAACGAGTTTTAAAACCACGGATCTCACCTAAATCAAGAGGAAGAAAATCAAAGAACAAAGTACGTTCGTTTTCAGTATTAAGGGTAATCATTTGCCCTTTATTCTGAGAACTCGTCTTCTGATAAATGTATTGAATATTGGTCGTTTTACCACCAAGGCCTGGCCCGTAGTAGACGATCTTGCAGTTAATTTCTTTGGTATGATAGTTAACAAATGACATTTTTAAACTCCGCCCAATGAGAACAGGCGATCGATCTCCGCATCAGATATATCTTGGAATAAAAACCCTTCGCGCTCTGATTCACGGCGAGTGATTTTCTTAACTGCTTTATGTTGAACAAAAGTCTGATCAAATTCGCTTTTGATCATGGCCACCTGACGTTTAAGAACACCTGGAGTTACTTTGTTGGTGTAAATAGCACCCAGGAAATAGCGCTTCCCTTCAATATTTAGCGGCACTAAAAAGATTCCCTCTGAAGAGGTATCAAAACCAAGACGAAACGAAATGACATCTGACTCCGCTTTCACAAGTCCCATCAACGCCCCAGAGGCCTGCCAAACGCCACTGACAAGGGCAGCGACAGAAGCCGACGTATCGTTTTGAACCGAATCATAAATAGTGATCCCATCATCTCTAGTCATAAAAAGACGTGCACCCAGCTTGGAAGCTTTTGGCTGCAACATCACTTTTACTTGTTCAGAGAGATTCATTTTATTCATTCTTTAAAATCTCTTTCTATTTTCAAGGGCCTTCGTAATCGTCATCGGGTCGAGGTACTCAAGGCTTCCACCAATAGGAACTCCGAAACCGATCCTGTCGACCTTAACTGTTTCCGGAAGAAGCGTTTTGAAGTAAGAGCAAGTGGCGTCCCCTTCAACTGAAGGGTTGATCGCAAGGATCACTTCTTCTATTTCGCGCTCGATGATACGACTTTTTAATTCATCCATTTTAAGTTCATCAGGGCCCACTCCAAGAAGCGGATTTAAAACCCCTCCGAGGATGTGGTAAGTGCCACGAAAAGTTCCACTTTTTTCAATCGCCATAAGATCAGAGGCATTTTCAACGACACAGATATTTTTTATCGACTGACGATTTGAATCCAAACAGATTGAGCAAAATTTCTCATCCGAAAACATTCCGCAATCTTCACAGAGTTTCAAATGCTGAAGATTTGTGATCGCCTCTCCAACTTCATCAAGCTCCTGATTCTTCCAGTGAGTCATATTCATGACCATACGAAACGCTGTCTTCTCTCCCACACTGGGAAGTTTAGTCAGGGCCTCGACAGCATTTTTGATCACTTCAGGAAGTTGGATCATCTTAGAACATGCCCGGGATGTTCATTCCGCCAGTCACTTTAGACATCGCTTGCTGAACCATATCCTGAGATTGTTTGAGTCCAGAGTTCACAGCTGTGAGAACAAGTTCTTCAAGAGTGGCAACATCATTAGGATCAACTGCTTCTTTGCTAATTGAGATACTAAGAACTTGTTGCTTACCATTTACCTTAACTTTTACAGCTCCGCCGCCAGCAGAAGATTCTACTTCACGGTCATTTAATTCATTCTGAAGCATGGCGAGCTTGGCCTGCATTTGCTGAGCTTGTTTCATCAAGTTGTTCATGTTCATAATATCTCCTACTCTTTCAAAATAATTTTATCAATCTTCGCACTAAACAGTTTTTCAGCTTCCAGAACATAAGGATTATTTAAAATCCTCTGTCTTCTTGCTTCCAACTCCAGCTTTCTCTTCTCTTCTTCAATCTCAACTTTCGTTAAAAAGTTCGTATCTTTTTTTTCTTCCATCGATATCAGCTGACTTCTAAAAACAACCTGATCGACCGACAGCTCAAAATAATCACCCAGGTGATTTTTCAATCGAGCGTAAACATCCTTATCTTCCAGATACTCATGAAACACGGATGATGTTTCTGGAAACACGAGATCAATTCGAAGAGGCACGGAACCGACGTTTAATTCCTCAAGCAAGTTCCCATGTTCAAGGTTTGAAGCGAGTCCTGGAGACGCTTGTCTTAAGTAACCAATGAAATCATTCCACGTCTTCGCGGGGACAACCGGAGCAGCAGATCTAACCTCTTCTCCGGCTTCAGGCTTTCCCACTTTCTGTGGGATCTCCTCTATCTTTAAATCCTCACCCGTGAGGATGGTTCTTCGTAAGCAAATTTTCTGCAGAAGGACTTCAACCACTTTCTCTGGGCTGATGGTTGCAAGTGCCCATCCAAGATCTTTTACCAGAGACTCATAAACCCAAAAGAGTTCCGCAATAGAAACTCCATCAAGCGTTTTTTCTTGAAGCACACCTTGCTGGTAGAGCTTGCTCTGTTCATCAATTGAATTAATCACAATATAAAGACCATCAAGGATCTGATCGCAGAGTTTTTTAAGATCAATGTTTTCGTCAATGAGCTGGCGATATATCTTTCCGCACGACTTCACATTTCCCGTGAGCATCGCAGACAGCAAATCTTTCATCGCTGATGTTCCTGCAAGGCCCAAGGCCTGTGACAAAGATTCTTCAGAAACAGTCTGCCCACCAGTTAAGCCAAGCACCTGATCAAATATAGAAAGACTATCGCGTACTGAGCCACGACCGAGCTCGGCTAACTTCTTTGGGACTAAAGGCGATGAGAAAGTAATCCCTTCCGCTTTTGCAATCTTCAATATGTGTTCAGTTAAAATTTCAACCGACACATTTTTAAAATCATAACGTTGCGTACGAGAGATCACAGTGCCTAAAAGCTTTTGAGGATCTGTCGTAGCGAGAATAAAAATCGTATGTGCAGGTGGTTCTTCCAGAGTCTTTAGCAAAGCATTGAATGCTGACGTTGAAAGCATGTGAACTTCATCGATCACATAAATTTTATGAGCGCCCCGAGTTGGTAAATATTGAACGTTCTCAATTAAAGAGCGAACATCATCAACACTGTTATTAGAGGCCCCATCAATTTCTGTGTAGTCCATTGAGCTACCAGAATCAACATCCTTGCAAGATGCACACACTAAGCAAGGGTTACAATCTGGTTTACGGTTCTCACAACGAATGGCCTTGGCAAATAATCGTGCAATTGAAGTTTTTCCAACACCACGAGTTCCAGTGAACAAGTAAGCATGAGCAAGCTTCTCTTGTTTGATTGCATTTTGAAGAGTGCGCGTGACATGAGATTGTCCGACCACTTCTTCAAATTGTTTTGGACGCCATTTTCGGGCGAGGACCTGATAGGCCATTAAGTCTCCAGGAGGATTGATTTAGCGAGTCGGAAAATAGGGGACTTACGGCCGTAAGTCATGGTGCAGATGCTTTGGATTTGTGAATTAAAAACCGATGTAAGTTTTTTTAAGTTCGATGATTTACTCCCTGAGTAATCACCATAAATCTTGTTCAGAGAGAAGTTGTTTAGTAAGTTCTTTTGCCTCTAATCCACCGTAGTTTCTAGGCTGGGGCATCTCTACGTTATCAACAAAATTTGTGACTACTATAAATTCTTTTAGTCCCACATTCAGGTGTGCCACATACCAGCCAATTCTATATCTCATCTCGTCATCAATAAAACCTGATCCCGTTTTGCCTTGCATAGTCCTATGGGGAGGATTTATTTCTTTTGGGAGGATTTTTTTTGTCATTTCAACGGCCAGCGGTGATACGCGAAGTTTGTTTCTCCAAAATTTTTCCATGAACTCTACCTGCTCATAACCAGAAATTTTAAGTGTGTTGCGAATTTCCTGGTTCTCTGGATTCACAGTAAGCCATGCGGTTTTTATGCCGCCTGAAAAGTCGCGGTTTCCGTAATCAAAATCTTTCAAATAACTTTCTATTTTTTTCTCGCCCAATTGAGGGGTGATGGCCTGTGAATACCAAACCACTGAGTTTTCCATCCAGGTTTTCGCCGTCTGATCTTTATTCCAGGACTCGATGATGTTGGGACTTTTGTTCCACATGATCATGGTGTTCTCATCCTGAAGAATCCCTTCATTATACGCCATGAGCGATAATGGTATCTTAAAGGTCGAAGCTGCCGGCAAATGAACGGCACAATTTGATCCATTCAATTTCGTGACATATGTTTTTTCTTTCAGGTCATAGACCAAGAAACAAACATTCTTGTTGGAGAATTTGCGTGCAGTTGAACAAGAAAAGATAAAAAGGATGAGTGCTAAATATTTCATGGGAATAGGATATACAAAAAAAAGCGGCAGCCCAAGCTCAAACACTACATCCCAAACTACTACCGTTGCTCCATTCCTGGCCTGGCGGGGTTGATAGCGAAACGCACATCTGAGTCAGACTGCCGCTGGAGATACTATGGCATGTCATGTAATTTTGTAAAGGTAAGAAGGGCCTAAAAATGACTCTAGCGCTTACCGCAATCGATCTACGCTTCAAGAAAAAATCAAACAATAACGGCTAACGAAGTCTTTCCTTGAACATCAGCAAAAGCCGTTTGCACTTGGTTGGGTCTTTGATGAACTCCTCGCTAATAAGCGAAGTATTTAAAAAATCGCTATAGCCAGTCGGCAGCTCTAAGAGTGGGGTTTTGAGATCTCTATATCCCATTTTCCAATCGGGAAATTGAGACTGATCTTCAAATTGGTCAAGAAGTGTGATCACCCCTTTGTGGCGTGGATCTTTGTGGATTTTAGCAGCGAGATCTCGCACAACATTTTCAGCGCCTTCAAGCATTTGCATGAAATTCCCATCTTTTTCAAGCAAAAGTCCGGTAATACCCACAGAGGAATTATACTCACGAGACTTAGTCAAAAGAGTTTGGAGCTCGGCTTTTGAAAAAACTGTAACCGCAGAACTTACGTACACATGAACAAATATCTTCGAACCCATAATACTGGAACCTCGAAAGAATGGCGGAGATGAAGAGATTCGAACTCTTGAATGGCTTTCACCATTAAACGCTTTCCAAGCGTTCTCCTTCGACCGCTCGGACACATCTCCATCACGTGGGCAAAAAAGGATTTCAATTTTTAACACGCCCTCATCGGGAGAGACAAACTAAATCTTCACCTTGTACGAATTGCGTCGCTCTTTAAAAAACTGAGAAAGAAGTTTTGAACATTCGAAATGACGGACTCCACCAATCATAGAGAATTGATGATTCAGGCGTTTATCCTGATGAAGATGATAACCGAGACTCAAAGCACCACCCTTCGAATCATACGCGCCAAAAACACATTGCTTTACTCTTGATTGGACCAAAGCAGTTATGCACATGGGGCACGGCTCCAGCGTCACGTAAAGAGTGCAATCAGAGAGACGCCAGTTTTGAATTTTTTTTGCAGACTCAACTAAGGCGAGAAGTTCGGCATGACCGGTGGGATTGAAGTTGGTTTCCTTTAAGTTGTGCTGTTTGGAAAGAACTTCACCAGTTGGCGAGACGAGAACCGCACCAACCGGAACTTCGCCTAATCGGTAAGCGAGTTCTGCTTGTTCTAGGGCCATCGCCATAAACCATAAATGATCTTGAAGTGAGGCCGACATATTACTCCCTAACGGAAGCAAACTTGTTGCGAATTTTAATTTTTTTACTCTCTCGCCAGTAATTAGTGAGGAATTTTAGGCGCTGTTTTTGCTCAAGATCGTTGTTCACAAATTTCACACCATAGATGATCGAGCGGCCTATGATTGTTTCGCGCTTTGACCTTACCTCGGCAAACAAGGTGAAGTTTTGATTGAGAATCTCGATATTGATTTGGACTTGGTTTCCGATACTCATGTGATCAAAAAGTTCTAAGCAAGCGGCCCCTCTTCGAAGATCAGACAGTCGTCCTCTCACTTGCTTCCCATCAATTTCCGCCCAACATTTAATGTCAGCTCGAAATCTGAAATCGTATTCCCACCAGTTGACCCTGGGGAAATAAAGTGGGGAAGAAATAATGTAGCAACTAACGACCAGAAGAATAATGCTTATGAGAAAGAGAATGGCGATCAAGGGATATTCGATCACAACAAAATTCCGAATCATAGAGACGAGATAATAGATGGCAAAGACCAGCGACATGTTCCAAAACGAATAATAAAGATTAGATAAAGCATTGTAGTAAAAGTTGTATGCCACGATTAGGACGCTAAATTGAAAAATAAATGAAAAGTAGAATACTGATTTTGTGGCAACGGCTTCAGCAATGAATGCAATCAAGACCAAAATAAACTGGAGGATGGTCAGGAGCTTGACCTTATCGTAGGACTTTTGCAGATTGAGTTTACTAACCATGCTTTACTTAACGGCAAAGAATGAAGAATTTCAAGGGAGTGTATGGTTTTTAAAATCAAACTCTTTTTATCGGACTTCCGCTTTTAACTTTAGAAGTTCCGGTAAGCTTATATTGGAGACTAAAATCTGCTTTTTACCTTCAGGCGTCTCGAAATTTTTACCAGTAAATTCTGAACTATCGGTCAAATAACAGACTTCATCGCTTTTAAAGTCGTTTTGGAAGAGCCAGTAGTCGAACTGGTTTTTTCTCGAGTGATAATTAAGCGCTGGCACATCTCGATCGAGATAGAACGAAAGCTTGGCAGCAACCTGGTAGGTGTTTGCCATGATGGGGCGGTTTCCGCATTCTGCCTGAACAGTTTGTGACCAAGATTTCCAACCACGAAACTCTGTGAGCCTTTTCATTTTTAATCCGGGTACGACGAAGAGTATCCTCGCCAAAAGACAAATAACAAAACAAATTACCGCCAAGTTTTTGAAAGATTTTTTTTCCCAAATTTCTGTCTGTACGCTTAAATATATTAAAGGAAACGTTAAAAAAATCGTCCAGTTGGCCTCTACTTTTTTGGAAAAACTCGACACAAAAAAGAAGGCGACCGTGCCAAGACAAATAAATTTCAGTGCACGCTTAAATAAATCATCAGGCGGCAACTTTATGACTGACCACCACAAAATCGGTCCCGCTAAAAGACCTGCCAAACCAATCTGAAGCCCTACGTATTCGAGGGTTCGGTTTATACTAAAACTTGACGATGGTCTTTCGATAAAATGGTATCTCAAAGTCGAAAACTGGTGCTGGTATTGCCACCAAAGATGAGGAAAAAATAAAACGAGTGCGACGAAGGCCACGACATAGAAACTTTTGCGGGCCAAGAGACGAGGTATAGCACAAAGAGTGAAAAAAATCAGAAGCACACCGTGATACTTGGCATAGAAGAGGAGAGCGATGGTAGTACCGAGGGAGAGACTGATTGAGATTGAGTCCTTCTCCAAGTAGAGCTTTAATAAAGTAAGATAGACCGCCGTCATAAAAAGAAGTGGCATGTCTGGAAGAGCGAGCATCCCGCCAATCGACGCCAAAGGAAACGCAAAAAAGAGAACGGTGGCCAAGATTTGATTTTTCTTCGGTACGAGTCTTAAAAGTAGAAACAAAGTTAAAAACTGAAGAACAATAAATCCAAAGCGCACGGAAAATTCCGAATGTCCCAAGAATGAAAAAAGTCGAATGATGACGGCAACAAAGGGAGGGTGATCAAAGTAGGCCCAGTCCAGATGCCGTGAGAAAAGCCAATAATAGGCCTCATCGTGGGCCAGCTCAAAATTTGTTGCGATGGCCACCTGGAAAATGAATAAAAAAAGCAAAGTACCCTTTAACCAGGTAGTCATTGTGTCCCCAACTTTGTGATACTAAGGTCATGATAAGTTTAGATAAACTTTTGGTTATCATACCAACCTATAATGAAATTGCGAACATTGAAAAAATGCTCACAACCCTTGATCGTCTGCATCCGACTCTGAATGTACTTATTATTGATGATGGATCACCGGACGGAACGGCAAACGTAGTTAAGTCTTATCAGGAAAAAAAAGCAAATCTTCATATTCTAGAGAGAAAAGGCAAACTTGGCTTAGGCACGGCCTACATCAAAGGTTTTAGATGGGCGCTCGAGAAGAATTATGAAGGAGTCATCACGATGGATTGTGATTTCTCTCACGAACCAGAGGCCCTTCCGTTATTTGCACAAGCACTTGGTCAAAATGATCTTGTGATCGGATCTCGGTACATCAACGGCATACGAATCATGAACTGGCCTATGCATCGTTTGCTTCTTTCTTATTTTGCTTCAATTTATGCGCGAATCATTACCGGCATCCCCTTCTTTGACTCAACCGGTGGGTTTAATGGTTACACCAGAAAAGCCCTTGCTACGTTGAACCTCGGTAAGATTTTTTCAATTGGATACGCCTTTCAGATCGAGATGAAATATAAAGTTTGGTCTCTCGGCGTCCCTGTTCAAGAAATTCCTATTACTTTCTTTGAGCGTGATGAAGGTAAATCAAAGATGAGTCGAAAAATTATCGTTGAGGCCGTCATCAATGTTTTCAGACTTCGGCTTAAAAAAATGCTTGGTACCCTTCAGTGATTGAGTTACTCAACCAACTAGATAGATCTCTTTTTCTATTGATTAATTCATGGCACGCAGAATGGCTTGATGAATCCATGAAATTTATTTCTGGACCCATTCTCTGGTATCCGATTATTTTAGGCTTAACCTATCTCTGCTTTACCTATCATGGAAAAAAACTGACTGCCCTTTTTGCCTTTTTTATTTTTCTCGCTATCTTTGCCAGTGACACCACCAGCTCACAGATCATTAAAAATATCTTTATGAGACTCCGTCCCTGTCGTGAAGAAGACCTGATTGGTCTCATACATAACTTTGGCCAAAAATGTGGGGGAAGATTTGGCTTCATCTCTTCTCATGCATCTAACACATTTGCCGCCACAATCTTCATGGCAAAAAGCCTGAAGCTTGAGAGACGCTTCTTTTTTATGGCGATGATCTTTCCAGTCCTCGTTAGCTACAGCAGAATTTATCTGGGGGTTCATTATCCCGCTGATATTCTAGGTGGAGCGGCGATAGGAATTATGTGGGGTTTGTTTTTTTCAAAAGTTTTCGACGAGTATCAAGGAGCAAGTCGGGAAATGTCCCACTGAGAATTATTCCGCTCATAGACAATCCGGTCGTGCATTCGGTTATCTCTTCCCTGCCAAAATTCAAAGTAATTTGGAATCAATCCAAAACCACCCCACTGAGCTGGACGTGGCAATGAAGTCTCACCGGCGTGCGCAGCATCTGCTGTCTTAAATAATTCTTCAAGAGCAGCACGAGACTCTATCTTTTCACTTTGTGGAGAGGCAATCGCACCCAGCTGACTTCCGCGAGGGCGCCTTTTGAAATATCCATCCGATTGTTCTGCGGACATTTTGGTAAACACACCTTCGATCCGGACCTGGCGCTGGAGAGGAAGCCACAGAAAAGTCATGGAAGCTTTGTAGTTCTGCTCGATCTCATGGCCTTTGGCACTATCGTAGTTGGTATAAAAAAGAAATTTTCCTTCATCAATACCTTTTAAAAGCACCACCCTTGCTCGTGGTTGGTCTCCCTTAACGGTAGAAAGTACAAAAGCGTTGGGCTCATCACAATTCGTTTCGAGTGCTTGCTTAAACCATTGTGAGAATTGTTTCTCGGGATTGGGATCGCACTGATGAACATCAAGGGAAGCCGACAGATAACTAACGCGTAAGTTTTGAAGAGTTTGGTTTATATCTGACATAGAGCCATCTTATGGCAAAACCGCTATTCTGTCGATCTACGGAGTGGCACGATTTCCAGTCATAATAAAATTTTTAAAGGCTTCAACAATTGCCAAGGCACGATCACCCTCTGAAGCGGTCAGGTCAAAATCAGGATGAGAGTCAAGGGGAGTACCGCTACTAATCAATGACTTAAAATTACTGATTTTTTTAAGTTCATCAGCATCATCAACTTGGGTCTCCATCTCATTTAAAAGTCGCACAATAAAAACTTGTGTTACCCGAACGAGAATTTCTGTTGCGACCATGTGAGTAAGTGCACTTTTTAATTTAAGGCCACGAAACTGGAGATGATTTTTGGTCTGACGAACTCCGTAAAGCGCATTGAGTGTAAAACTGCTTAGAACAGCAATAACCTTGATACAAAAAATGGTTTTCTGTTTTTGTTCAGAAAGCTGCTCCATCTCATGAATCAGGTCATCTCTAAAAAAAAGAAGACCCTGTCGGATTCTTCCAGGAACAACTTTAAAAACAGTGACCGCGTCCTTGGTTGAATCTTTCACATCCTTCAGGGTCTCTTTTACACTTTGTTCTTTAATCGTCGTCATAACGCTTTTACTACTCGACAAAATATCTTTGAAGTCATTTTTTACGTCACGAAAAACTTTACGCAAGTCTGTCTTCCAAAATGAGGTAAACAAACTCGAGCTGCGGTTTTTTAAAACATAAACCATAGACTCAGAAATATTCATAAAACTTCCTTAAAGACCAATTGGGAAACTCACACTCAGAATCCAACTGTCGTTTTTCAAGCTTGCATTTTTCGTAGAAAAATTTGCAATGTTTGTACTTACATCAGTTGTATCATAGGTCATGCGCTGGTATTCGAGGTTTAAACTTGTAATCCACAGTTTGATACCTGCGCCGAACCGATAACCCGATCCATCTTTAAATTTAGCATCAACACCTTTGTCTTTTTTCGGATCAACCTGGCCATCCACGATATAAGTACCCCAAATGCGAATACCGAGGTCAGTCGGAGTTTGCACACCAAGAGTCGGTCCCCAGTTCCAAGCTTTCGCATCTGATTTCGTATTAAGGCTGGAATCTTTAAAAGTTGGTTGCGAATAACGTCCATCGGCGCCAATGAAAATGATGTCCGAAACCTGAAAACCAGCACGAGCACCCAAACCAAACCCATCCATGTGACTGGTAGAATTATTGAGTGGACTCTGATAATTAATTTTTCCCTGGCCTTGCTCATAAGTAACCATCGGCTCAACAAAAACTCCACCCTTCGCAGCATAAGCTCCGGCCATTGTAGATCCAAATAAGGCGAGTGCTAATAATCCACTTTTATTCATGAATCCTCCGTGAACTGATTTTTAAGTTTATTTTTTTTACTAATCTGCCGCATCTTCCATTTTGTCTGCAGCGTTTTGAACTCCGTGCTTAGCTTCTTTGACCGCGCACTCAACCTTCCCATTTACCATCGGACATGTTTTATCCTGAATAGCGCGTCCCATTTTTTTGGCGCCTCGAGACATGTCGTGACCGGTTTCAACTGCTTTATCCTTTAAGGTTTTGTCAGCAGCGAAGGCCTGTCCGCCAACAACTGCTCCGATGAATGCAGTGAAGATAAACATAAGACCGAATTTTAACTGAGAATGCATATAGACTCCTTGATGGTTTAAGAAACACGGAAAAGTAGATGCATCGTACATGCCAGCCCTTTTTCCCAAAAAACCAGCCTGCCTTAAGGTAGAACGGCTTGTTTTCGGGTAAAATTACCCCTAAGGTAAGTCAAAAGTTCCCTTCAAAGGATTTTAGCCCCATGAAAGTTAAAAATAGTCCCACCGTGATGTTGATTGATGATGATATCGATTTATTGGACCTTCTCACTTCCTTTTTCAAACAAAGGGGTTACAAGGTTGATGCTTTCAATAATGCCGAAGAAGCAACCATCGAGATCGAGAATAAAAGACTTCATCCTGATGTGGTGATCTCAGACCTTAAGCTCCCAACAATGTCAGGGATAGATTTCATCAAACGCATCCGCAAGTCATCCTCGCTACCGATTATCCTCATGACATCAGAAGGCAGTGTGGAGATAGCTGTTGAAGCGATCGAGTCTGGTGCCTATGATTTTGTTTTAAAACCACTTCACTTTCCCCAGCTTCTCATCTCTCTTCAGAGAGCACTGTTTTTGAATCAAGTCCAAGCTGAGAATTCAAATCTTAAAAGCTTATTTCAGGAAGATGTTCCGGGCCTAAAGGGTGTCATCGGCAAATCGGCGGGCTTTAAAAAAGCAATGGAGCTCGCTAAACGAGTTTCAACAAGTCAGGCCAACGTCCTCATCAGCGGAGAGAGTGGATCTGGTAAAGAAGTCGTAGCACGCGCAGTTCATGAACTTGGTGATAAAAAAGACGGTCCCTTCATCGCGATCAACTGTACGGCGATTCCTGAAAATCTTCTTGAATCCGAACTTTTTGGTCACGCTAAAGGTGCCTTCACCGGAGCTTCAGATAAGAAAGTTGGTCTTTTCGAAGAAGCAAATAAGGGAACACTCTTTCTTGATGAAATTGGTGACCTGCCACTTCCCCTTCAGGCCAAACTCCTTCGAGTACTACAGGAAAGAAAAGTAAAACGAATCGGTGAAAACCAATACAGAGACATTACGGCCCGTATCATTTGCGCCACTCACAAAGACCTGAGAAAAGAAGTACTGGAAGGAAGATTCCGCGAAGATTTATTTTTTCGCTTGAATGTTATTCCAGTTTATATGCCGCCCTTACGTGAACGAAAAGAAGACATTCTTCCCCTTGCGGAATTTTTCTTGAAAAAATTTGCCGTGATGAATAATTCAAGTGTTCGCGGAATTTCTAAAGAGGCGATACAAAAGCTTGAGAGCTTGCCCTGGAAAGGAAATGTTCGAGAACTGGAGAACGCAATCGAGCGCGCCGTGGTTCTTGCGACAACAGACACCATTCAGCTTGAAGATCTTCCGACTGAAGATAACTATCATCAGCCAGCTTTGGTGGATGAAAAAATTCCCGCCGGTCTATCTTTTAGGCAAGACCTTGCCCCAATGACCCTGGAAGATCTTTGTAAGAAATACATTCAGCACATTTTTGACAAAAATGAAGGTGCAAAAGAACAGACAGCAAAAGATTTGGGTATTGATCGAAAGACTCTTTATCGTAAATTGAAAGAAATGAATTTGAACTAATTAATTTTTTTGATGAAGCTGGAGATTTCTGCCAAGATTTTGATCATCAATTGATGATCAGAATTGGTGGCAGCATTTTCTAATTTTTTTCCCAGCTCTGAGAGAGCTGGATACCCAAAAGTTGTTCCATTGCCTTTAAGCTGATGACCCATCTTAATGAGACTGCCATACTCTTTTGATTTTAGCGCACGTTCACAATCGACGATTTCAACGATACGTCGATCCAGATAGCGCTTGAGAACCGCTGAAGGAACATCCATAAAAATTTTCTCCTCGCTATTAAGATAACAAAACTTCCAAATCATTGAAAGATCGATTAGGAATCAATAAAATATTCGAGCAGTCGCAGAGGAGGACTTATGCTAAGCTCGGCTTCCATATGACAACTATACCAGAGATCAGACCTGGCCAGAGCTTGGAGCTCCTTAAAGAGCTTCATATTCTCACGCGCGACGGAAAGATCAATCAAGACACACGCAGAAAACTCAAACAGGTCTATCACCTTTATCAGTTCATTGAGCCGTTGCTAAAAGATCTCTCCGCCGAGAATGAAAAATTTCATGTCGTTGATCATGGGGCGGGAAAATCATACCTCGGCTTCATTCTTTACGATTTATTTCTCAAGGATCTCAAGCTCGCCCGCATGGTTGGTATTGAAACTCGAGAAGATCTTGTAATCAAATCTCAGGACCTCGCCAAGAAGCTCAAGTTTGACCGGATGGACTTTCATCACCTTTCAGTTGAGGAATCCATAAGCTCTTCCAAAATCCCTTTAAAAGTCGATTTAGTAACGGCCCTGCACGCCTGTGACACGGCCACTGATGATGCCATCAAGTTTGCTCTTGAGAAAAAAGCTAAATATGTAGTCATCGTTCCCTGCTGCCAGGCAGAGGTGGCAAGTGTGCTTAAGAAAAATAAACAAAGAAATCTTTCCCGAACTCCACTCACTGAAATGTATCGCCATGCTATTCATACGCGAGAGTTCGGAAGTCATCTCACCAACGTTCTTCGGTGTCTCGAACTCGAAGCTAATGGTTACCAAGTGACTGTGACCGAACTCATTGGTTGGGAACATTCAATGAAGAATGAACTCATCATCGCCCAGTTTAAGGATCTGCCTCAGAAATATCCAGAGGACCGTCTCAGCTCTATTCTCAAAGAATTGGACCTAGAAGAACTCAAGTTTAGATTTCTGCAATAAAAACGGAGACCTTTGGTCTCCGTTTTTAGCTGGATCGACGTCAATTCTTCGATCTCAATTATTTATTTTTTGCATACACATCTTGAGGTAGACGATATTGGCATTCCATCCGTCCTTTATCTAACCTGCAAGAGTGATCATCATCATTCTTAATGAGATCGGGTTTCACCACGATGACTCCAAGAAAGACAAGAGACACGAAAGTAACAATGAGATGAGTTTTGGTTTCCATTATTATCTCCCGTGAATAAATTCACTTAGTGATTCGTTTGCCTACGACAAGGCTAGCTACAAAGCTAATCACAGCAAGAATAAGGAAGACAAACAACAATGTCTTACCGATGTCGATTGAAAGGCCAGCGATTCCGTTAGCACCAAGCAAAATGGCGATTAGTCCTAAAACAAAAAATGAAATTGAAGCTCTTAACATATACTTTCTCCTTAATGGTGGTAAGGGCGCTCCGCGCTCTTACCAGATCTATCGCACGATTGGTGCCAACTAGTTTTTTCAGTTATTAAAGACTTAAATCAGTTAACGACCTGCCAATGGGACTTTACACCTCATAGGCCGGGGAGGATTGAACTACGAGAAAAGGTTTTTTGTTTTCAAATAATCCATCACGATTGTCTTGGGCTGCAGCTTGTTGATGTAGTTTTTAGCAAGATCCAAACCAATCGTAAGATCAGTCTGTAATTTCATGAGATCCTCTCTGATCACATTGTATTGATCCTTTAGTTCGACACGTTCATTATTATCAATGGATAGACCTACTTTTTTAGGCGAGAGAGGGGCCTCAGGTGCGAGATGCTTACTCATTTGATCTAGAACCTTGGTCGCATGATTTCTTTTTTTATTGTTCATTAATTTTGTCGTCATTAGTTCCTCCTGTGGAATTCTCTAAAGAATGTTTTGCAATACCCGTACCAATCGATTGGCACCAATCCTGCTTCTCTTAATGTGGAACATAATGACCAGGAGGGCCGCATGTTAGACGTCACAGAAATAAGACAAAGAATTGTGCGTACTTCTTATGAAATTTTCGAAAAATTAAAAACCAATGCGATCGAAATCTATCAAGAAGGTAAGGCCGCAGCGAAAAACAAAAAAGACAAACCGTTAAAACGCAAACAACAACGTATCAAGCGCAACGATAGCCACCAAACTGATTATCACTAGCCAAGGGGGATTCATGTTGAATCAAGACCAAATTTCAAAGAACTGGAACCAAATTAAAAGTGGTGTTCGCAACATCTGGGGAGAGATTTCTGAAGAAGAACTGAATAAAACGAAAGGAAGTCTTGCTGCCATTAATGGACTGGTCCATCAAAAGTATGGCGAGGATAAATCTTCGATTCGGGAAAAAATGAACACTCTCATTAGTTCGTTTGAAAATCCAACTGATCGATCAAAGCAATACGGAACGAGCTCTTATGAGAGAAATCCCGTTGCGGAGAGAACATCAGAAATGTCTCAGATGCAAGATGCTGCAAAAGATCCCGCCACCCGAAGCGACGAGAGAACCCAGTTTGAGAAGAGAAGTTTTACTGCTTCTAAAGAGGCGCTAGACCATCCTTATGGAACCTCAAACCAATCTGGTATGAATCCCAATCGAGAAACACCCAAGGAATCCAGACATTAAATTGATGGTCTCCACCCGAGAGGGTGGCGACTATTGATCGAGCTCTCGACTTATCTCAACAATTCGGCTTAGTAGTTTTTCAGTGTGAGCTTCCTGCAAGTCAGGATTTGCGATGATCATGCGAAAGAAAGTCTGATCCTTGCGGCTGGAATAGTTCACGTAAAAAGAACCTTCCTGCAAAATCTTCTCTCTGACTTTTTTAACTAGTTCACTTGGATTTGTTTTTGAAATGTACTGAAAACAAATATTGAGCATTTTTGGATCATGAATAAAGACGAGCTCAGGCCTTGACTGAATAAGCTTCTTCGCTGTTTCAGCATTAGTAAAAAGTTTATCAACAAGACTCTCTAAACCCACGTCTCCAAGGGCGCGCCACATGAGCCAAACCTTGAAAGCATCGATGCGGCGACCACACTGCAGAGATGATGGGCCCGTATCCCACGAAGAGGTTTCAGTTTCATGGAAAATATAATCACCAACTCCGGCATTGTTTGATTGGCGAAGTGAGTGAGCATGCTTAGTTAGAAAAAACGAACTAATTAGACCAGTGCCTAGCATTTTGTGCGTGTCCCAGGTCAGGCTATCGGCGAGCTCAACACCCTTAATAAGATGACGATGAGTTTTTGAGAGTAGAGTACTTCCGCCCCAGGCACCATCAACGTGAAGCCATAACTTAAACTCTTTGGTAACGGCAGAAATTTCAGTAATTGGATCAAAGGCCCCAAGGACCGTTGTTCCCGCAGTCGCTGAAACGAAATAGGGTTTTTCCCCGCGAGCAATTGAAGCCTTAATTTTATTTCTAAGGTCTGAGACGATCATTTGCCCTGATTCATCAGCATCAACCTTAATCAGATTTTTTGATCCGATCCCTAGAAGGTTGGCCGCTTTATCGAAGGAATAGTGACTCTCTTCCGAAACAAAGGCGGTGAGCTTGAGGCCTTGCGTTCCATCTAGTTTCGATTCAGGCATCAAATAATTTCGGGCGAGAAGCATGCCTACGAGATTGGCATTAGATCCGCCGGTGACCATAATTCCATCACCATCATTCCAACCCACTATTTTATTCATGTGCTGAACGAGTTCTTTTTCCATCAATGTTCCGACGGGTGAGGCTTCGTAAGTCGCCATCGTGGAGTTGATAATGGTCGTGAGCCATTCCCCAGCAAGTGAATAAGGGTTAAGTCCAGAGAAGAGTTGGTTCTGAAATTGAGGGATAAGAGTATAGGTTGAATACTCGAGGAACTTTTTCATGTCCTCCACGAGCTCTTCAGGATTTCGTCCGCCAGTGGACAACTCGAGGGCGAGCTTTTTACTCAACTCCCGCGGTGGCAAGAGGGGCCCCACATGAGTGCGATTCGCAATGTGTTCAGAGGCGAGTTTAAAAGTAGTTGTCAGTAGATCCTGAATCTTATTCACAGGCCGGACATTATCACGTGATGAGTGAAAGTCTTATCTTTTATTTGGAGTTTGCTGATCAAGGGCAAAAAAAAAGGGCACCCAAAGGGTGCCCTGAGAGCTAAGAATTACTTCTTTTTTGCTTTTTTAAGAGACTCGTTTGAAGCTGCAGCTACAGTTCCAATTTTGTTTCCAGTTCCAGTGATTGAAACGCAGTTTCCTGCTCTCCAGAAAGATGCATTTGTAATGAAGTCAGCACCAGATTTTTTCTGAGCTCCTTCGATTACTTTATCCATCAAACCGATGTCACCTTTATCGTTCATCGAATCAGAGCAGAATTCTGAATCAACTTCGCCGATCTCAACCAAGTTTTGACCTGGCTCAAGGTTTTGGTGAGTCATTGATACTGCTGTAGCATCAAGAAATTTTTGTTTTGAAGCACAACTTGTAGCAACTACAAGAAGAGAGGCAAGAATAAGAGTTTTCATTTATTTGTACCCAATCCCAGTTACAACCAAACAAGATTTTCCGAACAAGTAGGCCTGAAAGCCTTCGTTAGATGTGTTGGCGTTGTTGATGTAGCGAATTTCTTTTGAAGTGTCTTTCGTTGTAAGTGCGCCGAAACCAGCGGCAGATACAGCACCAGATTGTTCCTTAGCATTCATAAATGCTTTATCAATCGTTGGAGCTCCACCTAGTTGTTGGTTGAACACAGTCCATGTGCAGTCTTCGCCACGGATTGGACCAACAGAAGTCCCTTTTGTCATGTTCTCGCTGAACGAGATAGTCTTAACTTTTTGAGCGTAGTGATAAGTAGCACAGCTACTTAAAACAGTGAGCACTAAAGTTAAGAGGATGGATTTTTTCATCGAAATTCCCCTTATGAGTAAAAAATTGATCTTAAGAATTGCTTAAATTGGAAAAAAAGTAAATCGGCGAGTTTTTAATTTAACTTACAATTGGTTTTCACGGACGATGGGCAAGCTAAAAACAAACGACGTGTGCTTCTGTGCCGTGTCAAGAAAAAGGTCACCGTGATGTTCACGCGCTATCCCCAGTGAGGAGCTTAGGGAAAGACCGGACCCCCTGCCTACTTCTTTGGTCGTAAAAAAGGGCTGGAAGATTTTAGAAACGACGTCTTGAGTAATCTTCTTACCACTATTAATGATGTAAATATTGAGTTTTTCCCCCTGGATAACGAAGTCTATCTTGATCCATTTGGGCTCGTCGCCGTTAATCAGTACGGCATCAAAGGCATTTTTTATCAGATTATAAATAACCTGAGTTAATTGTGTTGGATGACAAATGACTTTAACGCTCGGAACACTTCCCATGACGAGTTCAATAGAATGCGCCCGCAAAATTTCTTGTGAAAAATTGAGAGAGCGGCTAACGATATCGGAGATAGAGCACAACTCTTTTGGTGCCAAATCCATCTGTTGGGAAAAGTGGCGAAGACCCTCTACTACGGTTTTAATTTTAGTAATCGCATCTCGGATGTTTTTTATCCGGCTTTCATAAGCATGCTCTTTGCCCAAATCGTTTCGCAAATTTCTATCCAGTTGTTGAATAGATCCCAAAATAATCTGGAGTGAATTGTTAACCTCATGGGAGAGACCTCCAGCCATTTCGGCCAGAGCGGATGCTTTGGAAATTTGAATTAAATTGACGGTCTGATCTATGAGCTCCGTTTTGCTAAGTTGAAGAGTGTTTAAGGATTCTTCTAGATCTACCTGGTAGCCAAGTCTCGATAAAAGCTGAAAGCGAAATTCTTTAAACTGTTTAAGCTGATACAAAAAGCAGCAGAAAAAAACAAAAGCGAGGACTAAAAGACCGTGTATGCCCTCCCGGCCCCACTGCTCAAGGGCCACAATGATAAGCGGAAATATAAGGAGTACTTGAAAGGGGATGAAGAGCCACTTATCGTATGAAAGTGTCACGATTGATGCACTCACAAAACAAGTGAGCACAGTCACAAGAACGCAATAATCAACTCCTGTTGTTTGTAACTCGTAAGCAGATAATGAAAAAATAACTGACCAAGAAATCATATTGAGCCAAACAGTGGACCTGATTATTGACCAATAATATTTCTTGGCGCCGTTCATGGTCATCGCCTTGGCGACAAAAATCCTCAACGCCGAGGCAAGGAGAACGCCAAATGTTGCGATCTGCACCGGGATGACAAACTTAACAATATGGAAGTGATAAAAATAAACAACGATGGCAAAAACAGCAAAGACGACAGCTGCAGGGATGCTTTTGCTGGCAATTTCTTTTTTAAGAAGTTCCTGAATAGATTTTTCTCTCGTCATAAAGTCTTTTGAAGTCTTTTAGTTTCAGTTCTGATCAAAGTGATAAAGAAGGGAAACCACAGTTGTATTAACTTTAAGATCTTTTGCCGTTTCCGTTAAGGCATACTCGTAAGAAATTTCAACTCCAACTTTCTTCGTCAAAACAAATTCAAATCCAACAATAGCTGGCATCACGATAGAACGAGATCCCTTCGCAGAGCAGTGGTCAAAATCCTGGGTGCCAGAGCAAGAATCATTTAAGCGGGCGTTGATGGCCGAACCAAAGAAAAAACCAGTCTGAGGAGAGGCTCTCCAATAAAAAGTCAGGGGGATGCTAAGGTAAGAATACTGAAAGGAAAGATCCCCTTTATTACCTCCGCCATTAATTTTATAGCTGAAGTTTTTTTGAACAAAACTAGCTCCGGTTCGAAAAAAAAGCTGATCGTTAATTCCCATCAAAGAACGAACACCTGCTCCCCATCCGCCGCCGGAAGATCGAGAGTCGACGTTATCGAGATTATTTGTTTCTGGTGTATTATAATTCAAACTCCCCATGAGACTCACTTCCGTGTCGGCCATGACGTTGGCACTGATCAGTAAGAAAGCAAAAATCAGAATCTTATTCATAAGTTTCCTTGAGAGAGTTCCCTTCATAATAACCGATAATGGGATTGGATCAAACCTAAGTTATCTTTGGTTCAGCGCATGCTTTCGGGTTTAGCGAGCAGAGATTTTCCTGCCTCAGACAAAGAAACGGCTTTTTCAGGAAGAATTTTTGCTTTGACGTTGTCCATGAGGCTTGTGAGCTCCAGGCTATAGTTTTGGTTTTCGTTTTTTTCACTCTTTGAGACCAGCATCACAAGACCCATTGGTTTAGCATCATCACAGATCCAATAATCTACAGTCTGTCCGTTATTGGATACGCGGTAATGAGTGGCCTTGGTCGTTCCTGCCGCAATTTCAACATTTTCAATTCCAATTTTGTCTTTATCGAGTTGGGCTTTATCAGCAAACAGAAAATCATTGACCTGAATTCCCCCACCGGCACCCTTGAGGTATTCTGGAGGCATAGTTTCAGGAGCCGTGAGTTCTTTTGTAAACACATAGCCTTTTCTAATCTCGGCGCCCTTTGAACTGACACCAATTTCAAATTGTTGCCACATCTGCAGAGGAATGATCCCTTTAGTCTCCATGAAGTATTCAATATGAACAGAATCTACCCGAGTACCGGCAACGTAGAGCGATAAAGAGACGGGATTTGCTTTGTCGCCCTTCATGATAATTTTGTAGCTTGAACCTTTTCCAGCAGGAAAACTCTGACTCAGATTCTGGGCAAATACCTGAAGACTAAGTAGCGAGAGGATAAAAAATATTTTCATTGGTTATCTTCATTTTCCATTTCATCTAAAATTTTTTGAGAGTCGGCTTGGTTTTTTTTAAGGACTGCGATGTCGTCCATCAGTTTTTTGCTCTGGTCAGCGGTAAGGGCCGGGGCACTTTCTTCTCCAGGACTAGCACCACCAGGACTATTGGTTTCCGAGGTCGCATCTTTGTAGTTTGTGGTCTTCAGGCCAGAGGTTACTGGGGCCTTGTTTTTCTCTAGCTGATCAAGCCTTTCTTTCATCACGCGCATGTCATCGAGCATTTTTTTTTGTTGATCTGGGGTTAGGTTTTGGGCCAAAGCTGATCCCATCATTAACAGGACGAAAATAATTGTCTTCATAAGCACCTCAATACCTAAAATTCTAACCGATAAAGCCTTTTGGTCGAAAAAAATCCTCTTACAAATTACCGACTAATCTAGTCTCTCACTAGGCTAGATGCCGTAGTATTTAAATAAGGCATTCCATTAAATTTCCTGAGGTAAAAAGCCGATACTAACTTATGCGAATTGTCCTTCTCGTTACTATCTTTTTGATTTCAACTTTGGCTCAAGCTCAGAGAATCATTTTACTCCATACCAATGATCATCACGGACACTTCATGACTTCTCTTGATGGTGATTTCGGCATGGCAGCCCAAGCAACTCTCATCAAAGAAATCCGTGAGGAGGCAAAAAAATCTGGCGCCCATGTTCTCCTTTTGTCTGCCGGAGACGTTAACACTGGTCCTCCGGAATCCAATCTTTTTCATGCTCAGCCAGATTTTGAATCCATGAACCTCATTGGATACGATGCCATGACTCCTGGGAATCATGAATTCGACAGACCTTTTTCCGTTCTTAAAAAGCAGGAAGAAATTGCGAACTTTCCTTTTCTTTCAGACAACATCGTCGACGAGAGCGGAAAACATATTTTCACTCCTTATATTGTTAAAGACTTTGAGGGGAAAAAAATCGCCATTGTTGGTTACACGACACCTGATACACCGAAGATTACCCCGCAGGCCAATACACGAGGTTTAACTTTCCGGGATCCAACCACTGGCCCGAGCGAGTTAGTCAAAAGATTAAAACAAGAAAACAATATGGTGATTGGGCTCTCTCACCTTGGATATTTTGCCAATGAGTCTCACGGGGTCAATGCTGCAGGTGACGAAACTCTTGCAAAGAATGTTCCTGAACTTGACGTGATCGTTGGTGGCCATACTCATACCGAGATTGCGGAGCCTGTTAAAATTGGTAACACCTTTATTGTGCAAGCAAAAGAAAGTGGGAATTTTGTCGGACGAATGGATATCGATCTCTCATCCGGAAAACCTGTGGTGTTAAAGTATCAACTAATTCCCGTGAAAGGGTACGCCCAGGATAAAGAAGTCGCGGCCCTGCTTCAACCATTCCTTGATGAAGGCGATAAAAAATTCAACCGTGTTGTTGGAAAAGCGAACGCGGGATTTGCCGGCACGAGAAGTGATATTATTAAAGCCGAGCATCCCACAGGAAACTTTGTGGCGGAATCTCAAAGACTAGCGGCCGGGGCGGATATCACGATCGTACGAGGGAAGAGTATCCGCATGGGAATCCCTGAGGGAGACGTAAAACTGCGCCACCTTTTGAGTCTCAATCCTTTGGGACATGTCGTGGTTACAGCAGAATTCAATGGGGCAGAAGTTTGGAAATTCATCCAGGCTTCAAAAGACGGGATGATGGTATCGGGGAATAGGCCTTATTTTTCTAACGGTCTCAAGATCGAGATCACCAACGATAAAATCTCAAAAATATCTTTGAACGGAGTAGAGATACCAAACTCAGCGACCGGGAAATATAAAGTTTCTACGACAGATGCGATTGCTGAAATGGTGGAAGAGTTTTCATTTGTTAAAGATCATCCGACATACAAGAGCACCGGAATTGAAGATGTAAGAGCGATGGAAAGTTATTTGAAAAAGAACGGTACGTTGAAGGCGGAAAACCTGCGACACGAGAGTGTGGTTTTTGTCGAAGGACTTTCACCTCAGGCAAGATGTATAAAAGAGAATTTGGCGAAATACTTAAACCGTGCAAAATAATTAGTTTACCATAGGGTCGCAAGTATCTTCTTCAATGGTCTCAATTAAACAATTAAGGTCGGCTTCCGTATTCGTAAGATCAAAGACTGCAAAATCTTTCTTCAAATAGACTTTCATCAAACTTGAATATCCACCGGTCATTCCATTATGCCAAATACTTCCGGCCGGAGTCATATACCAGTTGAAGGCGATGTTTTTATACTGTCTCGTCTGAACACGCCTAATCGCATCTGCAAAAGGAGTCTGATCTGGATGAAGCATTGCCTGTGCATAAATCATCATATCGATAGCAGTAGATTTAATGGCCCCATTGCCAAACATACTTAACCGGTCCCAAATTCCAGTCGCCACCATTTTGACAGTATAACCCTGTATAAGCCGCTTTTTTTGATCACTATCCATTTCAACAACTGTATCTGTCATTTTAAGTGGGCCAGTAATCCACTGCCGTAAAACTTCTTGATAGGTGAGTCCAGCGCGCTTTGAAAGAGCATATCCAAGGATGGCGATTCCCCAATTTGAGTAGGCCAAAAGTTCAGAAGGATGTGCTGTTAAATGACATCCCGGAATGGAATCAATTGATGCATCAGTAATACTCGCAATTAACTCTTGTTCAGAATAATCCTTGTAGGGATTGGAATCATCTTGAGAAATAAGATTACACGGAAGCCTCAAAAGACCAGAACGATGAGTAGCGAGTTCGAGCAAAGTAATACTGCCTGTTTTCTGCCCTTTCCATTCAGGTCGAATATCTCCCAACGTGGTCTCGGTTGTCACAAGGCCTTTATCAATCGCCAATGAAAACATGAGCGACGTAAAAGTCTTTGTAATAGAACCAATCTCAAACATCGAGTTTGGGGTAGCAACACCGTAAGACAGATATTTAATTTCACCCGTCTCAAAGATTCCAACAATCGCACTGTTAATTCTTTTACCTATTTGAGGGACCACAGCATTATTGATTCTATTTAAAGTTTCTGGATTGATCGCCGATTGAACGCTTAATGAAGCAAAAAGAATTGGGTAAAAAAGATATTTAAACATGGACCAGATAATAAACGAGATATAGGTGTATCGAATGACTGATTGTAAAAATGATTGGAAAGCATCAGGAAAAAATGGCGGAATCGGTACGATTCGAACGTACGACCTCTTGATTCGTAGTCAAGTGCTCTATCCAACTAAGCTACGACTCCGCATTTACTGAAGGTCTAGTTTTTAATCAAAAATTCGCGGATTTGCAAGGGACAAGTAGGTTGTGTGAAGGAAAGACGCACCCATAAACTACCAAAATCACGAATTCTTAGAGCTCGAAAAGAGTCTTTATCTCATGATCCGGACGTTTGAAGCCGGTTCTGAAATCAAAGGCCTTTTTGCGAGTCTCATTAAGGTGATAGACAAGTTTCACAGTGGTTCCATAATCATCAAACGTCTCGATCCCCATGATTTGAAATCCAAGCTTCAGTTTTGCGATGATGACGTCATTGTTAGACATGACATGATTTGAAGTGACCATTTGATACCCAAGCCGCTTCGCCTCCTTGATCGTTTCCTTTACCAGAAGGGAGTAAAAACCTTTACGTCGATGTTCCGGATAGACGGCCGAATTCCACGAATAAAATTCATAAGGTCTCATTTGACGAGTGGAACTCCATCCAGCAAGTTTGTTGTTCTCATCGTATAAAGCCAGATTGAGGCATTCATTAGATTCTATTGCGGTCTTAAGTCTTTCGAAACTGGCGAGTTCGTGTTGGGTACGGACATCCATTATTGAGTATCTAAGAGTTTGATCAAAAAGTTTTGGCATCTCCGTAGAGAAGAAAGAAAAGAATTCATCGTTTGTTATTTTTTTAATCTGCATTTTATTTTTTATTTTTTCCTCGTCGACCTTGAGCAATCTCGACGGAGTAACCATCGGGATCAAGTGCAGTGGCCGATCTCTCCCAAGGCTCATCGTGCGGAGGAGTAATAAACTTCACACCATTTTTTTTGAGTTCTTCATAGAGACCATCGAGATCATCTGTAC